>JAGNZB010000061.1 GCA_017984655.1 Candidatus Altimarinota bacterium
TCACAGGACATTGGTCTTTGAGGGCTTGAAATTGCTCTTTGAGTCCACTCATGCCTTCACCTTGGTCACAGAGGATGGCGGCATCAATGGTGTGTAGCGGTGGTAATTGTTTGATGATCTCTTGATGCCGTGGCAAAAATTCGTATTTGGGCGGTACGTTATTGACGCATACATGGGTTACTTGTTTGCCTTTCTGTATTAATGCTAGCTTCCAAGCTAGGTGCGAACCGATAGAGTCGCCATCAATGCCATAGGGGTCAATCAAGACGATATGCTTTGCTTTCTCGAGTGTGTCTTTGAGCGCTTGGACAAGCTGGGATGGAAATTCCATAAAACTAGGGGGCTAATGCTGACTATTGCAATAAATAGGCGAAGTGATTTTTGTAAAATGATTGGCGTCGTGCACCGTACTTTGCTAGCTAGAGTAGGTTAATCTGGATAGTTCGTCAAATGTTTATGCGAGTCCTGACTCTTTGAGCTTTTTGATCATAAGTGAGCTGAGCTTTGTAGCGCTAGTTTGAGCTTGGTTGCCAATGTCGATACTTGTGGCATTGGGAAAAGAACTGCTGGGTTGTCGTAAGGGCGAAAGAAAGAAGGTAATTGCAGCTTTTTCAATATCAGCTTTGATTTCGGGCTCATATTCTTGCCAGTGACTCAAGTGCGTGTATTTGGCTGAGATCTGCTGTTGTTTGAGTAGGTGAATGGCTTCGATGGCGATGTTCTTATTGGTACCGATACCAATCATATTGATTCTGCCACGCTCGCTACCATGAGTAGAGTAGGGAGCAATGGCTTGTTCATTTGGTAGTGGGAGCTCGGTTAATGTTTGGCTACTGGCTAAGATCTCGTCTGCAACGTAGATGATGCTGAGATGTTGTTGATCTACTTGCATCTGCAGTAATGCCCAGTAGACGCTGCTATAGAGACTGGAGATATCACTAGCAATGAAGTGATTGCCTAGCTTACTGGTGAGAACGATTTGGCCAAAGTCACTATAATGGCAAATGATCAGCTTGTCTGGGGATGTGGTAGTGAAGCTGGTGTCGGTGAAGATTACATCGGCATTTGCTGCTCTGCTGATTTGGTACTGGGTGAGGCTGGTGTCAATCAGTTGGGTGTTTTGATCGTCACTGATCTGATGAACGCCTGCTTTTCTTAGTGCCAGGCAGAGGCCGTCACTACCGTTGATATAGAGTCGAGTCGTATCTGATATCTCTGTGTGGAATTCGAGTGGGCTGGTCAGCTCCAAGCCTTTGACGTGTCCAAATCCGGCAATCAGGCAATCTGCTTTTGTTTGTTGACCTTGCAGGTAGGGCGAAAACTGCTCAGGCTGTAAGCCAAGCAGTGCGCTCAATGCTCCTAGGGCGATATAATCTCTAAACGAGGAATCATGGCCAATCGTTTTAGCAAAGCTATCCATTGCAATGGCGATTTGAGTTGGTTGCGTGCTTGTTTCGATGGCGGTTGCTAAGGGAGGATTACGGATTGTATTTTCGTTGTAGATGATCAGAGCTGGTTGCTTCAGTTCATCTCGGTGCTCAGTGACCTCACAAATGTCCATGGCGACAATGATGTCTATGCCTGCTGCTAGTGTGGCGACTTTCTCAGTGCTGATTCGCAGTCTATTCTCATGTTGATAGATAAATAGACCTGCCTGAGTGCAAGCAAGCGCCAGAATGCTAGTGATGTCACTGTCAAAGAAAAGAGAAATGTCTTTATTCACGGGAGGATTGACGGTAATGAACCTGACGAAACTAGAATCATTCTACGGTATAGCGGTTTTTGGGGAGCTTCACAAATAAGTGGACTAGCCAAAATAAAGGAGACGATGGACTCTCGTTATTTGCAAAGAACCGAAAAAGGACCTACACAGTTGATTGTGTAGGTCCTTTTGGTTCTGTTGTCGGCTTGGACTATTTAGATGGCGCAAACTGAGAATGCGCAGTTGTAGCACTTGGCACAGCCTTCTTCTTTGACTAGCTTGCTTTCACATTCTGGACAAATTCCTTTTTTCATGAGTTCTGCTTTTGAGAAACTCTTGATGTCTTCGATCTCTAGTTTGATTTCTGGTTCACTAGTCTGATCGTTTTTCTTGGCATCTTTGCCTTTGACACTGAGAATCTGAATTTCACGGCTACCATCGCGGTACACGGTACATCCTTTGCAGCCTGATTCCCACGCCATCAGGTACCCCTTCATCACATCCTCTTTTGTGGCAGAGTTGGGGAAGTTGACAGTCTTTGAGATGCTATTGTCGATGTGGCGTTGGAACGCGGCTTGCATACGGATATGGTCCTCAGCTGAGATATCCATAGAAGTGACAAACACACGACGGATGTCGGCTGGGATCTCTTCGATGCTTTGGATGCTGCCTTCCTCTGCGACACGTTTCATTAGTTCTTGAGAGTAAATACCTCGCTCTTTCAATACTCGTTCTAGATGTTTGTTGCCGTAGTAGAGACTTTGGCCTCCCATCACATTTTGTTTGTAATAAGAGAGGGCGAAGTATGGTTCTACTCCACTAGAGACATCATAAATCATGGCGATAGAGCCTGTCGGAGCGATAGTTGTCAGAGCAGCATTGCGCATTTTGATCCCCTTGTCTTTGAAGATACTGAGTTCGTAGTTTGGGAAAAGACCTTTTTCTTCAGCTAATGCCTGTGACATATCATGAGCTGCTTTCTGAATTGTACTCATCACTGCTTCAGCGGTGCGGAGACCTTCTTCTGAATTATAAGGGATGCCAAGTTGGTAAAGCATGTCAGCAAAACCCATGATGCCAAGACCAATACGACGGTTGCCACGGAAAGTATGATTGACCTTCTCAACTGGAAACTCGGTTTGGTCAATGACGTTGTCCAAGAGGCGAATAGAGATGGCCGTTACTTCTTTGAGACGGTCAAAGTTGATTGATCCATCAGTGACGAACTTTTCGAGATTGATTGAGCCGAGGTTGCATACATCACCATCGTGAAGGAATTGTTCTCCACATGGGTTACAAGCCTCAATGCGGCCTAATTTTGGTACGGGATTGGTGCGATTGACTTCATCTAAGAACACGATGCCAGGTTCACCATTGTGCCATGCCGCTGTCACAATTTCATGGAGGAGTTCGCTTGCTGTCAGGGTTTCGTCTTCGATTTTTTCGATGACCATATCTTTGTTGCGATAGACACGACGGGGTTTCATTTTTTCACCATTGAACTGACACATCCATGGAGTTTGGTCGTTATCTTTGACAGCTTTCATAAAGGCATCAGTGATACCGACTGAGATATTGAAGTTCTTGATGCGACCTTCTACTGATTTGCAGTGAATAAATTCAAGAATATCTGGATGGTCTACTTGCATCACTGCCATATTGGCACCATGTCGGCCTTGTTGTTTGATGACACCAAAGGCTTCATTGTAAACATGGAGGAATGATACTGGGCCACCTGCGCTGCCACGAGAGCTTTTGCAGAATGCTCCAGCTGGGCGAAGGAGGTGGAATGGGAAACCAAGACCAGAGCCTGCTTTTTGCAACAATGCTGCATCACTAAGGGTCTTGAAGATACCTTTCATAGAGTCTTCCATATGGAGGACAATACAGTTGGCGATCAATGGAGTTGGTGCGCCAGCATTGGCTAAGGTTCGGCCAGCGGGTGTGAATTCAAAAGAGCTAAGAATATCCCAGAATTGTTGCTCGATGTGTTTTACTTCAGTGTCGCCTTTGTCATATTGACGTTCTACTTCAGCCAATGTGTGTGCAACTCGATGAAACATGCCTTCAGGTGATTCGGTGATCTCACCTTTCTGATCATCTCGAACAAGATAGCGACCAGCAATGACTCGCAAAGCATTGACGGTAAATGGTAGCTTTGTTGTGAAGCCATTCATGATTGCCATTTGCTCTTCTCTGGCTTGGCGTCGTTGCTCACGATACAAGATATATGCTTTTGCTGTCTTGGCATGTCCTGCTTCGATCAACACTTTCTCAACAAGATCTTGGACTTCCTCTACTGATGGGATCGAACTGTATTTGAATTTTTGATTGAGCTCAGCTACGACTGACTCGGCTAGTTTCTCCGCTGCTTCAGCGTCATGACCACCAACTGATTGTGCGGCACCGAAAATTGCTTTGCTGATCTTTTTGATATCAAAATCGACAATGGTATTGTCTCTTTTTTTGACTTGCATGATTTGGGGCATGAGGAAGAGGTTAATGCTATATCTTGTGCGTGTTTACTTTTCTCAACACAAGATCTTGTAGAGAAGGTAGTTCCTTCAGACTGATTCGACAAGGTGAATATCATGCAATCTATTTGGCAGGAATCCAAAATGATTTGTAGTCAAAATATTTGGTCAAACTATGGCTAGAGAGAAGGATCGAACTTGCAGCACCGCTCATAAAATCAAAAATACTTTTGGCCAAATAAGCCAACTACTTGTGAGCTGAGAATGAAATCGGTACTCTAGAGACACTTTAAATCTATTGCATATGTCTGAACAGCAAGAACGTGATCATTCTGGTACTGGCAGTGCTGCTCTTGGTATGGCAGTGGCAGCAGCAATTGGTGCTACTCTTGGTTTAATTTTTGCTCCCAAGTCTGGAAAAGAGCTTCGCAAGGATCTGACAAAGCAAGCAAAACAAGCGGCCAAGAAATTCAAGAAAACCCGAGCTCAGGTGCAGGAGATCGTCTACAGTACTTTTGGTCAAGTCAATGCTGAGCTAGAGCAGGGGTATATCGAGCTTCGGGCACAGATTCTATCCATGATCGAACAGCTTGGTTCCAAGGCAAAGCTCACGCAGAAGAAGTATGATGCAATGGTAGAAGACGTTGTGGATCTCTATGCCAAGGGCAAAAAATGGAAGGATGAGGCTGTCAAGAAACTGTTGAAGGATCTCAAAGCTGAGTGGAAACAAATCAAAGGCGAGAGCAAATAGCTACTCGCGCTTTGCGTGTTTTTGGTTTTTTCTTCGCTTCCAACTATATGCCGCACCGATGCTACTAATGAGCAATGTAGCTAGCAATGGTGTTCCCGTACTAGGAAGCATAACTTCAGTGATGGCTAGTACTGGTAGTGGTTCAGCTGGAGGTGGTGGTAGTAGTTCGATAGTACGAGCTTGCGCTATTTTGGTTGAGACGCAATCCCTAGCAGTCAATGGATCATCGAATGCGTCGGTGAAGTTGACTACAATATCAGTACTGTTCGTGCTCAGAATGGATCCTACTTGGGATAATGTGGCTGTGTTTCGAACTAGGCCGCCAATATGCAAAAGACAGACGGCATCGATGTTGGCTCCAGTACTTGAGCTAGACTGGTCTTCGATTTTGAGATAGCGCACCCAAGGTAGATCGGCATCACTGATGTCAAAACAGTTCTTGGTGTTGCCACGAATTCTTTCGAAGCTGCTGCTGTTGTTGGTTTGCGCTACACTGACACGCAATCGAGTGGTTTCGTCTGCATTGACCGTAGCGATACAGAAATCATCACCATCGCCATCTACCAGTAATTTAGAGTTGGTACTGGTAGCCATAATTACAGAACCACGATTGCCGAGTGAGAGAAAGTCATCATCTCCTGGTCGGAGTGCAGCAATGCCATCATCATGGCCATTTTCGCTAGTACTGCGAGTTCTGATTACTTTTTCTGGGTAAAAGTCTTTGTCGTCCTTCGTAGCATCACTACTGACACGCCAATCGCGAAGAGGGAAGTCATCGGCATCTTTGAGAATCCCGGTGTAGCTAATGGTATTGGTACTTTGCTCTGGTAGGATGATACTGTTGAGGGTGAGGTCTGTTCCGCTGACTAGTGCGCCGACAACACTTTGAATACTCTGCCAACGTTGCATCGCATTTGGTAACTCATCACTGAGGCTGAGGAAGCTGCTTGCAGCTAATCCGCTGTTATTGAGTGTAATTCGGTATTGGACAGCGTCTCCTGGTTCATAGACTGTGGTGGGACTGAGGCTGGTTTTGCTGGCTGTAATAATCGCTCCCTCTGGTGTTGTCACTGGAATACTGATAGTGGCTTCTGCTTGCTCAGTTGGCGCATTGTCACTACTGATGATAGCAGTTGTCTGACAGTTGGTAGCACTAGTGATATCGTCACGGATGGTGGCAATCAAGCTTACTGCTACGGTGTCCCCTGGTTCGATGTCTCCAATAAACCACTGGATAGTATTGGGACTGTCGGGACTCAATACACCAGCATCGTTGATGATGATCTGGCCTACGGATAAGATACAGCTAGGAATCAGGTTGTTGATTTCATCGCTCAGATTGTCTGTAATCACCACATTGTGCGCTGTGGCACCGCCGGCATTGTGGACTGAGATGGTGTAGGTAGTTTGTCCTCCAGGGATGCTGCCTGCACTAGCGGTATGGGTGATGGTCAGTGCTGGTGTTGCTGCCACTACTTGTACGCACGCATGGTCTGAAACTGCGGTGGTGAATCCATTGGCGGCGACATTGACTTGATTGCAATAGGTACCAGCTGTTGTGGGGGCATCTTGGCCACTCAATTGGATATGCAAGACCTCATTGCTAGTCAAACTAGTTACGGTATTGATGGTGCCGTTATCTTCTATGGTACAAGGTTCGCTATAGGTGTCGGTGTGATCATTGATTTCACTGGTATTGACGACATAGGTACAGGTCCAATCTGTCGTCAATGGCTCTGGTAGGAGATCTAGGACCTCAAGGTTGGTGATGGTGACTGTTGTTTCGTTGGCCACATCAATAAAATAAGTTAGGGGTGAGTTTGGGGCTATTTGGGGGCCTGTACTATTGTCGGTTGATTCGGTTGCATCGCTGCCGCCCAGTACCCATTTTTGCACGGTTGGTACTGGTGGTGTGATTATTACACTGCGTTCTGCGCTGTCGTTCTCTGCATTGTTGTCTGTTTGAAGCTGACCTTTGGTAATGGTCGCCGTGTTGGTGATTTCTCCTGGTGCACTAGCTCTGGTTGTGATGTGAAGTGTGGCTTGCTCGCCGTTTTCTAGATCTGGGAGTGTCCAGTGGCCATTCTCGGAGTTGTAGCTACCATTTTCGGCATTGCCATCGTCGCTGATGTAGGTTAATTCGCTGGGGAGGAGGTCTGTGACGATTGCTCCAGTGCTTGTCACTGGCCCAAGATTGGTCACGGTGAGTTCAAAGACAATATCTTCTCCAATCAATGCGATTTCTGGAGTGACATCTTTTTCAAGATTGAGGTCGGCACTGTTGGAAACTACTTGGAAACAAGCACTATCACTTTCGCTGCCCGTATCTGTAGCTTCAGCAATCGCTTCGTTGCAGTAAGCACCGAGTGTTTGGGCTGCGTTTATTTGTTGCATTCGAATGTGCAGGATGT
>JAGNZB010000062.1 GCA_017984655.1 Candidatus Altimarinota bacterium
GGTGTCGCTGCGGTGATTGGTGTAATCATTGGTTTGCTTGGTTTTGGTGTTTGATCGCATTCTGAAGCCGTACAGTGATGGCTTTTGTGATTCTCATCTTGGCTGAATTGATGTACTATGGGCCTGCTTTTTATTTGTTCTATGCTTTTTTGGTATAGCCTCCTGACAGATGTCTTTGCTCTTAGTATTCTGGTCCATTGTGTCCTCAATTTGATTTTTGTGCTGCGACCAATTGTGGTGGGAAAGCAGATCGTGGATCATGGTTTGGTCAGTGTATTGATTCCAGCTCGTAATGAAGAAAAGGTGATCGAGCGCTGTATTCGCTCACTGATCGCTCAGGATTATCCCCATTTGGAGGTGATTATTTACAATGATCAATCAACAGATTGTACTGGAGTAATTATGGATCGGTTGGTCAAGGATCATGATCAGGTGCAGGTGATTCATGGCACGCATTTGCCTGATGGCTGGGTGGGGAAAAATCATGGTTGTCATATTTTGAGCAAGGCGGCTAAGGGGCAGTGGCTGCTTTTTGGTGATAGTGATATTGCAATGCACCCTGATGCGATCAGTAGGATCATCGCTACTGCTGTGAGTTCTAAATTACAATTTCTTTCTTTCTTCCCTCGGTTTGATAATTATAGCTTTGCAGAGCGGGCATTTTTGCCATTATTTTACTTTTATCTGTACGGCTTCTTGCCAATGTGGTCTATTACCAAAAGTAAGAATGCTACAGCAGTAGCTGCTAATGGTTCCTGTATTTTGATTAGCCGTGAATTGTATACTGAGATTGGTGGGCATGAGACTGTCAAAGACAAGGTGCTTGAGGATGTTTTGATGGCGCGTCATGTCAAAGGTCTTGGTCATAGTATTGGCTACGGTGACGGTAGCAAGCTGTATGATGTGCATATGTACGACAACATTGCTGGAATCTGGGAAGGCTTTAGCAAGAACAGTTTCTCGATGATGAAATGGAATTATGCAGCAGGTGTCTATTTTGTGATTCTGGGTTTGTTGTTTTTTGTGCTGCCTTATATCGGTCTAATTTGGGCTTTGACTACAAATAACTGGCTACTTTCGCTGACATTTGGCTTTAGTAGCTTTATCTATTTACTTTGTATGACACTGGTTAGTATCCATTTGCGCCAGGGGATTTGGAGTATTGTCATATTCCCCCTGAGCATGTTTCTTAGCTTGTGTGTCATTGTCAATTCTATGTATCGTACGGCTACGGGCAAGGGGGTGACATGGAAAGGACGAACCTATGCTAAATAAAGCATTCATGCCCATTTTATCTTTTGAGCTTGGTGATAAATGAGCTCAAGTTGCCAAGTACCGTAATGCTCGATATAATTGTTTGTGAAATTACGGTACATTTTTGATGCTAGACTTGTATATGATCAAGCTGGCTTATTGGCAGTGTACCCAAAGAGATTTCTAACTTTTATTTTATGCAATCCAAATTTGCAGCGGCAATCGCCCAGATCTGTGACGAAAAACATATTGATCCTCAGCTGGTTATTGAGGCAATTGAGGCGGCTCTCGGTGCGGCTTATCGCAAAGACTATGGTAGTTTGGATCAACAACTTCGCGTTGTTTTTGATCCTCAGACTGGTCTGACCAATGTGTATCAACAATTTTCCGTAGTTGAGGAAGTCACCAATGCTGATTTTGAAAAGACTCCAGCGCAAGCAAGAAAGATTCTCAAGGATAGCAATGTGGGCGATATTATTGAGATCGAAGTTACTCCAAAAGAGTATGGTCGTATTGCTGCTCAGACTGCAAAGCAAGTAATTATCCAACGTGTGCGAGAGGCAGAACGTGAAGCGATCTACAATCTCTACAAAGATCATGAAGGTGAGTTATTGTCAGCACAAGTGCAGCGAGTAGAGCGTCAGGGTGATGCGTTTATTGATCTTGAGAAAGCTACTGTACTGTTGGAACGTGGCCATCAGATTCCTGGTGAGCGTCTTTACAATGGTCAGCGTCTCAAAGTGCTGCTGGAAAAGGTTGCTCGTAATGAGAAAGGTCCTCAGATTGTGATTTCTCGCTCTCATCCCAACCTCATTCGTGCGTTGCTTGAGCTTGAGGTTCCTGAAGTCAATGAAGGAATCGTGGAGGTCAAAGCTATTGCGCGTGAGCCTGGTGTGCGTACCAAAGTTGCTGTAGCAGCGAAGGAAGAGGGAATCGATCCTGTTGGTGCCTGTGTTGGTCAGAAGGGGGTGCGTATCCAAGCCGTTACTGACGAGCTCGGTCGCGAGCGTATTGATGTGATCGAATGGTCATCTGATCCAGTTCGTTTTATGATCAATGCCCTATCACCAGCGAAGATTATCAGCATTGAGCTACTCAAGTCTCAGAAACTAGCTAAAGTCTATGTCAATGAAGACCAGCGTTCTCTGGCTATTGGTAAGAATGGTCAAAATGTCCGACTTGCCTCTCAACTAACCGGCTGGGAGATCGATATCGAGGATTTTGTCACCGATGAGACTACTGTGCCACCTGGGGCGGTGATTGAAGAGGTTACTGCTGTCTCAGTGGAAGATATGCCAGTTCTGTCTTCTCGTGATCGTACGCTAACTGAGAGCGAACTAGCAGCTCTCCAAGGAG
Organism: Candidatus Altimarinota bacterium; assembly: GCA_017984655.1. Taxonomy (GTDB): domain Bacteria; phylum Patescibacteriota; class Gracilibacteria; order RBG-16-42-10; family RBG-16-42-10; genus JAGNZB01. Next base: position 2,611 of record JAGNZB010000062.1, read on the forward strand.
AATCAGAGGTAGCGCCCAAGGCTGTGAAGAAAGCATCTAAGAAAGCAGCTCCAAAGGCTGCTAGTAAACCAAAAGCTGAGCCAAAAGCAAAAGTGGCGAAGGTAGCTGCTAAGAAAACTACCAAAGTAGTAGCGAAGGCTCCTGTAAAGAAAGCCAAAAAACCAGCGACTGTAAAAAAAACGAAATAAGTACATGAACTCAAAAGAGGCAGCTCATCATGAGAGCTGCCTCTTTTTTTAACTTGATAATTACAAGAGGACTTCAGTTGTTGGGCTTAGAATTGGTGGGGTGGTCAGGGTGTCGCTCACCAATGTACCTTGTACAATTATCTTGCGTCTCAAGCGTGTGACATTCTCATTGCTATCAAATGCTCTTACCATGATCTCATGTGTTCCTTGGTTGGCATCTACAGGTATCACATATGATGTGATATAGGGACTGTTTTGGAGCGTGATAATCGGGGTGCCATCGAAGAAGAATTCAACGCGCTCGATTGTTTTATCATCGGTCACATTGGCATTGAGTTCAAAACTCTCACCAGCTCTGAGAACGTCGTTCTCACGAGGGCTATTGAGAATGATGGTCGGACTGGCAGTGTCATCTGAGATGATGACGCCTACTTGTTCGCTCACTTGTCTACCGTCTTGTAGTGTGAAGACAAATCGTAATGAGTGGACTGATCCTAGTGCTGTAGCTGGGATTGTGTAACTCAAGCTATCAAAAGGAGCTGTACTGTACTCACTGATCAGTTTGTTATCAAAGTAGGCCCTGATGTTACTGATATCTCGTGGATTATTGATACTAAACTGAGCTTGATTTGGTCCATTGGCAATCTTGTCACCCTCACCTGGAGTGATCATGTCAATGCCAACGCTAGCAGATGGCACAATGTTGCATGTTTCAGTTGGTATCTTGCTTGGATCATCGATATAGACGACCGGCGTCCCTTCAGAGGTAGTCGAAGATGAAGCACCTTGGCCATTAGTGTTTTGATTGGTTGCAGCCCAGGCTCGGACTGCATCTTCCCAGCGTTGAAGAGCTGGGTCGTCAGGCCGGACATAATAAAGTAGTGAGTGATGATCTTGGTACACATACAGTACCGTATTCTCCGGGCAGGCTTCTGTAGCTAACTTCCCTGAGGTTTGATCCACTTTTGCTGACTGGAATCCCTGTTCGACAAGTTTTGGGATACCGTAGCTGGGGAATAACTCAGTCCTGATTTTGTCACTAGGTGTGGTGGCACTTGGTAATAAGCCTGAATTAATACTAATGGCAACCTCTTTTATGCCTTCTGGTCGTTCAAATTCTTGCTTGGTTTGACCGGTAAGGGCTTTGGTCATGAAGCTCTTCCAGATTGGTGCGGCAGTAGTTAAGCCGTCAGCGGTCAGTGTCGGAATGTCACCTTGATTGTTGCCTACCCAGACACCAGTGACGATGTTTGGGGTATAACCGATGGTCCAGAGATCTTTTGGGCGCTTGATATTGTTGACGATGTTGATTGATGTTCCGGTCTTGGCGGCTACTATCTGTCCAGGAATGGCTAGGTTGCTCCAAGTACTGGGACGGGCATCTGTGTCGGACAAAATATCATTGACGAGGAATGCAGCTTGAGGGTCCAAGACTTCTACACCTACTGGAGTTGAGCGCTGCCAAATCTCTTCTCCTTGATCATTAGTAATTTTTAGAATTGCACCGGTGTCACGGCGGACACCATTGTTGGCAAATACGCTGAATGCTCTAACCATGTCGATTGGGGTGATCTCTTCAACACCAAGGGCCAATGCGAGGCCATTGTCAGCAGCCAAGCTTTTGTCGACGTATTCTACACCCATGTTATGTACTAGTGAGAGGGTATCCTCTACCCCTGCAAGGTATTGAGATGCGACTGCAGGGACATTGAGTGAGTTGGACAATGCTGTGCGCACTGTCACGGGGCCTCGGAATTTGCCGTCGTAGTTGAAAGGAGTGTAGTTGTTGCCGAAGTCGGTCTTGGCATCGAAGAGCACCGTGCCACTACCAAAGCCCTTGGTAAAGAGGGTTGCGTAAGTAAAGGCTTTGAATGTTGAGCCTGGTTGCCGTTTTGAGGTGATCACATTCACTTGGCCGTCGACACTGTCATCGAAGTAATCTTTTGAGCCGACCATGGCTAAGATCTCGCCAGTCTTCGGATCAATACTAATGAGGCCTGCATTCTTGGCACCATAGATTTTATCGTTGCGTGCTGCACCTTCTTTGATTGCTAGTTCCGCATTCTCTTGGAGTTTGCTGTCTAGTGTAGTGTAGACTGTGAGTCCTCGAATTTGTTCGCCATAGGTTTTTTCTAGTTCTTGGAGGACATAGAATACAAAGTGTGGAGCCCGGATGGTTTCTTTGAATGGTGAAAAAACTAATACATCATTCTTGGCTTTTGTGTATTCAGCATCATTGAGCATGCCTAATTCATGCATGCGGCCCAGGATGTATTGTTGTCGTTTGAGCAATGCATCTTTGTTGTTGTATGGTGAATAACGAGGTGGGGACTGCGGAATCGCTGCCAATGCTGCGCTCTCAGCAATAGTGAGGTCTTTGGCTGATTTGTTGAAGTAGGTTTTTGATGCAGCTTCAACTCCGTAAGATTGCGCTCCATAGAAGATCTTATTGAGATACATCTCCAAGATTTTCTCTTTGGAATAGTGTTGTTCTAGCTCTACAGCTAGAATCAGCTCACTCAGCTTTCTTCTTATGGTTTTCTCTGGTGAGAGAAAGGTTAATTTGACTAGTTGTTGGGTGATTGTTGACCCTCCTTGTCGAGAGGTGCTGCCGGTGACGATATTTTTAGCATCAATCAGTACAGAACGGGTGAGACCTTTCCAGTCAAATCCTGGGTGACTAAAGAATTCATCATCCTCTACTGCGATAGTGGCATTGAGCATGTGTCTGTGAATCTGATCATACTTGATGACAGTACGTCGCGCTCCTTCGTCGCCCACTTCGTAGAGCAGAGTGCCGTCACGAGCGAGAATCTTTGTGCTTGATTGTAGGTTGATTTGGCTGATCTCTTCTGGACTGGGTAAGTCTTTGAGAATCAAGAGGATGAAAACAAACATTCCAATAGCACCAGCCACGGCTAAGCCAAGACAGGTGACAATGAAGTACCAGAGATACAGCTTCCAGCCTTTTTCGTGGGGGACCAGCTTTTTGCTGAGGATAGCTCTCCACCCTTTGGCGGGTTTTGCTTTTGGCTCGGGAGCAATAGTGAACTGTTTTTTATGCAGAGGCTCTCGGTCGGGTTGTTCAGTTTTTAAACCGAGGTCGCTGCTAGGGTTTGGTTGACGTGTCTTGGGGAGTTTGTCTTTAGCTGATAGATTTTTCTGCTGGGGGAGAGACTTCTTGTTGAACTGGTTTTTTTTGTTCATGATAAGCGCTGTAAGTCATAAGAATACTGGCGGCACATACTAGGAATAATCCCATATCTGGTCCTCCCCAAACACTATTATCAAAAGTGTAGTTGAGAAGTTGGAAAATGCTTAGGGCTAGGGTAGCAATTGTTCCCACAAAAGTAATTTTCTCATATGACCAAGGTAGTGTGGGGAGCTTGGTGGTAAATAACGGTGCCATCACTAGAGCTCCGACTATGAGACTGAGCAAGAAGGCTAATTTGCCTAATGGGGAGAATAAACTACTGACCCAATGTGTATAGAGTGCGCTGCCATACGTATAAGCTGGAAAGAAGCTAAAAATCACTACTGCGACGGCACTCGCGACAATGAGTTTCTTGAACAGTGTCAGCTTCATAAACTTTTCTTTGAGTCCTGCAAATTGTTTTTTTGCTTCAGCTGCTAAGTCGGCAGCTGGTGGAGGTGTTTGAGGTGCTGCAGGGGTTTCTGGGGGCAATGGCTGTGGTGTGGTTTCTTCCATAAGGAATAAGCAAATAGTTCGCAGCCATCATACCAGAATGTGCTATACTACAGAAGGATATTCTTTTTTATGGAAACTGAGACCAGAAAAATCGCAGCCCTGAGCTATGTACCTCTTCTGAGTATTGTGTGTCTTTGGGGGAGAGATGAGCCTTTGGTTCGTTTCCATGCCCGCCAAGCTCTAGTGATCCATATTCTGTGTTTACTATGGCTTTTCTTACCTTGGATAGCATTGACGGTAGTGTTAGAACTAGGTTGTTTTGTTCTCCTAGCCATGGGCTTCTACTATGCAGCCAGTGGAGTGATGTATGAGTTGCCAGTAGCGAAAGAGCTGCTAAACGTCCGTATCGGTCATAAACATTGACGAGCATCAGCTCTTCTCCTATATTCCTCTGCGCGAGGGTCTGTCGTTCAATGGTAGGACTGCGGTCTCCAAAACCGCCAATGAAGGTTCGATACCTTCCGGACCCGCCAACGAGCACGCCATAGGCGGGCGAGTCTTATCCTTAGTCTCAGTCTTTCTACAACACTGTCATTACTAGACAGACTACTTTTAGCGTACTCGTTGGAAGACTGAGACTAAGACGAAGACTTAGGTAAGGTTGAGAATGAGCGTAAGGAAAGGATCAGGAATGAATCGCTCATGAATATATGGAAGTGAGAGGTAAATGGCCTAAGTCCTGCTTTTATCGTTCTCCAATTCATGGTTATATTTAACAAAGAGTTGGGGGAAGTTATTATTTGAGTGCTTAAGCTCAATAACTCCCTCATCAAATGTATCAAAAAATCTTGCGCAGAATAATAGCCCACCCCAATTACGC
>JAGNZB010000063.1 GCA_017984655.1 Candidatus Altimarinota bacterium
ACCGACGCTTCAATATAAGGACGGCACTACCAAAGGTAACTGCGATACAGAACTAGTCCTGCAGGTAATGCATGAGTTACACAACTTCAAAGTAGCTTACATCATTAGTGGAGATGGCGACTTCTATTCACTTTATCAATATCTTCTTGAGCGCAACAAATTAGGCAAGATCATTATTCCCAATAGAAAACAATTCTCAGCATTATTGAGACACTTCATGTCGTCTATCTATTTCCTTGATCATCCCGATATCATACACAAAATAAAAAGAGGCATTTAGCTCAGGACGGAACCTTTTGCGTGGCCTCTCATGGTGACATTAGTATAGTAAGCGAACTAAAAATGAAAATCAATTATGCACTGTAAGTACATGAATAAGGTCTTTTCTATTAGGCAAGAACAATCATCGTGTGTTGAAATGGAAAGCTGTAGTGACCGGCTTTCTTGTAGCGTGTCTCCAATAGCGTTGTAAGTGTTTGAGTTTGAGCTAGAAACTGGGATTTTGTTTCTGGAAGGCCATTACTGGCAACAAAGGCCAAACTTGCAATCATGTCATCGACCGTGTCAGTGTCCACTGTGGTTGTGATAGGTTCTATTCGTACTGTTCCTTGCGTCTGAAGGAAGGTAACCATGTCGTCAAACCGTTCTGAAAATGGACTAGTCTCTGCAGTCATGCCAATGGTAGTGCGTAGCTGGTTCCAGTCGTCATCACTACTACGATAGGTGATGATCACTAGCTTGCCTTCGGGGGCCAGCGCCTCGACTGCGGGTGGTAAGATGTCTTCCCAGTTGTTGGTGCGGTAAGAAATCACATGTGACAACAAAACTAGATCATACTGACCAGAGATCGGACAGGGAAATGTGGACTCAATGGTCTCGAGATTAGCTGCTCTTAATTGTTCTGCATGATCGGGATTCTTCTCGATGGCTGTATAACCACCAACTAGTTGTGCCAATGGTTTTGCTAATAATCCGTCACCAGCACCAATGTCGAGCACTGAGCTCAGCTGGGCTCGTTCTCCCAGTAAGTGTTTGATTCGATCCAACAATACTGGTTTCTCATTGGTGTGTTTGAGAAATTGTGCGAAGTCTTGAGCGTACGGAGTATGCATATCACTAGCTGCTTAGTAGTCTTACTATAAGCACTTCCACTCATCAGCGACAAACTTTGCTCACCATTTCCTGATTGTCATCCTTTTGGAACTATGGTGCTTGGCTGATGCTGTGGCAGTACGGCACAAAAAAGCAGGTAGGGAATTCCCTACCTGCTTTGGTATTTTCTAGAAACTAATACTTACATCATCACAGCATATGCTGGCACAGCGTAGTAGCTGAAGTAGACGAGGACTAGACCAAGGATAATATTGAACAATCCAGCCAAGACCATCAGTCCAGTACTGTTTTTGACTGATTGAGTGACTGAAGCGCTGAGTCTTGGAACCAACATCAAACTCACACCTTTGATCAATGTTGCCCAGCTGAGCAGGGTGATAATCAATGTCCAGTTCCACACCCAGACATTGTGAGCACCGACCATTAGTACACCGAGAACCAATGTGAAGAAGCCAGTCATGAACAAGGCTAGATATTGTTTGCCTTTGGCTACCTCATCGAGCATGTTGCGAATCATCGTGGGATTGAAGAGCAGTGCAAGCCCAATAATCACTAGAATTGGTGCTAAGATACGACCCAACATTATTGACTGTATCATCATCATGTCGACTGCATTTGGCATGGGAGTTTGTTAAGTACAGAAATAGTGTCACAAACATGACGGTGGTGGAAGTAAATGAGCATGACAAAGTGGCTTTTACTACAGAAAATAATGCACTGTAGTGCTAGAGCTGAGCTGCTTCGATCATTTGGTTGATAATCGCTGTTGCTTGTAATTGTGGAAAAGTCTTGGGGATGTGCAGAAAGGTGAATTGGGAGTGCAAGCTACTATCCTTGATAATGCGCATGATCTTCCAGCTGATCAGATTGCACCAAGAGTTGCCCATACTAGTAGCGATTTTGGTGCCCGCAATTGGTGTCAAAAAAGATGATTGTGCAATGGTATCTTCCACATCGGCTGTACTCTCGATCGTCATATTGCGGAATTGGTTCTTGGCAGTGGTCTCAATTCTGATCGCTTCTTGATCCTTGCCGGTATAGATCCCCAGTCCGATAATGTGCTGCGGCTGATCTCGGACTACTACTCGGAGATAGCTATCGAGATTGGCTTCACTGAGAACAGTCTTTTGTGCTGGCCGGAGCAGTCCAGCTTGGATTTGGGCCGTACTATTGAGAAATGAAAAGGTGTAAAGCACTGATACGGAGGTGATGAAGTAGCTGAAGTTGACGGAGAAGCAAGCTTCTCATACGGTGACAGTATCCAAACTATAGTATTCTATGAAAGATACAAATCTCTTGCAGGAAGAATTAGCAAAAGCCCAGGCGCAAGTTGCTGTCGGTGCGATCTATAGTCACTACAAGCACACCGATCGCCACTACAAGATAGTTAGTATCGCATTTCTGGAGAGCTCAGAAGAAGTGTGCGTGTGTTACCAGGCCTTGTATGCACCGTACTTTACTTGGGTACGACCACTGACAAATTTCTTAGAGAAAGTAAAGACTGCTGATGGTGAAGTCTTACGGTTTCAAAAGCAGTCTTAGTTGGATTTGAACTCGTTACCGAAGCTCCCACTAAAGTAGCGCCACTTGAGGAGTTTTGCCTGGACGTGTAGATTCTAGTTCAAATCTCTCTTGTGGTGCCTTTCTCGCATATCCTACATTGACGAGAATAATATTCATCTCAACGCGAAAGCCTTCTGTATCCCTTCTTTCTGCAGCACTAACATCGATGCTATAGATATTGATATAGGGCTGGAGCACTTTGCTAAGGGCTTCTCGTATTCGTGAAGGCTCAGTTGCTAGACGCTCTGCAATGGCATTGATTGCTGTATCCAAGGAGCTAGTAGAAAATGCTTTTCCCGTTGTTCTTCCGTCACTAGGATGTTTAGCTTGGGCAACACGATCACTTCGTCGAGACATATGAAGTTTTAAAGTAAGGGCCAAACATACTATTGGAAATTGGGGTCGTGAAATGAGGTCTTCAGTACATCATTGCTAGTAGAGGAAAGCCAAACAATTCATTAAATCTCCAGTACCTGATATTGTTTTGCGAGTAGTTCTGATTTGGAGACTGGGTACAGTACCGGAGCAAGGTTTGTTGTGATTAATTCACTCTTTACCAACTTTCCTCGATCGAGATAATCACGATAGAGTTCATTGTAGCGGTACCAATGTTCGTGCCAGTGGACGAAGTAATGATTCTCTTCGCGTACACTGAACTTATTTGAGGCCGGTGTAGTGCTGAGAATCTGTCCCTTGAGATGGCGGTCAGTGAGCCAGATATGCAATTGTTGTGGTTCAGTCGATGTGTTTCTGACGACGAGATCGACATAGTTGTAAAAAACTGTGGCCCCACTGCCAAATGGTAATACTCTCCCTGAGTCAGGAAAGACGTCGTATGAATGATGCGATCGCTCTACAATTTCAAATGGACCATGAAGACACAGCCAGTAAAGTAAGTTGCTGAGTTGGCAGAGACCACCACCAATACCAGCAATCACTTTGCCTTGTGAAAGCAACATGCCGTCGACATAGCCATGTTTTTTCTGCGGTCTTTTGATGCTGTACCAGTAGGAGAAAGTCTGTCCTGGCTGAATCACAATACGGTCAATACTCTTTGCTGCGATGTCTAGATTTCTGACTTTTTGCACCTGCAGAGCTTCATTATTGTCCCCCAACTTTTTTAGAAGCAATGACTGGTGTCTGGCAATTACTGTTGGCATCAGAGCAGCTTTCTGAGTGGCATGCTTTTGCTGAATGTTTTGAGCGTGCTTGCGGAGCCTGAATGCACTGATCGCAAGCTTGTGGATAAATTTCGGTTTCCGCCACTGCCTGTCGGGACGATGCGTAGTATTGGTACGTAGTCTTTCTGCTAGGAGTGGTGGGATAGTTTGCGGCATGATGTGGTTTGAATTTTGTTTTTGTTGAAACTCGGAGATGTGGAGTGTTCACTCCAGTATACCAAGTATTGTGCTTGTTGGTAAGTATTATGTGACTAAATAACTCACTCTGGTGGTGCCTTTCTTGACCTTGATTTTTGGAATTCTGACCGTGCCGATTTCCTGTAAGTATTTCACATGAGTGCCACCACAAGTTTGTCCCTTGGTGTCGCTTGATGCATAAATAATTCTGATCGGCTTACCTTCAGGGATATGTGGCGGGAGATAGGGGCACTTACCTTTGAGTTCAGCAATAGAATGGACAATCTCACTACGTACTGCAAAGTTGGTTGCAATCAGTGCGTTGATCTTGATTTCGATTTGTTGAGCGATGGCTACCAGGTCTCCTGATAATTCATTTTGATATTCCACATAGGGATCATCGGGAAAGTGATAGCCTTTGAGTGGGGTCATCTTGTAGCCAAGATCGTAGAGAGCATCATCGACGAGATGGCCAGCAGTATGAATCCGCGCATGTAATCTTCGTCGGGGCTCATCAACATGGACTGCAGCCTCCTCCGGCTTGAGTGTTCCATTGGTAAAGTGTCCGATATGGTAGACTTGACCATCTTTGTAGCGGACATCGGTAACGACGAAGACAGTGTCATCTTGCGAAATCGTGCCGGTATCATATGGTTGTCCTCCTCCTTGGGGATACATGATCGTCTGATCAAGGATCACAGCTTGCGAGCCATTTTCTTGGGGGAAAACAGCAAGCACTTTGGCCGTGTCGTCAAACTGATAAGAGTCATCGTAGTATTTGAGCTGAGTATAGGTGGACATAGAATTGGTAAAGACAGCTGCATCCAATCATACAAAATCTGAGCTGTTAATTTTCTCATCACTTGTGACAGAACTGATTAATTGTTACATTTATCACAAATTGAAAGTGATCGATGATCAACATTGCTGAGGTGGTCAAAGAATTAATTAGTGCTGATTATGTCCACTTAGAGAGCCTACGTACTCACACACTCAATCTGCATGCTTATGCTAGCTTGATCCAACCGTCCATCGAGAATCGCGCGAAGAAGCCTGTCAAAGTTGGCAGTATTGTGATGGCATTGTCACGGCTGAGCAAATCACTTGCATCTGTGCCTGAGCTTATTCCAACCGTGATCATCGAGACCCTGATCGTGAAATCCGGACTGACGGTGGTGAATTACGAAAAGACGTCCAAACTAATTGCGATCTTGTCACAAGCCAGTATCGCTAGAAGCGACCGAGACTTCTTTGTGATTTCAGAAGCTTTAGCAGAGATTGCCATTGTTGCTCCCAATGAAAACATGAAAGTAATCGAAGCCTTGATTCCCTATCAGCCCAAGTCCAAGTTTACTGACGCAGTAGCTATCACTCTCCGATTTGGTATTGACTATGTTGTCATCCCCAATGTGCTCTATGCTTTTGTCAGTACGCTTGCCATGCGTAGAATCAATCTACTTGAAATCGTGTCGACACTGACTGAAGTGGCTTTTATTATTGAGAACAAAGATATGGACGAAGCTGTCGACATATTCAAAAGATTCTTGCCATAGTTGGTAGCCTGTTGCTAGGGAAGACGGGGCATGATTAACTACTGGGTGTTGATTAAACTTCTTAACACATGCAAAAGATCACCCCGTTTTTGTGGTTCAATGATCAGGCAGAGGAAGCAATGCAGTTTTATACGTCAGTGTTCAAGAATGCTAAGGCTGGCACAGTCACTCGTTATGGTGAGGGTGGTCCAGCGCCGGCAGGGTCGGTAATGTCGGCGACATTTACCCTCGAGGGCCAAGAGTTTTTCGCTCTCAATGGTGGTCCTCACTACCAATTCACCCCAGCGATCTCATTCTTCGTTAGTTGTGAGAATCAGGAGGAGATTGATCAATTGTGGAGAAAGCTCTCCGCTGATCCTAGTGCAGAGCAGTGTGGTTGGCTCAAAGACAAATTCGGTCTCTCATGGCAGATCATCCCCAGCAATCTCAGTCAGCTACTTGGTCAGCAGGACCCTGAGAAAGCGAAAAAAGTGATGATGGCAATGATGCAGATGAAAAAGATCGATATTGCGGCACTTCAACAAGCAGCTCAGTAATGTACTCTTACTAATTTACTTTTTATTTTATGGCAGAACAATTTCGCTTCCGGTTCATGCATGGTGTAGCAATTGTGATTGGTATAGTGGTACTCGTGACTGTACTCTCGACGTTTACCATTGTTGGTCCTGGGCAAAAGGGCGTGGTGATGAATTGGGGACAAGTGCAACCAGTCGTGCTCAATGAAGGTTTGCATTGGTTGATACCATTTGTGCAAAAAGTAGAGCAAGTCTCAGCTCGTGTTCTCAAAAATGATGTGGAAGCCAATGCTGCATCCAAAGATCTGCAAGAGGTCAATGTCGAGATCGCTATCAACTGGCATCTCCTGCCAGACAGAGTGAGTGATGTTTACCGCAATATCGGTAATGTTGACGAAGTATTCGAAAGGATCGTCTCCTCTCGTGTCGCTGAAGAAGTCAAAGCTGTCACTGCAGGCTACAATGCCGAAGAACTGATCACCAAGCGCCAAGAGCTAAAGTCGACAATCGAGCGCGAACTTGCCCAGTCACTCCTGATCCAGCATTTGATTTTGGACAATCTCTCGATCGTCAATATCGATTTCTCTGATGATTTCAACAAAGCAATTGAACAAAAGCAGGTAGCAGAGCAGAACTCTAAGCGTGCTGAGTATGTTGCCAAGCAAGCAGCACAAGAAGCCCAGGCTGCGATCAATATTGCCAAGGGACAAGCAGAATCACAACGACTACAGCAAGAAGCACTGGATGACAAAATCCTCCAGAAATTATGGATCGACAAATGGAACGGTGTCCTCCCTCAATACATGAGCAGCAGCATGCCAGTACCATTCAAAGTCACTCCATAAGTCATCCTCAAGGTTTGATACAAGAAGAGCACCTCAGAAGACCAAGTCTGGGGTGCTTTTTTGGGTTAAATTAAACAATAGGTTGGAGAAAATAACTTTGAGAGGGTGAGGTTGAAGAGATTGTGGGAATGTTCATGTTCAAATTTAAAGATGAATTGTTAGATGTAGAGCTGACGATACCGCTTGGAAACACCATGATGAATGGTTCTGAGAATACCTTTCATCATGCCCCAAATGCGTTCAATGG
>JAGNZB010000064.1 GCA_017984655.1 Candidatus Altimarinota bacterium
AAAACGAGCATACAAAAGACATGCTGGATTAGCATTACGTCAACGTGAGTCGTTTATTAGGTGGTTCATTCACTTTCAACAACACTAAAAAGCACACATTTTTGACTATTAGACCCAGGATGACGGAAAGGGAGAATGAGGATGAGGAATAAGGAAGGGACCATAAAAGGAAAGGTGAAGGTCAACGTGAATGGAAAGCCTGATGGCGATTAGGGGCATGTGAGTGCTCCCAATTCCTCATTCTTAATTAGCAGCCGTCCCTAATTTGTAATTTGTAATTTATAATTTGTAATTCCCCCTCCGGGTTTGCTTCTTCTCTGTTTTCTCTGTACGGTGTGGGCTGATCGTTTAGTTTTTAATTTATCTTTTTATGAAAAAACTACTGATTGCGTTGGTGATTGCTGCAGTTTTTGGAGGCGGATGGGGATTCCTTTATTATATTTTTAGTTAGTAGTGAGACATGTTTGTTTCTGTTAGTCGATCAAAAGAGAGTGGGCGGGGCCTATTCTCTTTTTGACATTTGTGCGATGATGCTATAGAAAATTAAGTAACTATTTTCATTGCTATATGATCAAAATTTATGGTGGTCGTCGTGGGACAGCATTTCGGAATCACTGGATGCTTGCTGAGATCAATGTGCCTTATGAGACTGTCTCACTCGACATGCAATCTCAGGAACACAAGCAGCCTGCTTTCTTGGCCCTCAATCCCAATGGGCAAGTGCCTGTATTAGTTGATGGTGACTTCGTGCTCACTGAATCAGTCGCAATCAATGATTACTTGGCGACTAAGTATGCTCCACAATTGCTTGGCACCACAGCTGAAAATCATGCATTGATTATGCAGTGGAGTATCTGGGCTCTTGTCACTATCAACCGTTATTTTGGTGATATTGCTGAGTTGAAGTTCAAGAATGTTGTTGATGAAAAAGTGACTGCTCAGGCTTTGGAAAAGTTACAGCGCTTCATGCCTGTACTGGATACTTATCTCAAAGGAAAAGATTTTATGGTGGGCGGTGAATTTTCAGTGGCCGATGTGAATATCATTCCAGCTTTGCATTACGGTCATTTTGTAAATTTTGATTTCAGCCCTTATGCTGAGGTTGTGCGTTATATGGGACTGATGGCAGCTCGCCCAATGTTTATCAAAGCTAGTCAAGAATCATAATTATTTTTATGGATGCTATTGTTATCAAAGACTTGAAGAAGACTTATGCCAATGGGCATCAAGCGCTCAAGGGCGTGTCTTTCTCTATCAAAGAGGGTGACTTCTTTGCTCTCTTGGGACCGAACGGTGCGGGTAAGACTACGATCATTGGTATTCTCACTGGCCTCGTCAACAAAACTGCTGGTCAGGTAACGGTGCTTGGTCATGATCTCGATCGTAATTTGGATTTGGTAAAGCTGCAGATTGGTGTGGTGCCACAAGAATTTAATTTCAACATTTTTGAAAAAGTTCTTGATATTATCGTCAGTCAGGCTGGGTACTATGGCATCCCTCGCAAAGTAGCACTGCCTCGTGCTGAGAAGATTCTCAAAGCTCTCGACCTGTGGGAGAAGCGTGAGGTTGCGTCGCGTACTTTGTCTGGTGGTATGAAGCGTCGTTTGATGATCGCCCGTGGGTTGATTCATGAGCCCAAGATTCTCGTTCTCGATGAACCGACAGCTGGGGTTGATGTCGAGCTGCGTCGGGGGATGTGGGATTATTTGATCAAGCTTAATCAAGCCGGTACCACTATATTGTTGACGACACACTATCTCGAAGAGGTGGAACAATTGTGTCGCAATGTGGCTGTGCTTCGTCAGGGAGATTTGCTTAAGCTGGATACGGTCAAAGCGGTGTTGCTGTCGGTTGGGACCCAGACTTTTCAGCTCACTACTGACAAGACATTGACGGATGCTCCTAGTTCGTTTCGGCACATTGATGGTCATGAGTGGGAGATCGATGTGACACCTCCTGTGACTATTACTGAAGTAGTCGAGCTGGTCAAGAAGCATGGTGCGTCTGTGGTAGATATTCGTCCCAAGAGCAATCGTCTGGAAAGTTTCTTTCTGGATCTGGTAAAAAACTAATTGACTGATTTATGAATTTCTACGCATCTTGGATTGCTTTCTATACAATTGTTCGCAAAGAGGTCTCACGTTTTATGCGGATTTGGTCTCAGACATTGTTGCCACCAGTAATCAATCAGACATTATATTTTGTCATCTTTGGGACCTTCATTGGTTCACGTGTCGGTGATATTGGTGGGGTGTCGTACATGGCATTTATCGTGCCGGGTTTGGTAATGATGGCGGTGATCAATAGTGCTTTTGCCAATGTGGTTAGTTCATTCTTTGGTTCGAAGTTTCAGAAATGTATTGAGGAGCTTTTGGTTTCACCCACACCCAATTGGATCATCACTGCTGGTTATGTGATCGGTGGTATGTTGCGTGGTGTGTTGGTTGGTTTGATTGTCCTCGCGATCTCTGCGGTGTTTACTTTGCCGACGGTCGAGCATCCTTGGATAGTGTTGTTGTTTATGTCGTTGACCGCTCTTGTCTTTGCTTTGGCAGGTCTGACCAATGCGATCTTTGCTACTAAGTTTGATGATATCAGTGTCTTTAGTACTTTTGTGCTGACGCCACTTTCTTATCTCGGAGGTGTGTTCTATTCGATCAAAGATTTCTCAGAGCCATGGCAAACGATCGCTCGTTTCAATCCGATTTTGTATCTGATCGATGGATTTCGCTACGGTTTCTATGGTGTCGCTGATGTTTCGATTGTGTTTAGTATTGGGGTCCTTTTATTGATGACAGTTGGGCTCATTGGTCTCAATCTGTATCTACTCAAAAAAGGAACTGGGATGAAGGCCTAGTTCCTTAAAAGTGAACTTGTGATTTTTATATAGAAGATTAATCTTCTATGAGTTCCATGCCGATGAGGTGGGGGGACTCTCGGGTGCCTCCTTCCAGTTGAAGTGTGGCAACAGCATATTGGTCAATCTTTGTTACCCTCCAGGTCTCTGCACTTCGTGGATGCTTGAATCGTGCGCCAATTTTGATTCCATCTCTTTCTAGTTGTCTCCAACGATTCTGAGTAGAGACGCGTTGTAACATTGCGTCGTGTTGCCTATTGCTGCCGTAACACCAGGATTCATAATCCAGCACTGCTTGGCGTTGCATTTGCATGTCAGCAACATATCTATCATAGGCTCCTGCTGCCAAGGCTTTATCAATTGTTCTTCGTGTTTCTGATAGTGTTTCTTGTGGGGCTGCTTCTCTCTGACCTTCTTGTAGGTGGGACATGCGGGTAGATAAATCGAGTATATTTTACTGATGTTTCTGAAATCTGCTAGGTGAGTATTTCCCTTTTTTTGATTAAAATTGGATTAAAGCTTTCTGATGTTTTGGTGTTTTTCGCCGAGTTGTTTTAATAATTAATCTGATTTTAATCTTTCTCACCCTGAGAGATGCTTTTTTGTGAGGGGGTCTTTTCTAGGATAGCGATGAACATGGGGTCGAGATTGTCGTTGCTGAGTGAGTCCATACTGATTCGTCCGTAAGCTGAATTGGTTTGGTAGCCCGGCAATGTTTTGGGATAGTCGATGATGCTGACTGTGTCGCTGTATTTTTTGAGGAACTTGTCGATCACCAATTCATTCTCTTCTTGATTGAGGGCGCAGGTGGAATAAACCAAGCGGCCACCTGGTTTGAGGGCTCGCCAGAGACCGGAGAGTAGTGCGTATTGTTGTTGTGCTAGGCGTCGGATCCGACCATATGACCATTGTTTGAGATGTTCTGTTGATTGCCAGACATGCTTTTCTGATGAACAAGGAGCGTCGAGCAGAATGCGGTCGAAGTGTTCTGGATGCTGGCGGAAGATAGTGGCGGCATTGCCTTTGGTGATTTGGTAGCAAGGGGGGACTTGCTGTTCTTCGAAAATTCTTTGGATCCTTTGACTACGTGTTGGTGAACTGTCGTTGAGAATCAATGTGCCTTGATAGTTGATCTGCTCGGCGATGTACAGTCCTTTGCCTCCAGGAGCAGCGCAGGCGTCGAGGATGGTCTCGCCTGGTTGTGGAGCTAGTGCTAAGACCGGTAGTAATGAAGAAGCATTTTGGAGATAAAATAAATGTTGATCATGTCCTGGAAGGGTGGTACCTGCTGGCATGTCTGTAGGCCAGCGTACAGCGTCATTGCACCATGATAAGGGGTGCCAAGGGAGGTCAGCTGCTTGCCATTGCTGCGCGAGTTGCGTTTGGTTTTTGGGCGCAAAGCGGACGATTGGTTGGGAGTGCTGACTGAGTATCTGCGCCAAGGTTGCTTCGTCGCCAAAGGTGGTTTGGTAGTAAGCGACAAAGGCTTCTCGGCCGATTGGTTTGGATTTCTTGGCAGTCACAAAAGACAGAACTAAAGACGGCTGTATCGTAAATGATTTTGAGCGATTTGAATATCAGTTTACTCACCTTGGCAGTGTCTGGGCCGCATAGTATGTTGGTGTGTGTAAACTCACCTTATGTCTACTGTCGCGTTCTTATCCCATCCTGTCAGTGCTGGTTTCCCTAGCCCTGCTGCCGATTATCTGGAGCAGTCTCTGGATCTGCATCGCTATTTGATTACCAATACACCTGCAACAGTATTGGCTCGAGTGCAGGGGGATTCTATGATGCAAGCAGGAATTCATGACCATGATATTGTGATTATTGATCGGTCATTGCAACCGATGCACAATCAGATAGTGGTGGGAGCTCTTGATGGGGGGCTGATTGTGAAGTACTGGCAGCAATTTGATGGACGGACGATACTGCATGCTGCCAATGATCAGTATGCGGATATTGTCCTCACTGCTGCTAGTGACTTTTTATTGTGGGGAGTGGTCACTGGTGTCGTCAGAAAACTAGTACCATAATATGAAGCATGCTTCTGTGGTCGCTTTGATTGATTGCAATAATTTCTATGCTTCTTGTGAGAAAGTATTTGATCCTACACTGACTGATCGTCCTGTGGTGATTTTGTCGAACAATGATGGCTGCATTATTGCTCGTAGTGCTGAAGCGAAGCAGCTCAATATTCCTATGGGTGCTCCCTATTTCAAAATCAAAGACCAGCTCCGGCTTCATCAGGTGGCAGTTCGTTCATCCAACTATGCTCTCTATGGGGACTTGTCGGAGCGAGTGATGCAGACCTTGGAACAGTTCTCACTTGGAGTGGAGCGGTATTCTATCGATGAAGCTTTTGTGGACCTGAGCATGGTCCCTGCGGATGAGCTTGATCAGTACTTACAAAAAATCCGTAGCACGGTGCAGCAGTGGACGGGGATTCCTGTTTCAATTGGTGTGGCTAGCACCAAGACTCTGGCAAAGATAGCTAATCATGTTGCCAAAAAACAGCCTGGTGGTTGTTGTAGTTTTACTACTTGGTCGACTACTCAGTTGGATCAGTTTCTGGAGCAACTACCGGTAGAGTCGATCTGGGGAATTGGTAGGGGACTTGCTAATCAACTCAAAGCCTTGGATATCATGACCGCCTATCAGCTCAAGCTGTTGCCGCTGCATCGTATTCGGAAACTGTTGTCAGTGCTCGGGGAGCGGATCGTATTGGAACTACAAGGCACTGCTTGCTTGCCAATCGAGATGATGCTCAAGCCGAAGAAAGGGATCATGTATACTCGTGGTTTTGGTCAGCTGATTACTACTGCCACTGCTATGGAAGAAGCGGTCGCTAGCTATACCTTTCGCGCTTGGCAGAAGCTGCATCACCAAAGCTCTACTGCTAGTGGTCTTAGTCTGTTTATGCGCACCAATCGGTTTTCCGAGAGGACTCAGTATTATTCTGGTTCACAATTTGTGGCTTTTCCTGCTAGTGCTGATGTTCAGGTGCTGATCAAGCAGGCATTGCAACTGACTCGAGTGATGTTCAAGCCAGGATATGCGTATCAAAAGGCCGGTATATTCTTGCATGGGATTGAGTCAGCTCAGCAGTATCAGCAATCGCTGTTTGAAGCTGCTCCTGAATCGAAGGCTCAGCATGCACAATTGCAACAAGCTATTGCTGCGATCAATCAGCGTTTTGGACGCGAAAAGGTCCGGTTTGCTGTCCAAGGAGCGAGCAAACCGGACTGGAATATGCGTCAGGCCTATAAGTCACCCAGCTATACGACGAATATGCTGGAGCTGCCTGTGGTGTACTAAACTAGCTGTGCTTTTTTACAATTTGGGTAATCTCGAATCTGGCACCAGTTTGGTTAGCAAATGCTCGATATTCACCCAGCTCAATACAGCGATTACCGAAGTGTTCTGTAGCTGTTAAAGTCATGCGGACACTGTTTCGGCTCATGTGGGCCTCACGTTGAGCTGACTCAAGCAGAACTCGTGTTAGTCTATTTAGTAATTGTCCTGGCTGAGCGCCTGGCAATCTTAGTGATCTGATCATATCATTTGCCTGATCGAAGTTGGCAATTGGGTGTGCTGGTGTCCGTGGTGTTGGGAGCGATGTTGTATGGACTGGTTGTTGTTGAAGTTGTTTCATAGGAATTTATTGAAGTGTTACTATATTTCTATTTATTTAAGTTGTCAACCATTGGGCTTCGGCCTAGTTGAAGAGACATCGATGTCCACAGATCCGTGAGATCTAGTTGAGTCATATTGTAGCGTCCTGGATTCAGTATCTTATGGTCGAGCTTCTCAAAGGGGGACTCTTATCTATATCAGAGACAATCATGCTGTTCCTTGCCCTCGTTTGGTTGCAGCTAGAGGATCAGTTGATTGCGCTTATCATTAGCGTTATTGACTGCTGTTTTGGTTGTTGTACTATGATGTATCTGATTTCTTTATGAAGCTACGTCACCATATTCTCAAATTATTGGAGAGATTGGGTCTCAACGAACATGAGGCCTTGTTTTATTTGATGGTGTATCAACATCCTCATCTGACTATTCCTCAGGTTCAAAAACTTTATGGGTTTTCTCGTGCTACTGCCT
>JAGNZB010000065.1 GCA_017984655.1 Candidatus Altimarinota bacterium
CAAATTCGCACTGCATCTCAAAGAATGCGAATGGCGATATAGCAAAGAATCCTTCACCCTCGAACAGGAACTTGGTACTATCCTCAAAAAGCACCTTAAATCTCTCCGTCTGCTAGTCTAGAGCCTTCCTAATTACCAATTGGCAGCCGTCCCCATTTATAATTTGTAATTTGTAATTTATAATCCCCTCATCATCGCTCAGTAACCTGAAATCCATGAATCAGATTTGTAAACGTAGCGGACTTTCTTTTCAGATTACGGACCTAGAACAAAGTTACTGTGAGCAAAGAGGCATTCCTCTCGCTGAGATTTCTCCTCAAGAACGCTTGCGAGAGATGTTTGCTTTTCGTAATGAAACTACCCTCCACAGCCGACGGAGTAGTCTCAGTGGTAAGGAGATTGTCAGTATTCACCGTCCCAATACAGTCTTCCCCGTCTTTGCTCCAGATGAATGGCTCAGTGAGAACAACGATCCCTTTCAATATGGACGTCCCTACGACTTTAGCAGACCTTTTTTTGAGCAGTTTCTGGAACTCTCCAACCTGGTGCCGCGTGAAGGACAATTGGTACTCAATGCTGAGAATAGTCCGTATGTGAATATCAATGTCAATGTCAAAGACTGCTACTACACATTCAATTGTCTCAATAGTCAGGGCTGTTGGTACGGAAACAAAGTCTATTCCTCACGTGACTGTGTGGACTGTACCTATGTGATCAATTGTGAATTATGTTACGAATGTATCAACTGTCATGATTGCTACCAAACAAAGTGGTCACAGCATTCATTCAGCTGTCGTGACTCAAGCTTTCTCTATGGCTGCCGTAGCTGTAGCGATTGTTTTGGTTGTGTTGGCCTCGAACACCAGCAGTATTGTCTCTGGAATGTGCAATACTCTAAGGAAGAGTATCTAGAAAAAGTGGCCCAGATTCATACAGACAAGTATTCAGAATTATTAGCAGCAAAAGACCGTTTTGAAGCACTAAAACAAACAACAGACTATCAGTATCAGTCTGTGACCAGTTGTGAGGAGTGCGATGGCGCTTACTTGGAGAACTGCAAAAGCTGTCATACTAGCTACATAGCAAAAAACTGTCACACAATAGAACATTCATTCAATCTACAGAACTGCCGTGATTGCTGCAGTGCTGCTTTTATTTTTGATGGAGAGTTGTTGTATCGCTGTTTTGCCATGAGCAAAGGGCCATATCACTGTCAATGCTGTTATATGTCTCCGGGATTGAAAAATAGCCAATACTGCGCCTATGTCTTCCATTCTGAGTATATGTTTGGCAGTATTGGTTTTCCCCGTCGAGCTTCATACTGTATTTTGAACAAACAGTACTCACAGGCCGAGTACGAAGAGCTTCTGCCCAAGATTATTGCTCACATGAAATCTACTGGTGAATATGGCCAGTTCTTTCCGATGGCAATGAGCGACTTCCCCTATAGTGATACTGTAGCCCAAGACTATTTCCCACTTGATGAGAGTGGTGCTAAGGAACTGCATGTACATTGGGATGGGCAAAAGCTGTATCCTACGACAGCAACTCCATTCACTCTAGCTGATGCTCTTGCTGAGACACCCGATAGTATCTGTGATCAGGTTCTAGAAGATCCCACAACAAAACGAGCTTACAAGTTACAAAAGAAAGAGCTACAGTTCTATCGAACCCACAAGATCGCGATTCCAAGAGAATGCTTCGACAGTCGTAATAACCGTCGCTTACAAGCATTGTTTAGGTTTCCTTAAGCAAGGACACTTAAGTGCTCAAAGATTGCTTGATTCTTCTGATGGTTAAATGGGTTGATAGTAGAAGGATGATAGATTGGTAAGAAGCGATACTGTTTACCATCGAGTTTTACCTCTGAGATCACTCCCATTTCCAAGTGGTAGCCTGATTGGTTATTAAAAATCTCCAGCGTCTTTACACCCAATGAAATAATCAGGTTAGTATTCAGCAACTGTAACTGCTTCAGAAACACCAACCAACACTTTTCACCGCAAGAGGATAATTGCTTTCTATCATTGCCAACAAAACATTTTACCAACTCTGTAAACGCGCAAGTCTCAACACTGACTTGATACTCTGCCAACAAAAGATTGAGATTCTTGCCGGTAGGTAAGAGTTTGCCATCAATTCGATAAAAAGCCTTACCCGACTTCCTCCAGCCATTCGGAGCCGGTGCTTCACCGAGTATCAGTATCCTACGACCATTACCACTACCGCGCTGCAAAAACTTCTCGAGGGGGAAATTAGTACTATCATGACAATAATGTTCGTGCTCAGTAGCAATGGGTGACGTGGGCATAGAAGCTATTGATTCTATATAAAGTGCGAGTAAAAACCGAGATACTCAGCAGGATCCTTCACTGCGTTCAGGATGGGTCTAATAGTCAAAAATGTGTGCTTTTTAGTGTTGTTGAAAGTGAATGAACCACCGAATAAACGACTCACGTTGACGCAGTGCTAATCCAGCATGTCTTTTGTATGCTCGCTTTACATGACTAAAAAAGCCTTCAGCACGGTTTGTTGTTGCGGGAATTTCAGGACAAGAAAGATACTCGAATAAGTACGGTGAAGCATTTTTGAGCATCCTATATGCACTCTTAAGATCAGTCATTACCCAACCATGTACTTGTCCTCGTAAGGCAGCTGCGTACTTTTCCTCCCATGCCATAAAACATTCACGCCATCGTTCCTTCTCTCCATCACTACGAACGAATAAAAGCTTCACGAACAACTCTCGCAAACGACGGGCCATCACAGTCTTAGGATGCACTCTGCACCACATCAATCCCTGTCGTTGTACATGCACAAGGCAGCGTTGTAACTGCATATCTGGCCAGAGCTGTTTCAGTACTTTTATGACACGTGGATTACCATCTGTAGTACAACTTCTCGGGTAAAAACCTTGGTGTTGTAGTGACATGAAGAATGTCAGTAGTGCAGGTTCTGAATTCTCTTTAACATTATAGGCACAGCGAATTGGTATACCTGAATCTGCATCAATAAGTACAACAATGGAGATAACTCTCTTGTACACAAAACTCCCATCGAAGATAACATGCTTATACTGAGCACAGGGAACGACTTCTGGTGGAGATTGTGACAAAAACAGGTCTATTATTCGTCGCAACGTACTCGCACTATAACCGCTCAGCTGGTGAAGTTGTCGAATCGTATAGCCTTGCAATAGCCAACGCTGAAACCAAATAAAGAGATTCTTATTTCGTACAGCAGCATTGGTGTGTGAAGACGAATGTTTGCAAAAAGAACAGTACCACCGTTGTCGTCCATTAGCGTAATGACCATTCCGTTTTAAAGCAGCATGTGTGCATTTTGGACATCTTTTTTTTCATACATATTGAAACCAGTTTGAATACAACCTTAGTTGTACCTCATCTGCTTCACATCTTCTACCACTCTTAGCACACATTTTTGAGCATTAAACCCAGGATGACGGAGTGAGAGGACCTGGCATGACAGCTTCAATCTCTCTAGTGGAGCAATTCTGGGGATTGGTACTTGCCACCGACGATAGAGGTCCAGCTCTTGCTTGATCACCCGATACTTCTTGCCAGTCAGTTCACACTTGAGTACTTCGCTCGTGATCGTGTCAGGAACGTCAGCGATACTGTCAGGGATAGTGAAAGTGGTTTCGAATGGCTCTACTACCTCATCTTCCCAACTATATCCTTGTGCTAGAGCTTCTGCCTTGGTGAGAGAGAAGAAATTGATCGCTTCTGATTTGTTGTAGTAGAATGATGAGAAATGCTTGGGAAAGAACTGACCATATTCACCCGTCTGGCGCATATGATCTTTGACCTTGGCAACCAACTCAAAATAGGCTTCCTTGGAATACTGTTTATTCAAAACACAATACTGCTTTTTTCTGAGACCAATTGAAGCAAAACAATCACTAGCACCATGGCCGACATGCATACAGTATTCTAGGTCTCTGACATTGACGAAGCACCCATAACAAAACTGGAGATTGTAGACATTGTTGCCACAGACGACTGAGTTGTAGATCAGCTCAACATTGATACCAAAGATGGCATAGACGAAACAATTCTTGCCTCGGTTGGCCCGGATACTGTATTCACAGTCTTCAGCCTGGGTAGAGAAGAATGTATGGTCACAGTTTCGACATTCATACAAAAAATTACCAGTACAGTTCTCATTTGATTGGCCAGCAAGATCCTTGATAAATGCTTGTTTTTTGAACTTCTCAAACTTGGCTTTTTCTACTTGCAACACCTGGGCACTACGTAAATCAATCGCAGCTACTCTAGCTTCATAGTCTTCTTTGGTGAGTTGCTGATTGTAAAAACAGTACTGCTTATTGGTCAGGTTGGTACAACCAAAACAGTTTTGCACACTGCGACAGTTGAAGATAAAAGTAGAGTCAGAAGCATGCTCACAGCTATCAGCAAAACGGACATTGTAGCAGTTTTTGAGATGCTTACAGCCATAGCACAACTCACAGTCATTGATGTCGATACTATCGATCACATTTTTGACATTGTTCATCTGATAACAGAAGTAGCAGTCCTCACTCATATTGCTATCGAAAATCAGATAACAATTCTTTGCATTGCTAATCCCATTGGTGTAGTCACTATTTTCCATTGTCGAGAGCACCACCGAGCGGCTAGGCACTGGCACCTCTCGCATCAATGCTTCAAACTGCTCAAAGAATGGTCGCGAGAAGTCAAAATCACGACCATACGCTAATGGATCCCAAGCAGTATCATCCATCCACACCGCAATATCATACACTTTGAAGTTCTTGGTCGGAGGGACAATACTCAACATCGCCTTCCCCGTCAGGGCACAAGTACTATTGTAAAGAAAAATAGAATTATAAAACCCCAGCAGCTCCCGCAACCGTTCATAAGGAGCTTTGGTTGGCAATGGAATACCACGCTGTCGACAATACTCTTTTTCTTGATCTGAAACCGAGAAGCTAACGGAAGAGGATGAAGGCTGATCCATAAACAGATATTACCAATTGGCAGCAGTGTAGCAGATCCGAAAGTTGAGTTACATTATTAACCAACGGGAAAATGAACTGTTTGCCCACCGCCAATTGTGTGCGCAAAATTGACATGCAGGGCTTTTCCAGGAAGATCTGGATCGAGATGAGGAACGACAACATGTGCTAGCAAGGGTTGTGCCCACCCAGATTTGAACCGAGGTGTATAAGGAATCACTAAACCACCAGAAGAGGCCCCACCATCTTGGATTACCCAAGGCATGACATCATGCACAAAAGTAGTAGCACTACAAAGATCCAGCTTTCTAAAGCTAGTAACATGTCGTGGAGCTTCCAATAACCAATGCTTTGCTGCTGGACGACCATCTTTTCCTTTGACTCTCGCATGCTCCTGTACTGAACCAATGGTCCAACCACCTTTTTGGGTGACGAAGTCTACTGGCCAGTCTGGTTGTACTGGGTCACGATGCTTTCCCGGCTTGGGCATAATAGCGTGGGCATGTAAGTGAGCCAGTGTCACCCCAGACAGTGAGGTGTCAGTGCCGTAGCGCATACCAAAAATGCCACTGGGAGCTTGCCCTTCCATCAACACCCAACGCATTACATTCCGCAGCAAGGCAACGAAATCAACACCAGACAAGCTTTCTAATCCACCAACATGCTCAGGTCCAGTCAGCACCCAATGGCGAGCCACCTCCTCACCATCATTGCCCTTGTACGGCCAGGTATTAGGAAATACTCCCCAACCGGCGACTTTTTCCGTTAGCTTGATTCGACTATCACTACGAGCCAACTGTTCAGCACAAAAGATACAAGCACCAGTACGCTGCATCCTATCCAAGACTGCTCGATACTCTGGATTGCCAATATACTGATGATTGCCTGATAATAGTCCGATGCCCCTAGCATCTCCCTGCTTCATACTAGTAATGTAACTCAAGAAAGCAGCCTATCATGGTTCGTAAGACTGTCAATCCTGTGCCAACAGGTGAACTATGATTCTCGATACGGGCTTGGATTTTTATTGGCATGGCCAAGCTGCGCTGCCTATTCGAAGCAACTAGCATAGTGACCTATCCTTGCTCTTGTACTCGAAACAGCACAATTTTTCTCACCAGGTCGTAGGGAATGGGCTCGGTCAAAGGGAACTGGACTGAGCCTTTGCCTTGTTTGTAGGGAGCGAGTTCTTTTTTGAAAGCGGTCATGCCGCTGGGGATGGGATAAAAACCAATGTGATGTTCATATCCTGCAAAGTGAACGAGGTTCTTACCATTAAGCTTGAAGGTGGGCATCATGTAGGCAATTGCTTCGACCGCCTGGGGTACAGCAGCGTGAATTGTCTTCCGCATCATCTGCAAAAGCTGCTGAACAGGGGCAGGAAAACTCTGGATATAGTCATCAATGTTGGTGAACTTGGTAGTTGCTTTCATAAGATAAAGAGACAAAGGAAATATTTCTGACAAAACATTTATGCTTTGCCTTCATAAACTTGCTTGAGCTTTGCTAGATCGAATTTTTTCATTTGTAAGAAAGCATTGGTAACCCGTTCTACTTGTGCCTGATCAGTACTTTTCAGCATCTCTTGTAGTAGTGCTGGTGCTACTTGCCATGAAATACCAAATTGATCCTTGAGCCAGCCACATTGTTGGGCTTTGGGATCACCACCTTGATTGAGCTTGTCCCAATAGTAGTCAATCTCTTCTTGTGTCTGACACATGATCATCAGCGAAATGGCCTCATTGAAACTAAACTGGTGCTGATAGGCACTATCCATAGCAGCAAATACTTGCGCCTTGAGCGTAAACTGAGCATGGCGCACAGCCCCTTCCTGGTCAGGTTTTTCATTGGCCCCATAACGATCAATGTCACTGATACCAGTACCATGAAAAATTGCAGTATAAAACTGCATCGCATCCT
>JAGNZB010000066.1 GCA_017984655.1 Candidatus Altimarinota bacterium
GCAAAAGACCATCCAGCTTCTCCCCATACTCAGGCGTAGTGATCTCACGAGCGTAGTTTGGTGACACCGTGCTAATCACATCGGCAAAGCGAATCCCGCGAGCCATGAAATTTGTCTTCAATAGTCGAGCATCCCCTATCGGTGGTATCGCTGACTTGCCATCGTCATAATCCACTTCACTACTGTGATGGTGATCAAACATCCCCTGATAGTAGAGATTGTGGATCACAAATACTGAAGCAATCTTGCCAATCACTGGATCATCCTGATACTCACGCTTCATGTAGTTGGGAATCAAGCCCCCTTGCCAATCATTAGCAACGATAATGTCCGGTTGCCACTCTTTGTACTGCTGGATAAAAGCTAATGTCCCTCGAGCAAGCAAAGCCCACCGAGTAGCATCGTCATCATACCCATAGACACTACCACGTTGCTCGTAATATTCCTGGTTCTCAAGAAAGTAACTGACCGGATCCAAAGGATCGCCACTAGCATACATCTTCACATTACAGATGATATCTTGCAGCCCCGCATTTGGCACCAAGAGCGAATCAATCACCGTGCTCAACTGAAGCTTCTCGGTATCAATTGTAGAATACTTCGGTATCATCACTCGAGCATCGTGCCCAAGCTCACAGAGAGCACGAGGCAATGAATAAAGAAATTCCCCCAATCCTCCAATCTTCACAAATGGGATTGCTTCAGAACCGACAAAAAGAATCTTGAGCTTCGCAGTGCTTTTCATAAATGCAAGGTAACCAAATGTATCTAAGAGTATAGCACGCATTTGAGCAGCAAAGGGAAAGCACCTCGATAACGAGTTTTTGCAGATGACTTCGATAGCAGTAAACAATTATTTCCAGATCCCACAATGTTCACCTCAAGTACAGGTAGTAGCCTCCAATACTCGATCAACATCGAAAAGCTATCTAAGAATTCATCTACAAAGCATCGTACCAAGTACAGATAGGATACAAGTCAAAACTGTTTTCAAACGACTGAAAAACATCCCAATAACAATGTGCATTGTCAAAAAAGGTAAGAACAGATAAAATTACCCATCGAATAAGCATTCATGAAAGAGCAGAATGAACAGGGTCCCTTTAAACTGGAATTGAATAAGGCATTACTAGAACGCTATTCATGTCGCGCCTATCTGGACCAAGCGATACCTCCAGACAGTACTTGAAATCGCACAACGAGCACCTACTTCTGGCAATACACAACCAGCAAAAATCTATCTATTGCAAGGCCCCCAGAAACGCGAATTCGAAGCAGCGCTTTTGCCTCATCAACAACAAGGCCCTAGCTGGTATAGTCGCGACTTGCCGCCACATGGAGATACGAGCGAATCGAGTTATCTCAAAGCACGACGAATTGAAGTCGCTAAAGGACTGGAAACAGCAACATTGCCAGGAGGACTAGATAAGCAGCAACTACAAGCAGCTCGATCCAAAAGTTTTGTAAGAAACTATACATTCTTTGGTGCTCCAGTAGGGCTGATCATTACTGTTCCCAAGATTACTGGAACCAATGGACTGGTGGATATTGGTATTTACCTTGCCCACCTATGCCTAGCAGCACAATCACAAGGTTTGGCGGCCTGCATCCAAGGTGCTTGGTGGAATATCAGAGACCAGGTCGCTTACCGATTGAATATTGATCCCACAAAAGAAGACATCGTAGTCGGCGTTAGCTTGGGGTATCCTGATCAAGATGCTGCTATCAATAGGTACCGTTCTCCAAGAGCAGCTCTGAGAGAGATCGTCACGATAGTTGATGAAATCCCCCCAACACCACTACCAACTTTTCAATCATTAGGTACCACCACAGAACAACTACAGAGATTGAGTGAGACTGCTCAGTGGGGCATCCCCACTACCACATGGCAGCGAGCTCACGAAATCAGCACCAAATTGAGTGATCACGTCGGCACTATTGATCTCAAAAAGATCTCTCCACCAAATCCACCGCATCAATGGGGAACTCGAAGTATGACTAGATGGGTACTGACACCTTACTTTAGCAATGCGAATAAAACGCTGCGCACTTTAGCAAGACACATTCTGCAACCAGCAGATGCTACAGCACTTCCTGATGTCAGGTACACAAAAGGGTCAGAAGTAGAAGACGGCCTCTATTGGGAACTGATCGATTTTGCCCCCGCTGATGCTAGACCAAATTCTCCCAGTGTTCATCGATGGAGCAATGCCAGCTTCCCTCATGCTGGTATCTTGAGTGCAGCCCTAGTGCACGATCATTGGCGACCCACACTAGGCACGACCAGAGCAGCTCTCTGGCTTCCAGGCATGCAAGCAAAACATCCTGACAATGGCACATTCTCGGATGCACCTTACCTCACTACCTTGAACGATGTGACAGCTGTAAGATTCGAAAATGAAGGACTCTGTACACCAAAAATCGTCATTCCCGAACTCCTCGCTAGAGTACGATGTTAGCTACTAACTTTGAGTAAAAAGTTATTTTTGCAAATCGTCCACCTTCAGTAAGTTCTTTTACTTAGCTCAAGTGATGATAGGTCGGTGCGCGAACACACCTCAAATCTCCCTTTTCAACTCTCCCATATCCCTACAATCTATACATCTCAATTTGATTATTCGTATTATAGTTCTGGACTACAGTATTAAATTTTTCTATTGCTCGCGAGACAGAACCTTCATTGCTTGCTGGAACTGGTTTACCATCTCTCACTAAGCGCCAGATATTTTTGGCACTAGCAACAAAATCTTCCATACTTGTATTTACTGAATTCCACCGGCTAAACTTACTACTATCCCCTTTGATATCAGGAAGAACGGTTGTAGCAAATTTAGTTTGCGTACCAATTAAATCATTAATACTTTTTTCTAAAGCACTGGCATGCAAAATATCTTCAGAAAGAGCTGCTACAAGTTTTTTGGCATCAATAAACATTTGCAAACTGATCATTTGATTCTCTGCAGTGGGGTCTTGCGCGAGTAATGCCATCTGAGCTGTATTGTTGAGATCTTCCTGTCGATCAACAGCAGCTCGAAACGTATCAGCAGCTTTGACATAAGCAAGTGATTGCGCCATCAAAGCCTCATCCTTCGCCCTGCCCAAAGCAAAGTCATCATCGAGAAAATCTTTTTGTTTGTAATAAGGCGTAATTTCTTTGAACGCAGTCACGATTGCTTCTCCCTCTTTTTGAAATGCACGAACAGCTTGATCCAACTCGGGTGTATCAGCAGTGATTGCCAATGCGTCATTGATATTACCCACACATGTTTGCCATGAAGATTCGGTAATCAAACCAGTAAAATTAGTCTTGTTGGGATTTTGAAAATCAACAAAACGATCATAATAATCAATAGTACTTCGAATAGTGCGGTCAGCATAATTCATACAACTGCTAAGTTCACTTACATTCTCAATCGCATTGTCTAGCGCTGAGTCATTTGCTTGATTTGATCCAACATCACTATTGGTAACCATACCGTCCACACGCTGCTGAACTTGTTGAGCAAAGTTATTAAGATTAATCAATTTACCAACATTCACCACACCAAAGTAAGCAACGACACCAAAAACAATCAATACCATAATCCAATTCATCCACCCACCAGAGAATGGCGATTGAGAAGAATCAGGAGTCGGAGAGGAGAAATTGTTGTCCATGCCTAGGAAGTTTAATCAAAATGAGTGTAACGAACCCTTAAGACTTTTCCTAGAGACTGATATCAATACAGAACATAGCCTGCTGGAATGACAGCAGAGATCAATGTGCTATCAAAGCTAATTGCGTGCTTATAAATGCATCATCAGGTGCCAAACTTGCTCGAAAAGCGAGATCCTCATCCGAATCAGCCAATGACTCGAAGCGTATCCTCAAAATAGCCTGACGAGCACATGCCAACAACTCTGGCGTCCAAGCCCAAGTCAAACGAGCTAAATAGCCAGGATGCCTGGTCAAAAAGTCAGTCAGTCTGTGTTCAATAGCATACCGGCGTGGTGCTGAACCAGCATCAACCAGCTCAGAAGCGTGACAAGCCATTTCTTCATGAGCAGTGTTTAATTGTTCCTCCAGTATCTGCGTCACTAAATCAAAGCGTTGATGAGCAATCGCAATCGCAAAGGGATCCAAAGTAGCACCGTGATCTAGATCACGACAGTAGCTATACAAAGATTCAGCAGCTAGGACTGCAGTACGGATATTATTAGCAGCGCGCCATTGCTGGACTACAGTAATTAATTCCTGACAAGTACCGTCCGTGGCTATATCAGCTCGACGAAAAGAAGGCGTATTGATATAAGCAGGTCCACCACCACTAGAACAGACATTATGAAAATCCGGTGGACTATCAACGTCGTTATCTACCGCGTGACCAATCTCGGTCAATACTAATTCCCTAATTTCAGCCGCGGTGGTCGCCTGTGTAATAGCGGTCAATTGCTGTTGAAGCACCTGTCGTCCGATATTTTCCAAAGCAGCAACGCTAGCATCTTCGCCAATAGAAAGCTGCGTAGCACCAGCATCATCAGTTTCAGTGACAACTGCCGAAGCCTGCCTAGGAAATAATGGGTAAGTATCTTGAGCTACGACTATTGTAGGCGAAGGAACAACAGGATTCGTATGTGTTCTTTTAGCAGTAGCCATATGCCAAACCAACAATCCCACCCCACCCATACTCAGGGTCGCAGCAAACAGAGATCTAGTTGTCCCCCCACTCCGACGATCCTGACTTTCTAGCTGGCGAGACATAACAGAGCTCTTATATGCTGGATACTAACGTAGCAAAAGTACCTACATTTATCTACAAAAAAATAACAAAAAGCATCAGCTTGGCCCTTGGAAGAACGGGAATGGGAAAGACTGTAACCGAGAACTTAGGTATCTTTGTTGTCTTCTAACAAGCTTTTAATCATTCCACTCAGCCAAGCCAGGTTCTACAGTCTCTAAAATTTCAACTCCTTTCCTATAACTACCACGCCACAGTTTGGTACACCAATAGGTGAATTCAAAGACAGACCTGGTGCGTATGCTGTAATTACTAACAAGGACCAAAAGTTGCTGGTAGTTTTTGTTCGTGGCAGATACCACTTGCCAGGTGGGAGGTATTGATAAGGGAGAGACCCCTGTTGCAGCAGTAATGCGAAAAATCAAAGAAGAAACAGGCTTAGATGTTATTGACTACCACATAATTGGCAATGCCAACCAGTTCTTTCCAACCTCTTAAGTACTACTAATTAGCACTATCACCTCACAGTTGCCATAAACCAAATAGCTGGTATAGTACTGATTCACTACTATTTATTGTGGATAAAGACCTAGTAAAAATACACGAGCTTGATACCGTGCCAAAGCCAAAAAGTCATCCAACTGAAGTGGTGGATCAATGGCTAGCTAGGCTAGAGCTCTACGAAGACTACTTTCTCAGTACTACAGATGATGGTAAGCCAGAGCAAACTTTGAATTATGGCTCACTGGCATATCTCTATCTGGCAGCTGGTCATCATCTTCCTGAGGTAGACCGATTATTGGTATATGCATTACATACAGCGGTCAAAGACAAGGAGTTGGTAGAAGTCAGCCTTGCTATCACTAAGTCTGAACTTGCTTCCCAACATGGCAAAGTTCGCTTGGGGACTGCTCTGGTGAAGTTCTGTGCCGAAATGGATTCTCATTTAATTCCTCTGGTCACTAATCAAATCATTGCTTTGAGCCTTTGTTCAGCTGAATTAACCACTAATATTATTCACTGTGCCAGTATACTCGAGACTACCTACCCCGGTGGTATTTTGAATTGGATCAATCAAGTCAAAGGCTTGCCTGAGCAAGCTATGGATCACTGGCTAAATATTTGTTGTGAGAAGGATGGTGCTGGCACTGAAGCTGCTAACGCTTTTCTGCAAGAAGGCAGAGAAATTGTAGCAATAGCCGGCGAGAAGATTGGCCACTGGTGGTTTTTAGGATTCGATAGAAAAGCGGATATATCCTCAATCAAGCGTAGTGGAGCACGCGCTAAACAAATCCTACAATTTATTCTCAATTCCCCATTTGAGATTGATGATGAGCATGCTTTATTTAGCTATATGCTAGATTTAATAGATTATCCTGCCGAAGACCTGATTTCAGCATTAACCAAGATCCATCATTACTGTCTCAGTCAAGAATGCGAGCTCACAGCTGATATTTATGGTGCTTACTTTGAAGAATTATTGGATAGCGAAGCTGATGATGAAGACGTTTTCACTATTGACCCTATAGGTTATCTCTATAGCGCTATGGATGGAGACAAGCTTTATTCTAGAGTGGGACCTTGTTATCCCAGCACATTTTATAAAGAATTACGCAATGTTGGTATTCGTGGGGCTCCAGCTTTGAGCTTATTAAAAGCTCAATATAGCTTAACTGCACATATTGAAGTCGAATCCTTACTACAAGAGCCAAATGAAGTAGAAAGTGAGCTAGCTGCTATAGTGACATCTTATTATGCAACTAATAGTTCAGTCGAAACACTTGAAACAAATGAATGGTGTGATGTTCAAGAAAGTTTAGTTCAGTCATTATTAGATAAACTTGAGGTAATCGCACAAAAGCCAAACTTCAAAGTAAGTAGTCTCAAAAAGGATTTAGAAAAATTACTAACAAAAATACAAAGTAAGAGTGCTAAGATTTTGCGAAAGAAATTGCCATTGGATAGTAGTAAACTAGTAGCTGAGATCCTAAGAGTAGAGGCAATCTC
>JAGNZB010000003.1 GCA_017984655.1 Candidatus Altimarinota bacterium
TTATCTCGGTTCCCACTTTCTTCAAACGACACACACAGTTCAGTTCACCTTTACCTTTGCTTTCACCTTCACCTTTCATGAGCGCAGCAGTTCGGAAAGAAACGTAAAAGGAAAAGTAAACGTGAAGGTAAAAAGGGGCTCATTGCAATACCAGCTAGTTTCGCTATGATAGTCTCAAAGCGATTGAGCTGGGAGAATGGGCCCGGCGAGCTTGTCCGCAAACATTCTGCCTCGCAGGATCAGTAGTCGACACGGCAGAAGGCCGTCATCATCCTTCACACCAATCGATCGTCATCTGACTGTCTGTTGGTAAGCAAGGTCACACTAGTAATAGTCTGACAAAACAAGGTGGCATCACGACTAAACAGTCGTCCTTGTAAGGAATTTTTAACTGCTTCCTTATGAAACGATTACTTACAGGTGATAGACCCACTGGCAAACTCCATCTCGGTCATTATGTTGGTTCATTACAAAATCGCGTCAAGCTCCAGCATGACTATGAGACTTTTTTGATGGTGGCTGATGTCCAGGCCCTCACTGATAATTTTGCTCACCCAGAAAAAGTGCGCAGCAATGTCCATGAAGTAGTCTTGGATAATCTTGCTGTCGGCATCGATCCCGACCACGTCACTTACTTTATCCAGTCTCAAATTCCTGAGATCGCTGAGCTCACCATTTTTTTCCTCAACCTGGTCACTGTCAGTCGTCTCCAACGAAATCCCACAGTAAAAGAAGAGATCAAACAAAAAGGCTTCGGTACTAGCATTCCCGCTGGTTTCTTATGCTACCCAGTTTCCCAAGCAGCAGACATCCTCACCTTCTTGGCGGAAGTGATCCCAGTCGGCGATGACCAGAATCCCGTGATCGAACAAACTCGCGAGATCGCAGACAAGTTCAACAGCCTCTACGGCAATGTCTTTCCCCAACCAAAAACCCTACTCAGTCCCACCTCACGGCTCATTGGTATCGATGGTGATAGCAAGATGAGTAAAAGTCTCAACAATGCTATCTACCTCTCCGATCCACCTGAAGTGATTGCCAAAATGGTAATGCAAATGCGCACTGACCCCAATCGGATTCGAGTGACTGATCCAGGTACGGTCGAAGGCAACCCTCTGTTCATTTACCTCGATGCTTTCACTAGTCCGGCCCACGATGCCGCCATTGCTGACTTCAAAGTACGCTACCGCGAAGGTCGTGTCGGGGACGTGGAAGTGAAGAAATACTTGATCAATATGTTGCAAGAACTCCTCGCTCCCATCCAAATCCGCCGCCAAGAGTTCGAAAAGAATCCCCACTTTGTTCGGCAGTTTTTGGAGAAAGGGACAGCTCGCGCTCGTGAGGTAGCACGTGAAACCATGTCGCTAGTCAGAAAAGGGATGAAAATTGATTATTAATTAACAAACCACTGTCACCATGATCAAAGTAATCGTCGCCTCTACCAACCCCGTCAAAATCGCTGCAACAAAACTCGGCTTCGAAAGGATGTTCCCTGACCAACTGTTTAGCTTCGAAGGTGTCAGTACTATTTCTGGAGTCAATGATCAACCATGGGATGAAACAGAGACATTTACTGGTGCCTACAACCGCGCCAACAATGCATTTGCGACTCACAACGATGCGACTTACTGGGTCGGATTAGAAAGTGGCATTGCTGATTTTCAAGGTGAGACATTGGCTTTTGGTTGGATCGTTATTCGTAACCAAGAAGGCATGTATGGCAAAGGAAGAACAGCCGGATTCATCCTCCCTCATGCAGTCACTAGTCTGATGAAAGAGGGCAAGGAACTGGGTGAGGCCGATGACATTGTCTTTGGCCGGTCAAACTCCGCCAAAGCAAATGGTGCGATCGGCTTACTCACTGGTGACGTCATCACCAGAACAGCCTATATGACCGAAGCAGTAATCACAGCCCTGATCCCGTTCAAGAATCCCAAACTGTACTTCTAGTTCTTACAGTCGTCGATACAAAAGTTCACTGATATTTACGTCTGGGGCATTACCCAGCAATGATTCATCAAATCTAGTCGAAGTAGTATTGGGGCGTCGTTCAATTTCCCCATTGAGATACAGCTCATGCAACAATATTCGCAAAGGTGTGACAGCTCTCCGATAAAGAGCACGACTGATTTCACCTTGATCACAAATTTTCTGCCATACTCCACTTTTGGTATGCCAGATTCCTCTACCAAGAGCTCCTCTCACATCAGCCAGTGTCAGTACCCATTCTGAACTAGGAATCTGCACCCGCCCACTGATCGCAACACTCTCTCGCTGACGACTACGTGATCGATCTAGAAAAGGCATAGAAAAAATATCAGGAGAAAAACTTAGCATGAAGAGATCAGGAAAGAAAAACCTTTCCGCACAAATCAGTTGACGAGCAGAAAGTGCCAGAAGAAGAGACCACCACTAGCGATAACAGTCTCTTCTATACATCCTTCTTCGATCCAGATTACGGAGCAAGTCGCTGTACATCACGAACGAACAAGGAGGCTTCTTTGACATTGCTGAGATCAAAGATCTTCTGGGTCACCCGTTCTAGCCCGAGACCAAAGCCCCCTTCTGCCGGCATCCCATAGGCAAAAGCATCAAGGTAGTCAGCCAGACCAGGATCCTGGGGATCAATGCCATGTGCATGAGCGGAAGCGATCAGGTCCTCATAGTTACTAACTCGTCGAGACAGTGTCGCGATCTCCACCCCCTTGAAAAGCAAGTCAGCACGATCAGCTACTTCTGGTTTTTCTGAAGAGACATAATGATAGAACTTCGCATCGCTAGAAGGAAACTCCGTGATCAGCACCACATCGCTGCCAGTTTGCTTCTTGATATAATCACAAATAAATCGTTCTTCGATTGGTGATGGATCGGGTTCCTTGGTGAAGTCTTGACCAGTTTCTTGCAAGCACAGACGGTGAAGCTCAGCGACAGTCACTTCAGGTACTACCAGAGGAATCAACGGCTTTTGTAGCTCAGGCCACAAAGCCAAGATCTTCGTATCTTGTTCCCAGAGACTCTCGACTATGTATCGTAGTAATCCGCAAGTAATCTCCGCCACATCACGCCATGACTCGATGAATCCCAGCTCCACATCGATCATCACCAGTTCTGACATATGCCGACTAGTGTTACTTTTCTCAGCACGATAAGCATGGCCGATTTCATAGACTCGCTCAAAAACTGACACCATCATTTGTTTGTAGAACTGAGGTGACTGAGCCAAATAAGCAGTACGATCATAATACTTGACTGCAAATACTTCAGAGCCGCCCTCAGTGGGGAAACCAATCAACTTGGGAGTGTTGATCTCAGTAAATTGTTCACTGGCAAAGTACGCACGCATGTACTGCAAGATTTTTGCTTGCGCCTCAAAAATGGAACGGACTTTTAAGTTTCGCAGTGAAACCAAACGATGATCGAGCATTGTATCGATGCGCACATCCAAAGATTCTTTCTGAATCGCAAATGGTAGTTGCTTCTGTACAGCTGCAATTACCTTGAGTGATTTTACTTGCAGCTCCATCCCACCACCTTTTTGTTGGGCAACCACAATACCTTCTAATTCGAGAACCGATTCCAACTGTAAACCCTGCAGGTGTTGATAACATTCACCTTCTATCACACACTGCAAAATACCTGATCGATCACGAACAATCGCAAAAGCAATTTTGCCCAGATCTCGCAGGTTATGAAGCCAGCCAGCAATCCGAATTGTTTCACCAACATGACTCCCCACGGCAGACACCAAGACTCTTCCTTTCATAAAAATGAGTTTTAAAAATATTCCTTACTGAATCTGATCAGGTAAGGGTGAAAGGATCACGGTGCCACCTTACTGCTTCTTGAACATTACTATCCAAGACTTGTCATCCTCTAGCAAGGACTCGGTCGCTAACGGGACTTCCCGGCAAAGTTCTACTCCCCCTCTCAGGGTTTCTTCCTGCAGCTCAGCTGTGTTGGCAGCCTCATCGCTTTGCCAATAATTTAACAATCCCTTTCACTTTTAGCAAATCCATTCAACCGCCCCCCCCAAGAGCCAATCCCCAATTCATAATTCCTAATTACTAATTCCTAATTAACAACAAGTTGCCCACCCCACCCAAAGTACCTATAGTAAGCCCAATTGCCTCCCCCACTTATGCTTCAAGCAGTCTGTCGAGTCACTGGCCAGCCATTCATTATTTCTGACAAAGAGCAGGCTTTTTGTGAAGCCAATGGTATTCCTCTCCCCGATATCTCACCGCTAGAACATCTGCGCATTGCGACCACCTTTACCAATGCGATTTTCCTCTACCAAAATACTTGTGACTTTTCCCACAAACCGATTTTGAGTGCGATACCACCTAATCAAGGCTGGAAAAATTATGATATCGATATCTGGTCCTCTGACCAATGGGACGCTATGGACTATGGCCGAGACTATGACTTTGGTCGTCCGTTCTTTGATCAATTTTATGACTTGCTCCGAGCAGTCCCGCACCCCAATGTCTCAGCGATCAAATCAACATTGGAAAACAGTGACTATACCAATGGTATTGCCTATGCCAAGAATTGTTATCTGGTCTTCATCGCTACCAATGTTGAAGATTGTCTCTTCTCCATGCAGCTGACCAAGTGCAAGAATGTCAGTGATTCACTACTGCTCAAAGACTGTGAATTGTGTTTTGGCTCTCGCAATCTCACCAATTGTTATCGGATCGCTTACTCTGACAGTTGTGAGAACTGCAGCACGAGTAGCTTTTTATTCAATTGCAAAAGTTGTACTGATTGTTATGGCTGTAGCAACCTGGTCAACAAACAGTATTACTTTGATAATCAACCCTATTCCAAAGAAGAGTACCAAGCCAAAGTCACCGCGATTGATCTCGGCAGCTTTGCGGTCTTGAGTGAACAGCAACAGAAGTACGAACAGATCTTTAGCAAAGTAGCCCGCAAGTACATGGTTGGCTCCCATACAGAGAACAGTAGTGGCAATTACCTCAACAACACCCAGAACTGTATCAACTCCTACTTTGTCGCTGATGCACAAGACGTAGAAAATGGATTGGCCCTGCGTGAAGGCACCAAAGACAGTATGCGTCACGGTGGTTTCGGTATGAACGCCGAGCTGATCTATACTTGCCAAGGAGTGGGAGCCAATGCGTACAACCTCAAATTCTGTGTCTCCTGCTACTCCGATGTCCGTGATCTCGAATACTGTTTCTATACTGGATTTGGTTCTAGTGATTGTTTTGGTTGTGTGGGACTCAAGAAAAAGCAGTACTGTATTTTCAACAAACAATACACCAAGGAGACGTACCATGTACTAGTCACTCAAATCAAAGATCAAATGCGCGCCAGTGGCGAATATGGCCAGTTTTTCCCCACTACACTTTCACCATTTGCCTACAACAAATCAGAAGCTTATAGCTACTTCCCCCTCAGCCGCGAAGCAGCACTTGCCCAGGGATTTGCGTGGGAGAATGAAGAAGAGAATGAATTCATGCAGACCTATATCATTCCTGACCATATCAAAGATGTCACTGATGAGATCCTTCATCAAGTGCTGAGCTGTGCAAAAACCGGAAAGAAGTACCGCATCATTACCCAAGAACTTGCAACATATCGGGACCTGAACATGCCGATCCCCCGCATCGCGCCCCTGGAACGAATTAAAGACAAGCTTACGCAAAATATCTTGAAGCCTCTCCAAAAGATTGCCTGCAGCAATTGTCAGACAGCACTCGAAAGTGTCTATGATCCAAATGAACATCCAGTCTACTGCGAGACTTGTTATCAGAATTGCTTACAATAATTAGCGCGTACTGTTCAGATGGCGATGACGTAATGACTCCAAAATCTTGATGTTCTTGAGTTTGACCAGTGGGATCAGTAAGAAAAGGATAGTAATCAATGTCGTACTTTCTACAACTTGGAAGTAGCTGTTGGCGAGATACAATGAAACAATAACTCCCAATTGTACTACAGTTTCTACTGGACTAGCCTGACGATCAGAGACTCGTCCAATCAAAATGCGTGCATGTTCACGGACTCTAGCATCATTGTGATACCGACCAGGAAAGAGCTGAAACAAATATTCAGTATGAATCACCGTATAGGTGACAAGCGCAGCACTCAAGACCCAGTTGACCCACATCATCCCCGTAGTAATAGAGGTCAAAGCCAAGTCCCCCCAGATCGCTCCGATCCGAATCAAACAAACAACCAGAATGACAATCAAGTAAGCAATCGAGTACGCCAGCTTGAGCCAAAAAGGCAAAGACCATTTGATCATACAGCTAACGAATAAGACAGCTGTAGCCAGCACTGCAAACACCAGCAAAGCAGGAAGCTCAATAAACAAAGTCTTCGCATATGGCACCAAGGTCAGCATGAATAAGACGAACAACAAAAACAGCTTCGATTCAGTCAGCTTGGGCAAGATCTCTTTGCGCAAATCAAAAGCGACCCAGCTCAAAGCAAAAAAGTACCAACCCATAAAAGATTCTTGACTAAAGAACTGATAGGTTTGCTTCCCCGCAATCCACTGCCAAGCAAACAGCACGAGCACCGTCCCCAAAGAAACAATACTAGCCACAGCAAAAGTATTGAGCAGCTTCCGCCACTGAGCAGCGCCCACCAACCCCACAATCTCCAGAATAGACCCAATCACAATGGCACTAAAGAACAAGTATGGAGTAGAGCTGATCATGCAGTAAGAATATTAGTGAGACAACACAGGAAAGATACTAGCACTAAGTATCCTTGCCAACATTTCGCCTCTCCATTTACCTTTCCTTTTACGTTTACGTTCACTTTTCATGAGCGAAATAGTCCGGAAAGAAACGTAAAGGTAAAAGTGAAAGGAAAGGTAAAATGAGCTAAATGCTGGGGAGAAAGGAAGAACCGAGATACTCAGCAAGGTCCTTCGGCTACGCTCAGGATGGCG
Source organism: Candidatus Altimarinota bacterium (assembly GCA_017984655.1). GTDB lineage: Bacteria > Patescibacteriota > Gracilibacteria > RBG-16-42-10 > RBG-16-42-10 > JAGNZB01. Next base: position 6,929 of record JAGNZB010000003.1, read on the forward strand.
GGATGAGAAAAATGATGCTACCAAGCCACAATCCTATTTTTCGATGCCCCTCCCCAATTCACAATTCCTCATTCCTAATTACTAATTAATAAGCCCTCTTCTCAATTTATAATTTGTAATTTGTAATTTATAATTTGAGCCCACTGTGTTATTTTCTAAGTAATGAGGACTACTCACATCCATGAACCAAAGCTGCACTACCTGCTCCAATCATTTTGAGATCCACGAGCGTGATCAGTTTTTCTATCAACAGGTTGCTCCTCGAATTGCCAGCAAACAGTTTGCTTTGCCCTTACCAAGTCAGTGCCCTGACTGTAGACGACAACGCCGGCTCGCTTTTCGCAATGAAAACAATCTCTACAGTCGACCGTGCGACCTTTGCCACAAAAATATCATCAGTATTTATTCTCCAGACAAAACCTATCCAGTTTATTGTGCCGATTGTTTCTGGAGTGAGAGGTGGGACGCTTTTGGTTATGGCCAAGACTTTGATTTCACCAAGCCTTTCTTTGAGCAATTCCAAACACTTTTTGAAAGTGTGCCCAAGCTAGGACTGATCATCGCGGAGAATGAGAATGCTGATTACAACAATAGCGGCGCTTTCTTCAAGAACTGTTACCTTTGTTTTGATGGCGCGCATGCCCAGGACTCATACTATGGTGAGACCTTCCAAAACATTCGTGACTGTGTTGATTTTCTTTGTCTCCAGGACAGCGAGCTCTGTTACCAATGCGTAAACTGTATCAATAGCTATCAACTCTTCTACTCCTCATTTTCTCAGCACTGTTCAGACTCATACTTTCTTTCTGACTGTAGTAGCTGCAAGAATTGTTTTGGTTGTATCAATCTTCACCAGAAGCAATATTACATTTTCAACCAGCCTCACAGCAAAGAAGACTATGAAGCATTCATTGCCAACCAAGATGTAGGTAGCCACCAGTATGTCGAGGCAATGAAGGTCAAAGTGAACCAACTTTTTAGCACCTATCCACGCCGTGCTTATCGCGGTACAGCCAATGACCAGGTCAGCGGCGACAACATCGTCCACTGTCACCAAAGCTACGACAACTATGATTGCAAAGACATGGCTGATTGTAGCTATTGTACCCAAGTGATTTCAAAAGCCGCCAACTGTCAGGATATCGACAAATGGGGTGAAAATATCTCATGGTGCTTCAATAGCTCAGGTGTGGGCAACAATGCCCAAAATGTCCTTTGTAGTTATTATGCCACCTTCAATGCCGACAGTATTCTCTACTCAGCTTTTTGTTGGCATGGTTGCAGTCAGCTGTTTGGCTGTGTCGGCCTCAATCGTCAGAAAAGTTATTGTATTTTGAACAAGCAATACACCAAGGAAGCTTACGAAGCTCTGGTACCCCAAATTATTGCCCACATGCAAAAGACCGGTGAATGGGGCCAGTTCTTCCCTCCACACCTCTCAGCTTTTGGTTACAACGAATCAGTCGCCCAAGAGTACTATCCGTTGACTAAGGATGGAGCTCAACAAGCTGATTATCATTGGTCTGACTACAGCACAGCCAAACTCGGCTCTGATGCAGTTGAGGCAAGCCAATCACCCGATCGGATCACCGATTGTCCTGACAGCATCCTTTCAACAATCATTACTTGCCCAGTAAGCCATAAGCATTTCCGAATCACCAAACCCGAGCTCCAGTTCTATCGCACCCATTCAATCCCCTTACCACATCTCCACCCCACAGAAAGAAATCGCTACCTAAAGAACCAGAAAAATCCTCGCCAACTTTGGCAAAGAATGTGTGCTCAGTGTCAAAAGAGCATTACTAGTAGTTATGCACCAACTTCTGCAGCTACAGTCTATTGTGAAGAGTGTTACCAGAAAGTGATTGTCTAAACTAGGCAGCTGCTGCCAAAAGGATTATGATCACTCTAGCTATTTTTGTCCCCCCAGCATATGAACGAATCAATAGCAGCAGATCCAGGACAAACACCTGAGCCGATCAATCCAAGAGTGATCAGAAAATCGGTAGCAGCTTTGTTCGTACGTGCCGGGATCACGGCGGTAATTGTCGGCGTCATCTGCTACATCATTACCATTATCCTCACCCTGGTTGGACTCTATCCTAGTGACATCTTCTTGGTCACTGGTGTTTTCTTCATCACCGTATTTGGTATCTACTTGATCACTTCTTTCCTACAGTGGTACAGTAGCTACTACATTCTCCGCCAAGATAGCGTCACGTATGCTGTTGGCACCTTTGCCCACAAAGAAAAAGGGTTCGCCTTGAAGAACATGAGTACGGTCAGTGTCAAACAAAGCTTGATCGGCCAGCTACTCCACTACGGCACAATCAGAATGACATTTAGTACACCAACCACCACGGAGTCTGAAATGTACATGGCTGACATCAGTGAGCCCAACGAGATCAAGACCATCATCGAACATATTGCGATCAAGAAATAATTAGTACCCATTACCTTTATTTTTAATTGCTCCTCTCTATGAAAAAAGCTCTTATCATCACCGCTCTCATCCTTAGTGGTTGTGGCACGACAACAACTCCGCTGACTGCTCCTGGTGCCACACAAACACCAACACCAGCTGTCACCGTAGCGCCAAATACCACCTACACCCTAGCCCAAGTAGCTGAACACGCCACCCCCACAGACTGCTGGCTAGCACTCAGTGGCAAAGTCTACAATGTCACCGACTTCATCGCCGCCAACCAACATCCAGGAGGCGAAGCAATCCTAGCCGGCTGCGGCAAAGACGCCACCGCCATGTTTGAAAACAGACCCAACGGCACCGCCCACTCTCCTCAAGCACGTGAACTAGTCAAGAACTTCTATATCGGCGATCTCAACTAGACGGATTATGTGATGACCAGAGGAGCTCTCCTTCGAGGTAACTGCACTTTGGTCAGAGATGATGGCATGATCAGCTCTCGCTGGGCGAGATCCAACCCATTTCTAGTAACTGGATCTGTCATGGTAGGCACAACATCAGCTGCATAAGATTGTACGCGAGTACGATCAAGTGACTTCGCCAAGTGTGGAGCAAGTTCAATCCCATACTGCAAAACCCAAGCGGGCAGACTTTGTCCTTGGGCCAAAAAGGTAGTTGGCACTGCCGCCAATCTCTTGGCCAGAATCACCTTCGGCGCCCGCGGAAATAAAGGCCGCAACAAACGACGAAGAACATCCCGCACGCCCTCATGAGGCAAGAGATAATTTTTCTCATCCAACGGTCGATCAACAAGATGAGCACAATAACCCGGATAGTCTAAAAGTATTGGTTGAACAAGGACTGGTTGATTGAGGAGTGGAAGGAGGGTTCCTCGAGATTGATACGTTAGGAAAATTTGATCTAGAAAAGCCCGAACCTCCTTAACATAAGCTAGCGATTGGTATTTTTCACCCGTAATAAAGGCGTGTTCAGGATGCTCTTTCGCTTCTGACTCATTAATACTGACTTGCTGATCACCACATATTGGGGCAGCGTAACGATATACTTTTAAGCGTGACCTCGCAGGTCGTGGAATTATTTCACTTGAGTTATAGACAACTCTGTCAGCTAATAATTCAATACCAATCTCTTCAAAAAATTCTTTTATCACTCGACTGATAGAATTACCATCATCAGATTCAATCTTCCCACCAGGAATTTCATACAAGCCTGCATTATACTTTGCATCTTCCGCACGCTTAATCACCAGCACACTATCATCCAACGGACGAAAGGCGGCTACGGTTACGACTGATTGGATCTGCTCTGGTGTCTCATTCATGATGGCAAATTATTTTGAGCGTTCACCTAGCAGGCACCTTAGAGATTTTTTTCTAATAATGCAAAGCATCATTGAGCGCCCGGAGCACTTCGAGTCTGATCTTGTACCGAGCTGATAGTAGCTTGGCATTCTCTGATGAAGGATCCCGCAATGCTTCATAAACATCCACCGCCAAGAGTCCAGTCTCCCGAGCGATCCTCGCCTCGAATCTTGTCCGTACCCCCCGAACAGCAGTAGAGAGAGGGAATCTAGTATGACTCGTCACTTCCCGCTTTAGCAATTCACCACCCAACATCCGGCTCACATCTTTTCGAGTCCTCAATTCATTCTCCAAAGTCATTCTATGTAACACATCGTCCAACATGCCACGGACAGTGAACGGTGGCAGTACTGATGGTCGAAAGAAAGCGTCATCCACTGGTGCTTTATATTGTTCGGGTGGTTTTACAGTATTTGTAGTCATCAGCGTAATAAGTTTGAGGGAGAAATATACAACAGCTTGGTGTATTTGTCGACAAGGGGACTCAAAGACTGGGTTAATTAGGAATTAGGAATTGGTAATGATGAATTGGGGAAGGGCGTCGAAAAGTAGGATTGCGGCTTGATAGCATCCCCTTTTATCCCGCCTCCTGAGCACAGCCGAAGGACCTTGCCGAGTATCTCGGTTCCCCACTTTCTCCCCCACACTCAGCTCATTTTACCTTTACCTTCACTTTTACCTTTACGTTTCTTTCCGGAATTTCTCGCTCATGAAAGGTGAATGTGAACGTAAAAGGAAAGGTAAAAAGCCCCCCCCAATTCCTAATTCCTAATTACTAATTGACATACCGATTCCCACCGTACTCAGAATCATGATCAGCACCAGTATCAGCACTACTACTTTTTTCATAGAAAATAATTATTGAGCGATCACGTACTGTCCGTCGCGGAAAATATCGATACCATCGGCAGTGGCGGCGTCGACTACAGGGAAAAGATCCACATGGAACTTGGTTTTATTGGTCTTGATGCCTGGTTTCTTATAAACACTATGCTTCTCCCCAAGGGAAAGATGCATGCCATGGATTCTTTCGAAGGCAGTGATATCACCAATGTATCGATCCTTAGTAATGGCACGATTGAGACCAAAACCAATTTCACGAATCAAGGGGCGCTCATGGGTTTTCACCAGCTCCAGAATTGCTTTAAAACCCTCTGGTGTATTGTCCCCCACTCCCACCACAAAACCTTCTTTGACATCGACACGAAAGGGCTCGTGCATGCTGATCGAAAAATCTTGATTGGCAAAAGCATAGACATAGAAAGAGCCATTCATGCCCGCGAAGTCTTTGCCCTCAGTAAATACTTCACCAATCGGAAACGTACCACCGATATTTTCCATCCCAGTATAGTCACCAATATTAAGCTTGGGCACTTCCAAACCACCCGTGATCACTAGCTCAACATCCCCGGACTTGATTATCAATTCCTGAGCATCTGACAAAACCTTCTTGATTCTGGGTGCCACCGCATCATACCAGCTGACATCATGCTCCAAAGCATTGATGTACACATCCCACACTTCAGGATCATTGCGATACAGATGCATATGCTCGATCACCTTGAGCTTCTTGGAAAATAAGTGAATGCGAATCCGGAAATCATCGAGACGGAAGTTGGAGGTCTGAATCATCACCACGAGATCATTGGGCTGGAGTTGGTTGAACTCCAACATAATCTGTTGCTTATCCACAGTATCGAAGTCAACAAACTTTGCCTCAGGCAAAGCTGCTCGGTAAGCAGCGACCAAAATGTTGGTCAGCTCATTATTGGTATCATAAACCACCAACGCTTTGTTCTCCCCGCCTCTTTCAAATTTGATCGAAAGATCCAAAATATCGCGCACATGCTTGGTAGCCAAGGCAATCAACTGCTCATGCATACGGATTCACAGTAAACAAAATAATCAGCTGCCAAATAGTAGCATCTTTTGTAACTATGTATAAACTTTGCCCCCCATCACTACCCATACGTTACCGTCCAGAGATCATAACTGACAGAAACATCTTTACTGTACTACTGACTTCATGATCGTAGTCTTGTATATGGCACCACTATTATCGAAAGTAATCCACTGTCCCACTTGCTTGTCATCTTCAAAATACCCGGACCGCATAATCACACCATCCTTCCGGAACCATTGCCAATAGCCAGCCCGAACTCCGTCCAATGTATAGCCTTTAGCCCACAAACTACCATCACGATGATACTGCACAAATGGCTCCATCTTGGCCTGATTGAAACTGAGTCCTTTTCCCGCCAAGGCCTTAGTCAGTGTAGGAATACTGGCCGGTCCCATACCATGCAATTGCAAGATGTCATCCACAATATGTTTGGACAGTAACTCCAGCGAGGTGACACCAACACGCTCCAAAGCACGACGAGCTGGAGCACCCAACAATGACAAAAATCCACTATCTGGTTTCTTTGCTGCTTCACAAATCGGGCAAACGGGACAATCACTACTCTTAGTAAATTGATGCCCCTGCGGACATACCTTCATGTTCTTTTGAGATGACACTATTTTTTCAGTTGATGCTTTTATCATCGGAGAAAGAGTCAATTAAATACGCGTAGCAAGCCAGCGTCTAGTGGGATCATTTTTGGTTCGGTAGACTACCTTGAAGTTTGCTTGTTTTACGGCCACTAGCACCTTGTTCACAATACTGTACGGATCACACAAAGCACCATCAGCGCCTCGAACCTGATTGAGATGAATCACAATCTGATGATCACCGACTACTCCCAAGACACTGAGCAAATGTCGCCAAAAGGAATACTCCACCTGAGAAAAAATCAACTTACACGGTGCAACTAAGTGCCGCATCTGACGAGTCTGATAAGATACATAGGAAAGATCGGCGAAGTTGATCTGCCTATCCCCCAAAAGCCACTGATCAGTATTTTTGATCGTGAGCTCCCTCGTATAGTTTTTATTCAGATAGAGATACAGCATCAAAATGCCCACCATCGCCACCAACAATAATACCTGTGCAGCATACTGACGGAATCCAACATCGACATCAGGAGCAGCAGACATCAGCACCGCCCCACCGCCACCGATGATGAAGAGAATCGGAACGATGACAATCAGGGGAGAATAATAGCGATAGAGCCGAAAAATCTCACTATTCATAGCAGCAGCATCAAATATACGTATTGCATGTATAGTATATGATAGCCCCATCACGGACAACACAAAAACCAACTCTGCCACATTTACCCCAAACACCCAACTTGCATCAAAATGCCTCTCACGCAAACTTATTCTAGTTAAATATTTGCCACATATACTTCCTCACCAGAATACGTTTCATCTTGGGCCAAAAACCTTGCATGCGAGGTATTACTCCCCCTGACTCGGTCATAAAAATTATCAATCAGTACGACCGCTCCATCACTTCCAACCCAGGAATGAACATGGATCTGATGCCGTATCCTAGCTGTTGCTTCTTTTTCTAATGCGATGATTCGTTCACTGAGATCCCCTTCTCCAAGCTCCCAAGCAGTATCTAAGAGCGTGGCCATTTCAGAATCGTATCCCGGAGTAGGACAACCTTGATCCCAAATCTCTTGCAGATCCTCCCCTACATAGAAACTTGCATCCGCTAGTGCGTTGTTGATTATTTTTGTAGGAGCGATAGCAGTACCGGGAACACGTGGAGCTACACCCACAGCCTGGGTCAAGGCCACAATATTTTTGCCACATCTTCCATCTGTATGCCAGGGCAAATTAAGCTTATCCTTATTCACATATAAGGGCCGCCAAGGAAATTCTGTACTAGCTACTCGATCAGCTGGATGCTGCACTATCAGAAACCCCCAAGCTCTGACCAGGCTTCGTAATGTACTTTCATGATCACACCAAACTTGTTCAAATGAACGTTCCTTTTCGGACAGTTTCAATTCCAATCCAAAACCTTTTGGGAATACTCCTGCTACTTGAATATCAGGCCGAATTATTCTTGTTGTTGCTCCCTTCATGCATAGTGGTCAAAAGAAAAGCTATTCTAAAACAAAAGGCCAATTATATCAACCCTCATACTATTGATACATGCAGAGAGATTTCAACTAAGATACTGGGCATCCTCAATTTTGAGCACACAGAATTGATGGCATTAATAAAATTCAGCATCAAAATCAGAGTCCATTATTGGTGCAAGCGCTGAAACTCTAACACATAGAAAGTAACATCACTGTTGTGAGCTTCGCTAAAGGTATTTTCCAATCGAAAACCATTCTCTGCTGCTAATCGAAAAGGCAGATCCACATCGATGTCACCAAAGTTCGCCCAACCAAAATAAATGCGCCCGTTTAATTTCAAATGGGCAGATGCCTCTTTGAAAAATCGCTCTTTCATTTCATCATTCGGATCCCAAAACATCCGATCAATAGTATCGTGGACATCATGCCTGGTATAGGGTGGATTACAGATAATCACATCGAACACACCCGCTACTTGCTCAAATCCATTGGAGAGCAGAAACTCCACATTCGACACACCTTGGAGCTGCGCATTACGCACGCTATTGGCCACTGCCAAAGCATTGATATCAACGCCAATCCCACCTGCTGCTCGCTTTGCCACAGCAATCGAGACCGCCCCACTGCCACAACCGATCTCAAGAAAATTTTCCGTCTGACCAATCTCTACTGATTCCATCATCAGCTTCGTATCAGTGGACGTCTGGTATACGCCAGGATCGACCACAATATCCAGAGCACCACAGTGGACATGCATCTGTGCAGCAGTATGTCTTTCCTCCAGTCTTTTTGCTTGCTTCGGCACCGAAAGAAAACCGCTTTGTGGTATTGGAGAAGATTTTTCCATACTAATAAAAGTGATACCGTCACAATAGACAAATTATTCATCTAAGAACAGGTAACAACCGGCTGCAGATTGACAAATAGTGGGACTTTTGTATAACCAACTATTCACTATTACAGCACCACGCAGTCAAATGGGGGGAATGCCGGCACAGCCAAGAGGCTCCGGGTGACAGCCCCAAAATAAAGACTGAGTAGCGAGTCATCTTTTCTCGTTGCATATACTATAGCAACATTAAGCGCTGTACTGGTGTGTAGATCTATTGGCAATTGTGCAACGGATTCTTGCAAAATACCAAAGTGGAGCTTGGCTCCACTAAAAAACAGGACTTTACTCACGCCACAACACATTGACGCTAGATTATTTGTATTTTAGATTAATAGTTCGTATAGTGTTCCCGACTTGGTAAATCATCGCTAATGAATGATGAGAAAAAGATTAGTTTTCCAATTCACTTGCCAGGCTGGTTGGAAGAAATAATAGGTCATAATCATACTCCCCCACTAGAACTCGTTCAGTTTGGGACTTTTTTACATCAACAAAAGCTGATTAAGATTTCACTGGAAGGATTACCTGGTGGTGGCAAAAGCTCTATTGTAAAGCACTTTAGACAATATGACACAATAGATTGTTTTAACCAATTTGAAACTAGTATCGACTCATCCTCTTTCGATCAGGTTCAGTATATTAGAAATGACATTGTGAAGTCGCACTTAGCTCAAGCATCTAAGAAACGATTTGTTTTGTCGGACAGAGATTTTTTATCTACCCTAGCATTTTTGTACGCTACTTCATCTATGAATAAAGATCATGCGTATGAAATACTCAATGAATACTACAGTATGTTACTTGGTAGAGATCTAGTATTGGCTGATATCTATATTTACCTCAAAGTACCACAAGATCAAGCATTGATCAGAAAGAATAGAATTGCTAATTCAGAATCAGTCTGGTGCAATTTGGATTTTTTGAATCGGATGAGTGACTTTTATGATCAGGTGTTTGATAAACTACAACACTTAAGTTTTGTAATAGTAATTGACACAAATAGCACCTCACTTTCACAAGCCATTACCAAAATTACAAATATAATTAAAAGCATATGAGTAATGCTTATGACATAGTATTTTTGAATGAAGGCAAGTTTCAGCCAATCACTACTGGTGGTGATTTGTTCAAAGTAAACTTCTTCAAGTACCTGAGTAAAAAGTTACGACTGAAGGTTATTAGTACCACCAGAAACTATGATCAAGAAGCTCCACGTTATCAGCAGTACTTAGCTAGTATTGGTAATAGCTACGAGATTGAGCTGCTTCCTCCCTATCAATTTTATTCCAACTTACAGTATTTAGAGTCAAGTATCGGAGATACACCATGTGTGATGTTCAATGATGCCATCAACATGAACACTATTGGGAGAAAGTTAAAACAGAAACTTAATGTAAAGATTGGCTACGAGGCTCACAATATTAATTACCATCTCAATACAGAATTACAACTAGGTGCAAAAGAAATAACTTATGAAAAGATAATTGAAACTGAAGCTCTCATACTGGCAGACTATATTTTCGTGAGATCACAAAATGACAAAAACCAACTACAGTTGTTAGCAACAGCCTATAGTGACAAGATTCATATCGCTCGTAGCGGCATTGATGATCAGTACATCAAAAACATCTACCATCTCCAAACCAAGTCTAGCTTCAATAAAAAGATCGGCTTTATAGGACATTTGAATTACCAACCAAACATTCAGGCAGTACAATACATCATTGATCGCATAGCACCACAAGTTTATCAATACGACAAAGAGATAGTATTTCTGATAGCTGGAGTTGGGATGGATAAAAGTCGATTCAAAAACATCCCCAATGTTCAATACGTAGGTTATGTCCCTACTGTTGAAGCTTTTCTCCAAGATGTTGATTTAGCTATTTGTCCATTAACAGAGGGATCTGGAACTAGGTTGAAAATTGTTGATTATCTTTCTCGAGGAATCCCAACAATTAGTACTTCAAAAGGAATTGAGGGATTAGAAGACACAATTGAGGAATGTATTATTTTAGAGAACAATATTGATGCATATGCCAATAAAATTAAAAGTTTCTACAACCAAGACTTTGCATCAATACAAGAACGATCAAAAAAATCACTAGAATTTATCAAGAGATATCGAGCTTGGTCAGTAATTATTAATGATTATTATCTACCACTAAAATCTTTATGCCCTTATTAAGCGCCATTTGTGCTGGAGGTTTTATCACAAAAGGCAATCAGTTTCTTTTGGTTGAGGAAAAAGACGGTACATATAATTTTCCTATGGGCAATGTAGAACAGAATGAATCAATCGAAGACGCTTGTATGAGAGAGGTAAAAGAAGAAACTGGCTTTGAAGTAGCCATCGACAATTTGCGCACGGTACTACATATCAAGAGAGGTGACTTTTACTTAACGAAGTTTCTATTCAATGTCTCAATTGTGACTATACACACACATTATGATCCGGAGGTGGTGGGCATTAGATTTGTAACTGAAGAAGAATTTAGAGCCCTTCATGCTGCACATAAATTGAGAAGTTCTGACATGCTGGCACTTTACGAAAGCCGTAAACAAATAGGTTATTATGAGTAACAAAATTATTTATGCTCTCATTAAGACTGAGAGCTACAAATGCTCAACCAGTAGGAAATTTATTGAGCGCGCAATCACTGAAGCGGACATTCTGATCCTACGGAGAAGAGTCTTCATTCTGGGACTAAATGAATTCAACTTTCTGCGCCGAGCGTCTTTGACCAAGCCCTATATAGATGAGCTAAGAACTTTATACTTAGATAAAGAACATGAGTTATTAGAACTGTCGCTTGCTAGAATTCCTAATGCGGAGATGCTAACAGCACTACAAAGGTTAAAAGATCGTATCAGAAAACAATTGACCAAAAACTTTTTAGTCAACGGTATTCACATTCCAGACCCTGAAGAAATTACTACTGAAAGCGATTATTTTAGCAAAATTCTATGATCAATATCATTGGTGGTGGGAAAATTGGCATTATCAATGCTGTTGGCATTGCCCTACTCAACCCTAACTCAGAGGTACATATCACTGAACTTGATGCAAGTAGACGTTCACTGATTCTATCAATGGAGGTCTTACAAGAAGACAGTAGTTTTGCAGTACTCAGTGAAAGAGAAATAACTTAATTGAAAGACCAGATATCTTGCTCAGAAAAACTCGAACTAGATGCTAATTTCTACTTTATTTGTGTAGGAACACCTTTTATCAGTTATGAGGTAGGTTTTGACTCAAGCAAAATTGGTGAAGTTATCAGTGATGTGTGTAAACAGAAACCCCATGCACAAATCATTGTACGTTCCACACTAGGCTTGGATTTCCTAGAAAAACATCTTGAGCAAACTAACATTGCTGTGATGCCTGAGTTTATTCGAGAGGGATGCGGGTTAACTGACTTCTTGTATCCTACATTTTCAGTTATTGGCACTGCCAATGCTCAAATAGTTACAGCTCTAGCTAAAGTAGAACTCACAAAAGATACCAATGAAATTATTCACCTAACAATAAAAGAAGCAATTCTCTTGAAATTATTCAATAATTCATTCCATGCTCTCAAAGTAAGTTTCTTTAATGAAATAGCTCGTGTAGCAGCAAAGTATGACACTCCTTTCAAAAAGGTCATAGAGGTGATTGTTAGCGATAAAAAGGTGAATCTTTCCAATTATTATACAAAACCAGGGTTGCCTTATGGGGGCCCATGTCTAACAAAAGACATTGAAGAATTAAGAAGATTGGCGAGACATAAAAAATGTCCAGTACCACTGCTAGACGGCATTACCCATAGCAACAAACAACATTATCTCAGGATCAAGACACAAATTGTTCATGCTCTGCTCAAAAACAAATGCTCAAGAGGAATTTGTTTTTATGGTATTGCCTTCAAGGAAGATGTAAATGATTTACGAAATTCTATTCCCTACAAATTAATTACTGATGTCATTGATGATAATGAAGTAGTAAGTCACCTTGATTACTTCTTTTACGACGTAAATATCAAAGATGACATCGTGATCAATGGTAAAACTATCAAAAAAGTTTCTGACCCATTTAATAAAGAAGTAGTTGAAAAAATTGTGTTTCTGCATGGTACAGCAGGCCAAGAAGCAGCTACCATTTTGGATTTAAGCTCCAACGCAACAACATCATTGATTTAATTATCTAGAGATAAAAACTCTTGTACTGATTTTTATGCGGAGATAAGAGCTATCTCTTGGCTTCTGTGGTACTACAAGCGTAGGTACATGGAACCGCCGTTCCTTGAAGTTTCCTCCGCAACTGAAAACGTTACTTTTTGATTATGATCGACACCGCCACCAGCTAAATCCTCTCAAACGTCAATTGGAAGTAGTGCTATTCTGGGGGATCTATTAAGGCTTTGCCAAAGGATTGTGTTATTACTAAGGTAATAATTTTCTTAGCAAAAAAATCACATGAAGAAACTGGTATCGTATTGCTTAAGCATTGCAATCAGCTTGATGTGTTTTTTGGTAGCACCAGCTCCCGTGCTAGCGGCTCCGGCTGCTGATTTTTTCACCACCTGGGAAACTACTGTGGATGGTGAATCAATTACGATCCCGACGACAGGTTCCGGCTACAACTACAATGTCGATTGGGGAGACACTACCGGTAGTGTCGGCGTCACAGGGAACGCTACCCATACCTATGCAACCGCTGGAATATATACAGTAATTATTTCTGGTGATTTCCCTCGTATTTATTTTCAGCTGGCTTCCGATCCGGAAAAGATACGATCAGTAGAACACTGGGGTACTAGAGCTTGGACATCTATGAGTGGCGCATTTGCGAACACCAACAACCTAGTCATCAATGCTACTGACATCCCCAATTTTTCAGCAATGACTAATGCTTCATCCATGTTCATGGGTGCCAGCCAATTGACCACTATACCCAACATCAATGATTGGGATGTCTCTACCATTACCAATATGGCCAGTATGTTCTTTGGTACTCCCTTCAATGCTGATATCTCAGACTGGGATGTGTCCAATGTCACCAATATGAACAATATGTTTGGTAATGCTAGCGAGTTCAATCAAGATATTAGTAACTGGAACACCGCTAGCCTGACGTTGATTGAGAGTATGTTTTCTTATGCTGTAGCATTCAACCAGGATATTAGTAGTTGGGATGTATCCCAGATCGACAGTACGATTAGTCTTTTTTCTCATGCTGCGGCTTTTGATCAAAACTTAGCTGCTTGGAATATAGCTAATGTGCTCGCAATGCATGATATGTTTGTGGATTCAGGGATGTCTACTACCAACTATGACGCCACATTGATTGGTTGGGCTACACAAGCTGTAGAAAGCAATGTCACCTTCAATGCCATAGGTACCCAATATTGTGCCGCATGGCAACAACACGCCACATTCATCGCTACTTATAATTGGACCATTCTAGATGACGGCATCGTAGACGGGGATTGTACGGTGACAGCTTCACCCACCCTCTCAGCACCGCTCTCTGCCTCATCTCATGTCACCAACGTCCCCTTAACTATTTCATTTGTTCTTCCCGAAACCCCGCTGCCCGGGAGTGTTCGCCTCACCTTCACCCCCAGTATCGGCACTCCAATCGTGATCACTCTCAGCGATCCGGCACCGACCGTGCTCAATACATTTGCATTACCACTGAGAGGAGGCTTCGCCAGTACTAGCGAGGTCATCTCTGCTACTGCTTCTGAGATTCCAGCTGGTAGCTATACGATCACCCTTAGCTACCAAGACGAGATTGGCAATGCCGCAGCATCGAGTTCCGTAACTACAGTCACTCTTACAGCCCCCACAGAAGGGACATTACAGTTCCACATCTTTACTGATGATGACAAAAATGGTGTCCAAGGCACAGCAGAAGACGATGGTTTCTCTGGAGCCACCCTAACAATCATTCAGGGCTCAGAGAGTGAAGAAGTTTCTTTTGATGAGCATGGTGATATCGACTCGAGTATTGCTGTGGGTACCTATACTTTGCGCGTCAATGTTCCTAGTGGCTATTCTCTCAGTGGTGGAGCAAATAACTTTTCAGTCACCATTACCGGTGGAGACACCACAGATGCTGGTAGCCGAGGAATTATTGTCCGCGCTGCCAGTAGTGGTGGCGGAGGTGGTAGTAGCGGTAGCAGTGGCAGCTCATTCTCAAGCAGTTTCAGTTCTAGTTCAAGCTCGAGCTCCAGTCTCAGAACAAGCAGCACCAGTAGTACCACTCCCGCAACTACTGATGACCTACCCACTCCCCAACCAAAAGAAGCTGTATGTTTAACAGCTGGTACAGCAGCAATACAATTTACTGACATCCAGAACAATAACGATGTCAGTTACCTGACCAAGCTCACTTTCAAGAGTGACCCTAGTCGTCATTTGATCAATGGGTATAATCCTCTCCACTTTGGCCCCCATAACCAGCTTACTCGTTTTGAACTCTTGAAGATCGCCATCGGTAGCAACTGTGTTGGTGGTGGTAATTATACTAATTTCACACATACCAATACTCACTTCATTGATGTTCCCAAAGACAACTCAGAACAATCAAAAATTATTGGCGAAGCATTTAGTCGAGGCATTGTCACTGGAGTCGGTGATCGTTTCTTTCCTGACACCCCAGTTTCTTTTGCTGAAATGACCAAAATGATCTTGGCTTCTTCAGCATATTTCAATGAGGGAATACCAAACATCGCACTCACAGTTAGCAGCACCGATCTCCCCGATCCTTCATTTGCTCAACCAGTAGAATATGCCAAAAGACTAGGCATACTGCCAACCACGTTCGCTCCTCGCAATCCGGTCAACCGAGTGGAAATGGCCAATGTTCTCGCTAAGTATATTCAAGCGATGCACAGTCTTTAGCCTCAATTATAGATTATAAGGGTGTCACCAAGATGGCACTGGCAATAGATGCTGCTAATTGTGGATCACTTCTATCGGCCAGACTCTTCAAAAAATCTCCAGCTGCTTTGTCCTGCATTGGTTCTGGTTGTGATCGTTTGCTTCGTAACGGGTGAAGCGTGTAGGTGATTTTGTGTTCCTCTATTTTCATTGCCACTGCTAACTCTTCTTGCGTAGCAGTAGAAAAGTATTGGTCAAATATGAAGTTTCCCAGAGAGTAAAAGATCATCTTGTCTTTGTACATTTCTATTGATTGAACTACATGGGGATGATGGCCGATGACAGCATCAGCACCACTATCAACAAAAATATGCGCTAGTTCCTTTTGGAGTTTATTTGGTTTGAGCGCATATTCATTCCCCCAATGAATAGTGACGATCACGATGTCAGTTTGACTGTTCATTTCTTGTACCAAAAGGCTGGCTTGGTCACGGTCAAAGGGCAACTTTGTAGCATTGAAACCGAGAAAACCAATCCGTTTACCATGAATATCTTTGATAACTGCATGTTCTGAGGTTATTTCCAAAGGATGCCCTAAGGGAGTGAGGCCAGCGTTTTTTAATTGCTCTCTTGTTTCAGCAAATGCTTCTTTGCCATGATCATAGGTATGATTATTGGCCAGTGTCAGTATCGAAAAATGATTATCCTTCAAAATAGAAAGATATTCGGGACTAAATGAAAAGTTCATCGCATTATCTGGAGTCTGCTTACGTTTTTCAACCACCGGTCCCTCTAAATTTCCGAGGACGATATCGTAATTTTCCAAAAGAGCACCAATTTTGGCAAAAGGATACTCCGCCCCCTCTTTCTTGATCAAAGTCTCCACATAACGATCCAACATAATGTCACCTACTGCCAATAATGAAATCGGTGGCTGTTTCTCTTGCGTGGTAGAAATTGAGACAGGCAGATCAATAGAAGGAACAACTCCCATTGGCAAAAGCACAATTGGACTAGAGAGGGAAAACATCCAAGCAAACAGCAGCAACAATAGGGGGAAGAACATGGAAAAAGGAAAGTGGATGTGCTTTTGACATGATCAATTCTAGGTAGATTTCCTCAGATTCACAATACGTTTGTCATGATCCCGATCATTTTTTAAAAAAGCAGGCGCAACCAAGAGAATAAAGATAAAATACAAAGAAAGAACATAGCTCAAAGACTACAGATCACACTCTTACCGCACCGCGCAGGCGCAGAAGATGGCTGGAATCGTTCGGATTATCGACGCCCAAGTTGACCGGACCATCGCGCCAATAACCACCACCGAGAAGCGCTTTTTCGTCCTTTACCACGACATTTACATTGAGCACTGTCCAACACTTTTCATCGATAGGTGTTTTTGCAACCAGCCCTTGCATCATTAATGTGAGGTATGCTCTGGCGCCCACTAACGTTTCTATTCCATCTTTTTCATGTAATGATCTTAAAGCCTTCACTTGCTTATGAGAGCTCTTACCTGCTTGGACTTCTTCATTGTAAGGCAGATATTATCTGCCATCTACAAATACTACTTCCCATGCAAGATTTTCTGGTTTTCCATTATTCCAAAGATGGTCATCTTCTAGTTGATATGTACAAGCCTCATGCTTCATACCATGTTCACCGACTTTGCTGTTTATTGCTTTCACTAGATCTTGACGAGATTGAGGAGGTACAAGAATAAGCTTCGCACCGTCTACTTTTTCTATCAATGCTAACTTCTTAGAAGTAAGGCGTGCAGCAATGTCATCCCATGAAGGCCCCCCTCGGCAGTCGATACCAAAAGCATCTAATGACTTGAGAGCTAGATCGTATTGTCCTTGGTATCTCTCAGCTCCCTCGTTGGGATTCATTACCTGGTGAAGTGCTTCTTGTAGCGTATGACGAAGCTCGTCTTCACGTTCAATAGACTGTATTACTTGTTCGATACCATATTGTTCTATGAGTCTTTGGAGCAGCACCGTTTGTTCTCTAGCTAACCCAACAGATCTAGCAGCAACTTCGATGGCACGCAAGGACCCTACTGCAGCTGCACGCCAGCTAGTAGCATGGTGTGCACTGAGCCTTTTTTGTTGTGCCTCAATCAACGCCACTAATTTAGCTGCAGAAATTGTACGGACAAGTTTCTTGAGGTTCATATCGTCATCAGGAGACATTCGCCGTTCTCTATAGTGAAGAGACATGAAATTAATCATTACATTCTTTTAATGATACCAAAAAATAACCCACAAGCGAAATGGCACTAAAAGAATTGGGATAAGCCGTGTGCCGTTCTGGCAAACTGTCGCGAAGAGTAGTAGACAAAGTTAGAACTATGATTGAAGAAAAATACGAATCAAAGTGTGTGGTAAGGCAAGGTATTGTTATTAATTTGAATTATATGTTAAAATTAGGGGATTAAAAAAACCAAAATGGGATTAATGGATAAATTGCGCGGCAAAATCGCCGAGTCTACTACTAAACCAGTTACTCTGCTGCAGGCAATGCCCGATATAGCTGATGCTCAGGAGCGTATTAAGACAATTTTGGCAACGCCAGATTTGTTACCTAAAGGTATTGATTTGAATATTAAATCTTGGGAAAAGGTTGTGGATATTAGAGCGATTGCACAAAAACTGGTAGAAACAAATGAAGGTGATGCCAACTATCAATTGGCAGTAATGCCCCCGGCTTATGATGCTGCATGGACTAATGATGCAGCATACGGTGATCATCCTGACTACCTTCGTTTCGGTGATGACACAATGGGCAGAAGAACTAAAGAGATTGTTCATCAAGTAGCATTTTCAACTGATTTTTCAACTGGTGAATATCCCAACAATCCTAAGATTCCACATTTCGATCGGGATCGCTACTTTGTTCAAGTAGCTGGTGGATGTGCTCTACCTAAAGCTTCAGTATACCATTATGC
>JAGNZB010000067.1 GCA_017984655.1 Candidatus Altimarinota bacterium
GTTTTCATACTGCTTAGCTCCTTTTTTTGTTCGCTGCTGCCGAGATACTGAATGGTGATTTGTTTTTGCTTGCGGATGCGTTCGTATTCACTCATATGTGGTCCCATGATTTGGGGGAAGTGATCACCGACACCACCGATAATACAGACAACGGCTTGTTTCTCCGCATTCATTAGGGATTGGAACTCATAGCGAATGTAGGATTGTTCACCTTGGAAGACGTCGAATTGTTGTGGCGCTGGGACATTGAATACGGTTTCTAGATCCTGCACCGTACTTGTAGCTAATTCTCTTTGTTGATCGAGAATTGTCGAGAGCACTCTCGGGTGTTTGGCTGAAAATTTCTTGCGGCCGTTGATAATCACATGGGAGACGAAGCCTTTTTCTGCCAATGCATAGAGCGATTGGTAGACATACTGGCCATGGAGGCCGGTCATCTTGATGATTTGTGAGCTACCTACTTGCCCTAGTACTAGGAGAGCGATGTAGACACTCGCTTCATGAGGTTTGAGTCCCAATGTGACTAGATTGCGATGGACTTTTTGGTAGCTGCTTTCATCAAGGAAGTTTGACATCGTTGGTAATCGTTACTTGTCTGCTGCATCTTTGTCATCATGAATTGTATCATCAAATATGTTTGACTAAAAATCCAAAATCGCCATACTGAGCCGTAATCATTCACTTCTAAGTCCACTTCGTATGCAGCAGATTTGTCGAGTATCAGGTCAACCATTCGTGGTGACAGAAGGGGACCAAGTATTTTTGGAGAAAGTCAGTCCGACATTTGGCGGCAAGCGGTACCTTCTTCCTGTCCCAACACTTAGTCCTGAAGAGCGTCGAAGAAGGCGGATGGCTTGGCGCAATTGTACCAAGCTCTATAGTGATGTTTGTGATCTGACCGGGAAGCCAATGCTTTCTGTTTTTTCGCCAGACAAACCGTTCAAGGTCTACTCAGAAGCAGCTTGGTGGGGGGATGGCTGGGAAGCTTTGCAGTATGGTCGTGACTTTGATTTCACCCGACCGTTTTTTGAACAATATCGTGAGCTAATGCTTGCTGTGCCACAGGTGGCTTTGATCACTGATTATTTGCCCAATATTAACTCTGAATATATCAATTTGGCAGGGCCTTCCAAGAATTGTTACCTGATCTTTGATACGGGTGATTGTGAGGATTGTCTCTATGGTCATGGCGTCTATCGCAATCAGCAATGTGTGGATTGTGATTATACTTGTGATTCTTCCTATTGTTATGACTGTATCAATTGTTATAGTTGTTATCAGGTGAAGCATGCTTATATGTGTTTCAATACTAGTGATAGTGAGTATGTCTTCAATCTTCGGGGCTGCAAGAATTGTTTTCTCAGCCACAATCTCCAGCAAAAAGAGTATTACATCCTGAATAAACCCTTTACCAAAGAGACTTACTTTGCTGAGGTTGAGCGACTGAAGCAGCTGATTCCTGACTTGCAGCAGTTTTATGTGGAGAAGATCGCTGGTGATGCGACCTATCCGCGGAAGTGTTATTTCGGCACCGCTTCAGAAAATGCTACCGGTGAATATCTCAATCATGTCAAAAATGTCGAGTCAGGGTTTAATCTCAATCATGTTGAGGATTGTGCCTATGTCCGCAATCTAGAGCAGGCTCGGGATTGTCGTGATTGTGATCTGTGGGGATGGGATGCTGAGCTCAACTATGAATGTCATGAGACTGGCTCAGGAGCGCATACGCTAGTGTGTTGTTCGTTTTGTTGGGACAATGTCCAGAATCTCTACTATACCCAGTTCTCACGCTGGTCACATGATCTATTTGGTTGTTTTGGTCTCAAGCGCAAACAGTATTGTATTTTGAATAAACAATATACTAAAGAAGCATATGAAGCTCTGGTGCCGAAGATTATTGAGCATATGCAGAAAACAGGGGAATGGGGTGAGTTCTTCCCCATGGCGATTTCACAATTTGGCTACAATGAGACTGATGCTCAGGAGTATTATCCCTTGACCAAGTCTGAAGTGCTCACTCGTGGTGTTTCTTGGTGTGACTATGAAGCACCCTTGCCACAAGTGACGAAAGTGATTCCGGCTAGTAGCTTGCCGGCGACGATTGCTGAAGTGACTGATGATATTTTGCAGTGTGCGATCGCTGCTGAAGGTACTGATAAGCTCTTTCGGATTGTGAAGGCGGAGCTTGCTTTCTACCGTAAATACAATATTTCCTTGCCCCATTTTGATGCTGATATGCGCTACCAGCAGCGCATGAAGTTGCGTAATCCTGAGTGCTTATGGTCACGTCCCTGTGATCGTTGTCAGCAAATGATCAAGAGTAGTTATGATCCCAAGAGGCCTCAACAGGTGTATTGTGAGGCTTGTTATCATCAGTTTGTAGAGGCTTAGGCTGCGAGATTACAGATTAGTTGGTAGGCTGCCTTATCGATCGGCCCGACTGAGAGGCGAGAGTGTTTGACTAAGGCAATATGGGCCAAGCTCGCTACTGCTTTGATGGTTTCTAAGGTGACAGGAGTCGGTAATTTACTTTGGGCAGTGATATCTACTGCCAGCCAGTTGGGATCAGTGCTGGTAGGATCAGGATAAGGTGCCTTGGTCACGCTGGCGATGCCAATGATCTGGCGTTCTTTGCCACTGTGATAGAAAAGGCAGAGGTCGCCTATGGCCATGGCACGCAAATTGTTGCGAGCTTGGAAATTGCGCACTCCAGTCCATGCAGTGGTATGGTCACGTTCTAAATCATGCCAGCTATAGGTCTCTGGCTCACTTTTGAGTATCCAATAGTGCATGTGAAAAGAGTTAGTAGACTAGCTCGATATGTACCATAAAATGCTTCTGGCTGTAAATTGCCTTCTGTTGGAGGCTGATTTGAGGTAGAATGATTAGAAAACAAAAATCCAATGTCATTGGAGTCCAATCTCGATCGATCCCCAAGTAGAGAGAAAACTGGTATTTATCAGCCAGGTGTTGATGTGGCGGCTTTTGGTGCTGCAGAAAAGAGAGCTACGGGAGATATTCATGATATTCTAGAGCCTCTTGCGGGAGCAGTTGGGGATGGTGCATTTGAGAGTACTTTGCAGCAACCCAAGGTGGCACCGGTTGCTTATGAGGCTACTCAGCAGCCGGTCCAGCAGCCACTTTCACCAATTGGCATTGCTCAGCAAGTAAGATTGGCGGAGATGGCTACCAATAGTGAAGCGGCGAATAATCCCCAGATGGTAGAAATGTTGCGAGCGCTTGCGGTTCGCGGTCAGCAAATGGACATTTTGTTAGCAATGGTTTCGGGTGCTGAGACTGATGCTGAGCGATTGATGAAGCTCAAGCAAGCAACTAGTGCCTGTCCGCAACTTAGTGCAGAAGAGATTATTGCTGTGATTAATCATAGTGATTTAGTCCGGAATAATCTTGAACTGCGGGAAGCTTTGGTCGTGGGTGGTAAGAAAGTACGAGATCGTTCTGGCCAGCCAGCTTCAGTGTATGCGATGAGTTTGAAAGTGGGTGAGGGTGGTTTTGGTATCGTCAAAGATGGTTATATTTTGCGGGGAGGGAGATTGATCCCATCAGTAATAAAAGAACCTCGCAATGCTGGATCAGCTGCAGATGGTGGCTTGACCAAGGAACAACAAGTTCAGCGAGATCGGGCAGTGAAGCTAGAGGCATCGAATGCAGCCAATTATTTGAAAGACCCAATTGATCATGTCATTCGTCCTTCACTTATTTCTGAAGATCAAAAAGAAACAGGCTTGCCGATTATTGCTTACGAAAAGGTGGTGGATCGCTATGGCAATGCAACTGACTTCAATAAAGTCCAAGATAATCCCTACATTGCCCCATCAACGAAGTTTGATTCTTTTGCGGGTGCGATTGATGGCCTAGCAGCTCTCCATGCTCGGGGACTGGTGCATTTAGATTTCAAGCCTGGGAATGTAATGCTTGATGCTAATGGCCAAGGTGTAGTGATTGACCCTGGTAGTTTATTTTCCACCTCTGATACGATCAAAGTGATCCCACCATCTGCTGATAGCTATGGCAGTGTCGGAAAATCTACCATAGAAAATGGTAAAGAAGTATTAAGTTGGCTGGGGTATACGAGACAGTATTTAGATATTGGTAAATTGTATGAAGCTCAGCAGCAAGGGAAGTCGTTGATTGTTGCCGATTATCATGCTTTGGGAAAGAGTTTGAATGATATCTTAGAGTCAAGTGGTTTGGTTCCTTCCGCTTTTGCTTTTTCAGAAAGTCCGTCTCCGGATGCTCCACTCAAGAAGTATCTTGGCTTACGTGACGATCAGTACCCAACAGCAGCAGTGCGGGAAATGCAATGGCTGATGGCTGAATTGGTTATGATTACTTCGTCCCACCCACCAAGACCGTTGACTGAAGTAGCCGCTGATGTTCGACGTGTTGCTCAACAAATGAAACTAGAAGTAGATCAATTCCATGCTGATCTGATGCAACGTAGGGGTGTTTCGCCAATCACTACACTATAATATACTGCCATTATGAACACACTGAACCATTTACCAAACCGTACTAACATGACAGCTACTCCCCGTGAGCTTCAAGCATTGACTCAATTTGTTGAACGAATGAGGTTGGCCAAGATTATTACTAATCAAGGTCTACCAAATGCTTTGGATGCCTTCACGCTTGACCAATACCGTGATGCTGTACATGCATTGCCACCAATCGCTTTTGATAATCGAACTTGGATGGCATTTTTAAGCCAGTTCAAGTCTACAGTCAATGAAGGAGGGGGTTCTCGTCCTGGAGTGGCATTAGAGAGAGGCGCTCATCTCCTGGCAGTTTTGCCCACAAATCTTTTTGGATCAGTTTGGACTGAAGAACAGATTAGACGTGGAGAGCATTTTTGTTTAATGGGAGTGGATAGTACAACTAGGTTTACTACAACAGGTGACCGCTTTCCTGCTCTCCTACCACCTGAGGCTTTTGCTGCCGGATTCATTCCAGCGGGGGGGGCTTCGGGAACTGTGTCAAATCCAGCTGATCAATTACAAGCTGCGTATCAGCGCTTAGTCACTTTGCTCCAGATTGTTGTTGGCTAATGAATTGGTTATTGTTGTTGTCTTCTCATCGTCAGTGATCTGAGGTACAATGAGAAGAACACAAAAAAACTATGGCAGTGGATAGGCAAAATACTATTCGGGAATATCAGCGCAAAGGTGATGGGATTACTGTCCCAGGTCATCCTGGCTTGCCGTCTCAGTCAATAGTACCTCAAGAGGCAGCAGTTTTTGGTGATGCAATGAAGACTGTTCCTGGATTCCCTGGTATTGCTGCTGTTCAATCTGTCTCTGCACAAGTGTCTACTGAAGTGAAAGGAATCTTGGATCGCTTGCAGCAACCTCCTGTAGCTGTGCCAAATAATAAGGATACTTTGGGGAAACGTCATGTTGCGAATATTCAGCATGTAGCAAATGCCAAGCCGACTCAAGGCATGGTACCGTCTCGGGTGCCAACTGGGGACGTTTCGCAGTTTGCCGAAGATCAGTCTAGTGCTGGAGAGGCGCTGGTGACTCAGCAAGTTGTGAAAGAGGCTGCAGTAGCTGTGGAACAGGCTGAAGTGATCGATCTTGGTCGCAAGCTGGATGAGCGTAGAGCTCAACTCGGCGATCTTTTGACAATAGTGTCTACGATCAAGAGTGATGACGATCGGTTGGATGTATTGAAAATGGTTCAGAACATTGCGCCTGAATACACTACCGATGAGTGTGTGGCGATTATTAATGATTTTCAATTAGTAGCAGACTCAGTAGAGGTGCAGGACGCTTTGATCGTGGGTGGTAGTGTCTTGCGTGATGCTAGAGGCAAAAATGCATCGTTGTATACCACTACTATTATCCTTGGCCAAGGTGGTATGGGAGTAGTCAAGGATGGTTTTCTGCTCAAAGAAGGACGGTTTTTGTCAGCAGCAATCAAAGAGCCGATAGCACTCGTTATTGATCCCACTCTCGATCGACAAGCACAAATTGATGTCTATGAGAATCGGAAGGCTGGTTATATGATTGAAGCGTGGAATGCTGAAGAGTATCTGGCTGATCCGATAAAAAATGTGGTAGAGGTCTTATTTGTTTCTGAGTCTGGTCCTCAAGGTGAGCTCCCTGTGATTGTCTACAAAAAGATCACCAATCGCGAGGGAAAGTCTGTAGATCTCTATACTGTCGCGGAGATGGATGCAGTCGCACCTTCAGCAAAGTTGCTCGCTTTCACAGCTGCAGTCGATGGTCTAGCCCGTCTCCACAGCCAAGGCAAAGTGCATCTCGATATCAAGCCTGAGAATATGGTTTTGGATGAAAATGGTGAGGGAGTGATCATCGATCCAGCAAGTATGTTTAGTGTTTTAGATACAATTGATATCATCGAAGTGGCCAACTTCCCCGTGCCATTGATTCAAAAAACATGGGAAAGCGCTGATGGCAACAACACCATGTCCCTGGGATACACGCCCCAACTAGTGGATCTTCATCTGGTGAAGCAAGGTCGTGATCAGGGTAAGTCACTTG
>JAGNZB010000004.1 GCA_017984655.1 Candidatus Altimarinota bacterium
TTCGGGGGTGGAAAAGGCACTCAAAGAGCAGATCCCTCAACTCAATTCTTTGATCGCAATTTAGTGTGGCAAAGGATCAGATCTTTCTTGATTATGCTAGTGCTACACCTGTAGATCCTCAGGTGCTGGCAGTGATGTTGCCTTATTTTGGTGATCGGTTCTTTAACCCTTCTAGTCTCTATGCTGTTGCTCGAGATCTGAAGGCTGAGTTGCACAGTGCGCGGATGGTGGTTGCGGACCTGATTCAGGCGCATGCAGATGAAATTATCTTTACTGGTAGTGGGACTGAGGCTGATAATTTGGCTTTGCGGGGGATTTGCCAATCCGCGCTGGGGGGCAAGCATCTGATCGTCTCTGCGATTGAACATCAGGCGATCTTGGCGACTGCCCAGGATTTGGAGCGACAGGGCTGGAGTGTTACTTACTTGCCAGTGAATGCGTTGGGGATTGTGGAGCTTTCTACCCTGAAGCAAGCGCTTCGGCCAGAGACGGTGTTGGTGTCAATTATGTTGGCGAATAATGAGATCGGCACTATTCAGCCTTTGCGTGAGATTGCTAAGGTTGTTCATGCTCATGGTGCGTTGGTGCATACTGATGCCACACAAGCGCTCTCGATGTTGCCAGTGTCGGTTCGAGAATTGGGGGTGGACCTGATGACGGTCACTAGTGCCAAGATCTATGGCCCCAAGGGGGCTGCTGCTCTCTATGTTCGTCGAGGAACTGAACTTCATCCCACATTGACAGGTGGTTTCCAGGAGGGAGGGCTTCGGGCTGGTACTGAAAATATGCCAGCAATTGTTGGCTTTGCTGAGGCCTGTCGTTTGTTGATGATTGGGCGTGAGCAACAAATGACGAGAGTTGAGCTACTTCGTGATCAGCTCATGGCAGCAGTATTGAAAATTCCTCATACCACACTGAATGGTAGTGCTACTGATCGGTTGGTGAATAACCTCAATGTTACTTTTGAGGGGATAGAGGGTGATATGTTGCTGTTGTTTCTAGATGAGCTGGGGATTCAGGTGTCTTCAGGATCAGCTTGTACAGCGATGAGTGTTTCACCTAGCCATGTGCTTGTTGCTTTGGGTAGGTCTGCTACTGAAGCCAAAAGCAGCGTGCGGTTTACTTTGGGGTGGCCGACTACTGCTAGGGAGGTTGAGTATGTGCTCAGCAAGCTCCCTGACTTGGTAGCAAAATTGCGATCCCGAATGTAGGTTCGGCTTGGCATTCTTGTTACAGTCTCACTAATGGAGGTCAGACTGAAGGGTGCATGACCATAAAGGAGTTGACAGTTCTCTGAACCTGCACTATAGTGCGATCGGAGTTTTGTTATGGCGGATGATCTCCAAAAATTCTACGCAAAATTTTCCTATGTCTTTTTAGAAAAGTATGTAGGTGTAGAATATATAAGGAATCAGCGGCTATACAAACTTCTTTTTGTTTCTAAGTAAATTATTTCTGACACTGCGTACAATATACTGTGGTTCTGCCTTGTAATTTCTGTGAACATAGAGCTCTCTTGCATACAATGCAGGGGAGCTTTTTTCGTCCATAGACCATCAAAAATTCGATATTGGAACCTTTCTTGCCATCAGTGTCGATGAAGTGTGCAAAGCTGGTGCCGCGTAGACAGATTGCTTTGTTGAGAATATAGCGAACAGAATTGAGGAGGATTGCTGCTTCTTTTTTTGTCAGTGTACTAGCGAGGCGTTGAGGGAGAATGTGCGCATGGAAACAACTTTCATCAGCATAGATATTGCCAATGCCAGCGATTTTGGTTTGATCAAGTAAGAATGTCTTGATCGCTTTGTGGCTACGGTGGATCATCGGATACCAGGTGGTATCCAGGATCTTATCCCATGGTTCAGGACCAAGATTGCGGATGCCGGGTAAGTCATCGATAGAGCTTTGTGCTGTGTACATAATGCGACCAAATCGACGCATGTCTTCAAAGTGCAGTTGATGCTGATCCGTATGAATGATGGCGCGAACAAAGCGGCTGTGAGTGGGGACGGCGATCAGGCGTCCTGTCATGCGCAGGTGAATAGTGATATGCTGTACCTCTGGACCGGAAATAATAATGTATTTCCCACGGCGGCTGACTGAGCTGACCACAAATGGGACAAATGGTTGCTCTTCCACAACAGTACTTGGTGAGATGTTCTCGAGCTTGAGAATGGTATGTCCCAGCACTTTCTCACGTAGGGTGCGAACCACAGTTTCTACCTCTGGTAATTCTGGCATCTAGACTTTTTGTTTAAAATATTTCATAATATTGAGAAACCTAAATAAAAATAACCATCTCTATGCACAAGCTTCCTCATTTATTGGTCGGTATTTCGGTCTTTAGTATAAGTGTTTTACCAGTGGGTGCAATGGAAGTAGAGTCGAGCATTGTAGTGCAAGGACCGGTGGCACCAACATATGCCTATCAGTTTGCTACTCAGCAGATGGCGATCTCACTGACAAGTAATAGTCTCTATAGCTTCCCTGTGACATTGACCAACTTGAGTTCTATTCCTCTGCCGACTGATGGTATCAATGACTATCCTTTGCGCTTGGCAACGATGCGCCCACATGATCAGCCCGTGAGTCCTTTTTATGATGCTGAGTTGGCGGGGTGGGTTACTCCAAATCGTATTCGTGCTGACCTTAGTCATCAGGTAGTGCCGACTGCGAGTACGACTTTTTCTGTAGCAATCAAAGCACCAGCCACAGCTGGTAAATACGTATTGGCTTTGGCTCCCGTTGTAGAAAGTGTGGCTTTTTTGCCTGGTGAGCCTTTGTTGATAGACGTGATTGTGGATGGTGTTGATGTGCCTAGTGAGCAGTACAACAAAGCATTTGAGAAACAATTAGTGATCGATAAGGGACGTCAACGGATGCTGCGGGTGCTTGGTGGTGACACTGTCGCTGAGCATATAGTCTCCACTGGTAAGTCTGGATATGATACCCCATCAGGAGAGTATACTATTGCTTTTAAGCAAGATGTCCGTTACTCAGCAGCGTATCGTCTCTATATGGACAATTGGATGGCTCTCAGCAGTCCTCGATATGGTTTTGTGGGCTATGGTATTCATAAGCTGCCTTATTGGAAGACAAAGCAGGGACGTATTTATGAAGGTGAATCACATCTTGGTATGAAGGTGAGCCATGGTTGTGTGCGTTTGGGATATGAGGATTCTAAAACTGTCTTTGATTGGTCATTTGATGGGATGAAGGTGAAAGTAATCTAATATTTGCTACACTGTCAGTGTTGTAGATATTTCCTATGAATTTGGCTCAGAACAAAAAGGCGCGGTTTGATTACGAGATCTTGGATACTTGGCAGGCGGGGATTGAGTTGACGGGGCCTGAGGTGAAGTCTGCACGTGCTGGTCATGTGCAGCTGAATGGCTCTTATGTCGTGATCCGTGGCAATCATGCCAGCCTGCTCAATGTCCATATCAGTCCTTATAAGCCAGCAGCATTGAATAACGCTGAGCCGACACGGTCCCGCAAGTTGCTGCTAAAGAAAGCTGAACTAGAAAAAATCACAGCCCAGCTCGATACAGGACTAACTTGTGTTCCGCTCAGTCTGTACTTGAAAAACAACCTGATCAAAGTCGAAATCGGTCTGGCGAAAGGGAAGAAACTGCATGACAAACGTCAGAGCATTAAGGATCGAGAGAACAAAGTGACTGCGATGCGTGCCATGCGAGAGCGTTAGTCTATCCGGATCGATCCTCGGTTTGATTTGATTGTACTGTGGAGTTTCTTTGCGGCGAGCATTTTGATCTTGGCTTTCTTGGATCGACGCTGTTTTTGTTTGCGCAGTTTGAAGATCTTTTGGGATTGGAGTGAGGCATTGCCTTTGATCTGATGTTCGATTTTTTGAATCAGAAGTTTATAGGCTGAGAGACGGTTTTTGCTCTGTTCGCGATGCTTTTGGCAGCGGACTTCGATGCCTGTCGGGCTATGTCTGAGCAAGACGGTACTACTAGTCTTATTCACTTTTTGGCCACCATGGCCACTGCCACGCACAAATTGTTCCTCAATGTCTGACTGATTGATCTTCAGTTGTTGTGCAAGTAGTTGAAAAGCTTCGGGGAGAAGTTGGAACATGGATTAGGTGCTTTGAAACAAAAGACTCGAGTGGAGTTGGTCGGGGCGGTGGGGGCTGAGTACGTGAATAGTGGTAGGGAAAGTGAAGTGACTGATCGCATGAGTGACGGCTTCAAGTAAGTGTCTCTGGTCGTAACCGAGTGCGATGACATCTGGTTGGTAAGATTGGAGGACTTTCCAAGTACTGATATCTGGATCGCCAGCAACCACTTCATCGGCAAGTTCGGCGGCCTTGAGTGCATCGATGCGTTCTTGGAGATTTTGACGTGTTTTATGCTTTTTCAACATCTCTACAATGTGATCCTGGGTGACGCTGATAATCAGGTAGTTGCCTAATGATCGTGCCTCTTTGAGCATCTCACGATGGCCGTCATGGATGCCATCAAATACACCAAAGCAAAACACTTTCTGGTTGCTAGCACCGCTGGACTGTGAAGGCATAACTCAGAAAGTAAGTCGATAGAGATTACTATCACACTTTGTACTGCGCTTCTCGTCGGCCGTCAATGCTCAAGTGTACTGATCTTCAATACATTGTTCTGGGGCTCTATTTCAGGTATACTAGTAAGACGGATTGTTTATTAAACAACCATATGCCGAAAACAAACACCAAAACTTCTGCTAAGAAAGCTTCTTCACAGCCTTGTGGCAGCTTGATCATCGTCGAAGGAATCGATGGATCAGGTAAAAGCACTCAGCTGGTCATTCTCAAGAATTTACTCGAGGCCAATGGCTTTGCGGTGGACTTGAGTGAGTGGAATTCTTCATTGGCAATCAAGCCTCTCAACAAACGAGTCAAAGCGCAGCGTGATGCTCGTGATCTAGTGCATCCACGGACTTTTCATATGACGCATGCTGCCGATATGGCTGACCGCTATGCCAAGTTGATCGCTGGTAGCTTGAAGGCTGGCAAGATCGTACTTTGTGATCGCTACATGTATACCGACATTGCTCGTAGTGTCGCTCGTGGTGCTGACGAAAAGTTCATTCGAAAGACCTATCAATTTCTGCCAAAGCCAGATTTAGCCTTTTATTTCCGTGTTCCAGTTGATGTTGCTGTCGCTAGAGCTACAGGTCGAGCTGACTTGAAGTTTTATGAGGCGGGTATGGATATGGCACTTTCACCCAATATTCTTGAAAACTTCCGCCTCTTTCAAACAAAGGTAATCGATATCTATGAGCACTTGGCTCGTACAGATCAATTAATTGTGGTGGATGGTACCAAGAAGATTTATGAGACTACGCCGATGGTCAAAGAGCATCTGCGGAAGTTTATCAAAAACAAATACTCAGTAACGATGAACTAATATGAAAAATATCCAAATGCATCCTCAAGGAAAATTGATTGTCTTCGAAGGTATTGATGGATCTGGGAAAAGTACTCAGATCAATCTGATCAAGAAACATATTCGTAAGCGATATGGTCGTGAAGTAGTGGTGACAAGTTGGAAGAATTCCCAGCTGGTGGGTGATTATCTTCGTCACCTCGATGATCTTGATGAGCAGCCGTCAGCATTGGCCTTGAGTATTATTGTAGCAGCTGATCTGAGTGAGCGTGTGGCTAAGGAAATTTTGCCAGCATTGGCTCAAGGCAAGGTAGTGCTCTGTGATCGCTATACCTATACTGGTATTGTTCGTGATCAAGTGGTACACAACTTCGATGTCTCATGGCTCAAGGATCTTTATAGCTTCGCACCGAAGGCTGACTTAGTGGTCTACTTCAAGGTCAATGATGCTACATCCGTTCAGCGAGTAGATCATCGGATGAAGGTTGGTCTCAATAAGTTGATTGAGAAGGTGCGTGAGAAGCATGGCAAAGTATCAAAGAAAAAGATTCATAGTTTGCTGGAGAAGCTCAAGGGATCGATGACAGCGGGGTCGATGTCGGGCTCGATGGTCGATACGATGCAGGCACTGCGCAAAGGGGAGAAAATCTATCAGGTCAATGGTGATCCACTGACTATGCAGATTGCAGAACAGCAGCGTATGGAGCTGGTCAATCACTTGATCGCAGCCTATGAGCGTTGCAGCAAATCAGAGGGCTTCGTCGAAGTTGATGCGATGCTTTCAGTGAAAAATGTCAGTGATCAAATCGAAAAAGAATTAGTGGGAGTGTTGAGCTAATCAGACAAAGAGTATGAAAATGACTCTTGAGCAGGTTCCTCATTCAGTAGAATACCTTCCGGCCAGTCCAGCCGATGCGGAAGGTATCTTTGCTGTCCAGCTAGGTGGATGGCTGACAGCCTATGTTAATCATGATTTAGGTATTACTGCAGAACTGATCAATGCGCGATTTGCTAATCGCGAAGAGCGTATAGCTAAGTTGAAGGCGCGTATAAAAGATATAGCTGCTGGTGCTCCTGATAAACGGCTTTGGGTTGCTGTTGCAGATGGTCTTGTGATTGGCTATTGTTCGCCATTGAAGTTCTCTGAAACTAGCGGACGACTTGGTGCTCTCACTGTGGAGCCTGAGTATCAGGGTACTGGTGTTGCTTCACGCTTGATACAGTTGGCGATCGATTGGTTTGGTTCTATGCCAATGGACTTATCGGTGGTAGCCTATAATCAGCGAGCGCTTGCCTTCTATAAAAAATTTGGTTTTGTGGAAATCGGTCCAGATACGATGGCTATCGGCGATAAGTCGCTGCCATTGATTAATATGCGTCGAGGATAGTTGCGTGTTTTGCCCACAGTATTTGTGCTCTTCTCAATCTGGGCTATTTTACGGTGCTTTGATGTTGTTTTTGTATAGTAGCTTTGCTAGGCTCTCAGGCAAAAGGCTACTTATTACTGATTTTCCTATGGAAGCAACATGTATAGTTTCTGGTAGGCCATTTGTGGTTTCTGAGAAAGAGGTCGCTTATTGTCATGATCATGGTATCCCACTGCCACGACTGCATCCTCATGAGCGCCTGAAGCGGGTGTTGAGTTTTCGTAATCGTACGTTTCTTTACAATGCTACTTGTGCTTCTTCACAGAAGCCAATTTTGAGCTGTATTCCACCCGATAGTGGGCTGGCAGTCTATGACAATGATATCTGGAATAGTGAGCAGTGGGATCCTCTCAGCTATGGTCAAGACTATGATCCATCTCGGCCATTTTTGGACCAATTGAAAGAGCTTTACCGCAAGGTGCCTTTGCCTAACCTCACCTTGGTTCGTAGTAGTGTTGAGAATAGTGAGTATGTGAATGGTGCAGTGAATCTGAAGAATTGTTATCTCACTTTTGCTTCTACCCATCTAGAAGACTGTATGTTTTGTTGGAATGTTTTTGAGTGTAAGAATGTGCTTAATTGTATTTCTAGTCAGAAATGTGAGCTTTGTTATTATTGTCGCAATGTGACCAACTGCTATCGTCTTCAATATGCTGACAACTGCAACTCATGTTCGAGTAGTTATTTCCTGGAATCTTGTAGTTCATGCAAGGACTGTTATGGCTGTGTCAATCTTAGTAATAAGCAGTACTGTTGGTACAATGAGCAGCTGACCAAAGAAGCGTATGAGCAGAAGCTGTCGGGAGTGAATCTTGGTAGCTATCAGGTTCGCCAAGCTGAGGTGGCAAAATTCGAGGCGTTCAAAAAAACGATGCCGATCAAGTATCAGCAAGGACAGAACAATGAGGACGTCACAGGGAACTTTATGTCCAATAGCAAGAACTGCACCAATGTATTCAATAGTACCAATGCTGTGGATGTGGAGAATTGTGTCGCTACCAACAAAAGCAAGGACAGTTTTTGTTGCGCATACTTTACTGGAGGGGAGCTGGTCTATGCTGCTCATGCTGGTGTCGAGAACTACAATATTCAGTTTTGTGCCGAGTGTATTCATAGCAGAGATATGATGTATTGCGTCTACTGTGTGCAGGGATGTACCGATTGTTTGGGATGTGTCGGTCTCAAGAAGAAGCAGTATTGTATTTTGAATAAACAATATACCAAAGAAGAATACGAACGATTGGTCGCATTGATCCGATCAGATTTGACTACCAAGAACCAGTGGGATGAATACTTCCCTCGAGATATGTCACCATTTTATTACAATCAGAGTGATGCGATGATTGTTTTTCCGATGACCAAAGACCAGGCACTCAAACAAGGCTATCGTTGGTATGACGATCCTGTTCGAAATGATGGAGATAGCTATCTGATTCCTGATCAGATTAGTGATGTCACTGATGATATCCTGAAGACGACGCTCACCTGTGAGGAGACACAGAAGCCATATCGTGTGATCAAAGCTGAGCTGGCCTTCTACCGTGAACACAATATCCCAGTGCCTCATGTGGCACCGTTGACTCAAGTGCATAATCAAGCTGCTGTTTTCCGTGTTGATGATTTGCGCGACATTGCTTGTTCTCAGTGTCAGAAGCCTTTGCAGTCGGTCTATGATCCTGCTGAGAGACCGGTGCTTTGTCAGGAATGTTATACCAAGACAGTTTATTAATGGTGTTCTAAGCCTATTCCTGTCCCCTCTACTTTTATGAATGCATTACAAAGACAACAACTAATTGATATCACTAAGCAGCTGGCTAGTACTGAGGATCGAGCACATGACTTTGCCCATCTGTACCGCGTGCTTTGTATGGCTGAGAAGATTGCTGCTGATGAGCATGCAGATATGGATGTGATTGTCCCGGCTGCTCTCTGGCATGATATTGTGATCTACCCCAAGAATGATCCTCGTTCCAAGGAGGCTTCGATTCATAGTGCTGCTAAAGCCCGAGAGTTACTCAGTGAACTAGATTGGTATCCTCAAGAAAAAATCGAAGCTGTCGAGCATGCGATCACTCGCTGTTCTTTCTCCAAGAACCTGCCCAAAGATGCGATCGAGCAATATATCATCCAAGATGCTGATTTGTTGGAATCTACTGGTGCGATTGCGGTTGTTCGGACATTTACATCTGGTGCTCAAATGAACCGTCCTTTTTATGATGTCGATGATCCTGAGGCCAAGGCAAGAGGATTCGACGCCTTTGCTAATAGTTTGGATTTGTTCCCTTCTCGATTATTTGTAGTACCTGAACGTCTTTATACGCAGACAGCTAAGAGAATTGGCAAAGAGCGCGACGCCTTCGTCAGGCTCTTTTACCAACAGTTTGTTAGTGAGATCTCTGGAAAGGACTAATTTAAAACCCAGGGAAGAAATCTGTCTTAATTTTGCTGCCAGGTACTTGGAGACTGTGGAGCATTTTCTTGTAGGCTTCTACCATGCCACCGGGACCTGAGATGTAGAATACTCGTTGATCGTAGTCTGGTACTAGTTCTTGGAGTGTCTCTGTCGTGATTCTACCAACCTTGCCTTTCCATCCTTTGGAGATGTTGGTACTTTCGGTTACCACATAGTGGGTTTCTAGACTGATCTTTGTTTTTGCTTCGGCAAAGATCTCTTGATAAGCAAATTCATTCTCATTATTTGCAGCATAGATCAAGATCACATCACGTTTGTCTTCGGTGTCACTCAAGTATTTGATCATGCTGCGAAATGGTGTGACGCCGATGCCTCCGGCGATCATTACTATCTTTTGTTTGGGGTCTTGAGGAAGAGTGAATTCACCAGCGATATGGGAGGCGAGGATGATGTCTCCAGGCTTCATTGCTAGCAAGCTTTCTTTGAAGCCACTGCCTTGGGGGTAGGCTTTGA
Organism: Candidatus Altimarinota bacterium; assembly: GCA_017984655.1. Taxonomy (GTDB): domain Bacteria; phylum Patescibacteriota; class Gracilibacteria; order RBG-16-42-10; family RBG-16-42-10; genus JAGNZB01. The sequence continues at coordinate 9,741 of JAGNZB010000004.1, forward strand.
TGCCGAGATGTACTTCAGTTTCCGTAGGTGAAGATGCGATGGTGAAGTAACGACGGTTGCCGCGAGTATCGTTGCGATGGGTTGCAAGTGTCCATTCCATGTATTGCCCAGGTTGGAACTGGAGCTTCTGGGGACTACTAAAGGAAAGATCGTGAATGTGCTGGGCTATTACCTTGTTGGTTTTGAGTGCCAATCTCAATCGTTGTTTGTTGCTGATCATGTAGCTATAAATGTTACCAATAATAAGGGAGATCTCAGGGGTGGTTGAGAAATATGGACCATGAATTTGGGAAGAGAAGATCATCCCCACTAAGATGCCATAACAAATCTGCAAGGAGCGTGTGGGCGGTGTCGTAAGCGGCTCTGTGACCATGATCGTAGCGAAGAATAGGAGCGGCCAAGATAGGAAGGACTCGACTAACTTCTCAGGAATCGAGCCTCCATTTTGTGATGCTACGAAAGCAATGCCAAGTAGGGTGGTGATGAGGAATGCTAGGAACAATGCTTCTCGTCGAGTCTTGCGAACTACTAATAATCCAGTAATGGTCACCACTGGCAACAAAGAGGCGCTGCCTACCCACCAGAACGCTGAAGTACTTCCAGCAAAGGTCAAAATTACTAAGGCGATTGCGGCTGGATTGAAGAGATGTCGGCCATTGATACTGAGGATGTATTTTGATGCCATGGCGATCACTGCTGCCAAGACTAGGGTCACTGCATCGATGGTGTTGGTAGCTGGGGCGAGAATGAGAAACAATATCAACGCGGTGATTGTGGCTGATTCATAATTGGTTGGTACACGATACACTTTTCCTAATAGCCAGTTTATTGCTTGGCAACTAACGCTCAAGATTACTAATGAGAGTACCAATTGGGAGAAGGGGAAGGTACCTGTTCCCAAAGCACTTTGGATGAAAGCGATCAGTGCTGTACAGCAGAGGCTGTAGAGGACGACTCGATACATGGTGCTGCCATTGAGAAACTGGTCAATAAAATTCATAAAGTGATTATTCTCGGATAAAAAGTTCGGCAGGGAAGTGGGGAGATTTTTCGATACTACTGTCACTATACATGATCAAATACTCAAAATTGTAGTCTTTGGTAAGGCTGATCGCACTGACAAAGAAAAGGCAAGTTGCTAGTGCGTCAGCAATCATGACTTCTTTTGCTATGACCCACAGTGCTTCGATATGGCGGGGGGATTGGAGATTGTGTGGGTTGATGATGTGATGGAATCCAGCCCACTGGCGACGATTGCCTGCTGATCCACAGATGCTTTGATTATCAATCTGAGCGATGCCAATCACTTGCTTTTTGTTGTGAGGATGTTCTAGGCCAACTGACAATGGGTGATTTTGTGGGTTGTGATAATAGATATCGCCTCCAGCATTGATAAAAAAATGGTCGATGCTGGATTGCTGGATAAGGTTGCTGACAATATCGATGATGTAGCCTTTGCCGGCTGCGCCAAAGTCCAGGAGTACGGGGCGTTTTACAATTAGCTTGGGAAAGTCATATATCAGAGCATCATCCCAAGAGAGGACTTGTTGTGGGGATTTTGAGTGTAGTGAGTACTTGCTATCATAACCCGCATCTGCCAGTGCTTGACCAATCAGTGGAGTGAATGCTCCTTCGGTAGCGTGATAGAGCTTCTGATACAAAGAAAAAAGTGGCTCGGCATCATTGGGAAGTTGGTATTCTCCTGCTTGTTGCGATATTTTGGTCAGCAGTGACTGGGGACGAAATCGAGAGTAGGTGTCTTCAAACTGTTCAATTCGTGCTCGTATTTGATCGAATAGTGGGGCAGCTTCAAAACCCACTGGCACGTGATTGAGTGTGATTTGCCAATGGGTTCCGATTGCCTCGAAGGCTATTTCTTCTAGCCTTGTGCTCATGACTATGCTTTTGCTTGGGCTTTGATTTTGGCTAGGGCGTCATTGAAGCCTTTTGGGGTCAATGATGATCCTGAGGTGACACTGAGATTTACTTCATCGATATTTTTGCCAACCACATATGCTTTGAAGCCTTCGATGAACATTCCTTGAAAGCGTTGTGATATTGGCAATATTGCTTTAGAAACGACAGTAGCATCCGTGATGATATTGTTTGCCAGTGTTAATTTGACATCGATTTGTTCAGGGCCTCCTGGTGATGTGTATTGGCCTATCACCTCATAGCTACCATTTTTGTATGAGCTGACCACTGTCTGCGCTGGACTCGTTGTGGTGATCACCGCTGGTGTGGTGGCGCTTGGAGTGGTAGTCATTACTGTTGGTGCGGGAGATGGTGCGACAGGGGCTTTGTTGAGCATACTGTAGGCTGCGATGCCGCCACCAACAACAACTAGCACAACTGCTGATGCTACAGTGGTGGCAGTATTCGTATTATTGGTAGTTTCTTTTGGAGTCTTGGTAGTCATTCATTCTTGATAAAAAGCAGACGGAAGTATACCTGGAATCAATCGAACTGAAAAACTACTATAATATCTTTATTAACTTTCTTCTTTACGAAAGTTAGTTAAGCAAGTTTAGTGCCATTTGGTACTGGCTTGTCTGGACGGGTGAGGACTACGTCACCGTCGGCTACTACTAGCCCGGTAATTAGTACTTCGGACATGAACGGTCCAATTTGTTTGGGGGGGAAGTTGATCACACAAATTACTTGTGTATGCAGTAGCTCATCTTTTTGGTAGAGCTTAGTAATCTGAGCACTAGTTTGTTTGATCCCAATACTGTTGCCGAAGTCGATCCATACTTGGTAGGCGGGTTTCTTGGCCTCTGGGAAATCTGCCACCTTGATAATCGTACCGGCCCGTAGATCTACTTGTTCAAATTCTGACCAGTTTATTGTATGCATATCAGTAGTTTAGAGTCCTAGTTTGTCTTGCATCTCACTGTAGTATGCTTGGGTAGCTTCATAAATAGTGAGTTCGCCGGCGCTAATTGCGGCTCTTTCTTCGGGTAGTTGGGAGACGACCGCGACAATCTTTCGTTCGTGATCTTCTTCAGCGCCGAGCTCTCCGTAATGCTCTGCTAAGTAATGCATCTCGGGTGTCTCTAGGTAGCAATCATAGTGTCCGCTAGTGATGAATGCTGCTACTTCGCCAGGAATGATATTACGATTGGCCAGCTTCTCGATGCCCAAGAGGATACCGAGGTTGTGGGGGATTGTCCGTGGATCTGTGCTTTTTCGTTCATCAAAGATCGCTCGTAAATGTCTCAGCGATCGGATATCAGCTCTGACCACCTGCTCCCGAGTGCGACAGTGTTCTGCGAAATATCGAGCTGTGATTGCTAGTTCGATATCATGTCCAGCTTCACTAGTAAAAATACTTGCTACCAACAGGCTGGCTTCAATCATGCCTGCTTTTGCTAATACTTGTGGTAATGCGTGTCCTTCGCGAGTGGGGGCGCAGTAGCTGCCCATCCCTTGCCAGTACAGCATCATCTGGTCTCGATAAAGAGGAGCCTTGGCAATGGTCTTGTAGATGGGGTGATCGAATACTGGATGTGTTGCGGATATGTGTTTCATAAGTGGATGAATTACGCTCCATTATATCTTTTGCTTCGTAGTTATCTATGTTCTGTGCTACTATCTGACTAGTATTTGTTTCCACTGTAATTTTTAACTTTACAGTAAGATGCGCGCTGTGGCTTCTGCCCATGATGATCAAAGTCGAACTAGTAGGAATCCTGGAATATTGAAAAAAGCTTTGATCGGACTAGGATCAAGTGAGCTTGCTGCTCAATTGTATTTGATTTTGCTGCGGGATCAGGACCAGTCTTTATTGGGTATTGCCAAGCTACTGGAGGTGTCTCGGCCGACATTGTATAAGTGTTTATCTGAATTACTCATGCTTGGTCTGGTGGTCGAGAATGGTGTAGTAAAGGCAAATAAGCATAATTTTCGGGTGACATCACCAAGTCGGTTGCTGGAATTGTGGCGTCAAAAAATCGAAGGGGATCAACGTCATGAGCAAGAACTACTCCAACATTTGCCACAGTTGCTTGTTGAGTATGAACAGGGCTCACAGCCGGCTTTGGTAAAAGTGTTGAAGGGTTCTGATGCTTTTGTGAAACTGTTTTTCCAAATCCTTGAGGAAGAGAAAGAAGTGACTGAGTTCTTTGGCTCAGTAGAAGACTTTATTCAGTTTATTAGTTGGGATCAGGACAAAAAGTGGATTAAGAAAAGAATCTCGCAACAAATGAAGATGCGTACATTACTCCTTCCCAGTCAGGACACTCGCACATTGCAGCGAGCTGATAAAAAAGAGCTACGTGAAACTAGAGTGTTGGTAGGATTAGCTCCCTTTGAAACAGCATTCCAACTATTTGCAAATAAGGTAATACTCTGGCAACCAAAAGCGCCAATTGCTGTAGTGGTCGAGGATCAGTTCATCGTCAAAATGATGAAAAGTATTTTCTATTATTGTTGGGAGCAAGCGGAGTAATCAAAGACTACTCTTGGACAAATCCACCAGCCTGAATTTTCCATAGCTTCTTATAGAGTGAATCTTTGGCTAGGAGTTCCTCATGTGTGCCGCTGTCTACTAGTCGGCCTTGGTCGATGACGAGGATTCTGTCCATTTGCATGATGGTTGAGAGGCGGTGGGCGATGACGATTGCTGTTTTTTCTTTCATCAGATTTCTGAGAGCTGATTGGATCATGCTTTCTGATTCGGAATCCAAGCTCGATGTGGCTTCATCGAGGACAAGGATGGGGGCGTTTTTTAGTATGGCTCGGGCTATGGCGACTCGTTGTCTCTCGCCTCCGGAGAGTTTGACGCCACGTTCACCGACATAGGTTTCATACTGATGGGGGAGCTCGTTGATGAACTGATGACAGTGGGCTTTCTTGGTGGCATCAATGACCTGTTCCATTGTGGCATTGGTGCCATAGGTGATGTTTTCGAGGAGGGATCGGTGGAAGAGGACTGGATCTTGGGGGACTAGTGAGACAGTGTCCCAGAGGCTCTTCTGGGTGACAGTGGCGATATCTTGGTCATCGATGCGAATAGTTCCCTGTTGGATGTCGTAGAGGCGTAGGAGGAGCTTTACGATGGTGGATTTACCAGCACCAGAGGGGCCGACTAGGGCGATTTTCTCACCAGGACGAATAGTCAAAGTAAAGTCATTCAGTACTTCTCGTTCGTGGTAGCTAAAGCTGACATGATCAAAAGTGATTGCTCCTTTGGTGATGGTGAGCGTTGAGGCATTGGGGGTGTCTTGGATGCCAGCTGGGAGATTGAGGATGTCGACCATTTCTTGGGTATCGGCGATACCGATCTGAATATCGCGGACAATTTTGCCAATATCAAAGAACTTGCTGATCAGTGAGAACAGATAGGTTTGGATCAAGAGGAAGTCACCAAGTTGCAGGGTGCCATCTCGCCAAAGCTGCAAGGCATACAACATCACTAAGACTTCAGCGATGAGATAAACAAAGTTCTGGATAAAGAAGCTTTGTTCCCCCATAAGCATTGCCTTTTGACTTAGCTGGGTTCTTTCTTGTAACAAGTCACCAAAGTATTGGGATTCATGCTGCTCAGTGCCAAACATTTTGACATTGATTTGGTTGGTGACGACGTCAGACAATCTTCCAGTAATTTCTGAGTCTTTGAATGTTCGGCGCCGCTCATAAATACGTTTGCGATAAAAGAACATGATATTAATCGCTACCGCTGTACCGATACCCAGTGTAATGCCGACACTAATCCAGATCTGACGAAGACTGATGACGATAAGCATGCTGATCAATGAGGCAGTGATTGGTGCTACTCGCCACATAATTGCGTTTGAAATATTAGCGAATCCACCTGAGAGGCCTTTGACTTTCTTGACCAAGCTGCCAGAAAAGTTGTCTAGAAAGAAGCTTTGGGAATGTTTGAGAAGATGGGTGAATGCTGTGTATTCTAGGTCTTTGCCTACTTCTGAGGGTACTTTGGCACCCAGGTAGCCTGAAGCTCGCCACAGCAGGGAACTGCTGATGTAAATGGTAAACAATACAATTAACTGTTGCTGAATGCTTTGGATCGCTAGCTCATGTATAGGGGTAGCAAGCTGCGCCATGTAATTTACCAATCTAGAAAGTTGCCACAGTGATAAAGCTGCTGTGATCTCAGCACCAGCAATTGCTGCTAGAAGAGCTATCGATGAGAATCTGTAAGGCCGGAGGTGGGTGAGGATCACTCCCCAAGCTGACTGTGGTTTCATAATGCGAATCAGTGGGGAGACTGTAACAAAAGTGCTGCTTCACAGCTAGGTGAGTTGGTGGTGGTTGGTATACACTATCTTTAGAAACGACTATTTATGACAATTTATATTGTACGACATGGGGAGAGTGAGTCTGATACGAAGCTGCGTTACGATGGTGATTATGATGATCACCTGACAGAACAAGGTAAGCGAGAGGCGCATGAGGTGGCTGCGAAACTCCGGGGCAAAGACATTGAGCAAGTGTTTTGCAGTGCTCGTCTTCGTGCTGTAGAAACTGGAGAAATTATTTGTGCCAGCCTAGAAGGTTGTGGTCCGCTTAGGATCGAAACTGATTTACAAGAACAAGATATTTATCAAGCATTCAAAGAGATCGCTATCAATCAGCCAGAAGAAGAGTACCGTCGCTTGGGTGAGTTCATGGTCAATCAAGACAATGCCGTGGAAGGGGTGGAATCCTATGCTGACTTCAAGCAAAGAGTGCTCACAGCATTTGAACGTCTATTCTCCGGGCCGTACCAAACTATTGTCATTGTTACTCATGGCGGGCCGATCAGGTGTTTGTTTCGAGAGCTGCTCAAAATTGATGATCTGAAGAGCATTGCTAATGGCGCTATTATCGAGCTTGCTAGTCAGGGACGGGAGCTGAGCTTTGTTCGTGCTGATGGAGTTAGCTTTGATCGCAAGAGCTAATCGCTATTCTAGTTTTTCTAGGGCTTGGGTGTCTTCAATAAATGCTGCTGGGAGGCCTAGCTCTTCGAAAAAACGAAGCGAGTTTTGGGGAGCGAATTTCTCTGTCAGATAATGTGAAGCACCGATGACGTTGATGCCAATCGCTTCAACTTTTGCTTGTGTTCGTGGTTGTCGGCTTTGGCTCCACGCTGAAGCATTGGCAGTAATAATACCCGTAATGTAGAGGTCGCAACCGGCATCCTTTGCCTGTTGAATAATGGAGGTAATGAATCCACCACCAGTAACTAGCGCCACTCTTCTAGCATGATTGTCATGCTTTATTGATTTTACTTTGTATCCCAATCGTTGTTCTATCAAAGTGGCGACTTCGTCAAAGGTACGCACAGGCAATGTGCCGATCAACCCCAATATCACATCAGGATTGGCAGGATCAGCTGCAAATTCTCTTTCAGGGACAAATCCAATTTCTTTGGCAAAGCCATAGGCTGTGGAGACGAATGTATCATTGCGGTTTTTGTCCCAAGGGGTATGTAGTGAATAGAGTGACAATCCCATTTCAGTCATCACCTGATAATCAGCCTCAGTCAATGGTAAGAAACCCTGACCGGTCGCAGAACCATCCCAGTCGAATGGATGCTTCAGCACCAACAAAGCATTTTTGATGCCGCGTCTTTTGATTTCTTGTAGAACAAAATGGCTAGGAGCAAAGGCGGTGTAGATCTGACTGACTGTGGATCCGAATTGCAGAAAGAGACCGGTGTTTTTGTTTGGTTCTAGAAATCGTTGTACTGCCTGGGCTCTGAATGCATCGTCAAAGCTAAATGACCAATCATCATTGATGGCAGCAATATTGAATTCTTGATCTAGTCTATTACATACTGCTGCTACTGGTACTTCTTGTGGAGCTTCGGATATGGTCTTCATAAGGTGGTTTGTGCTGATTCCATCCTACCAGTAGCGAAATCATAAATCTATGCAGTGGTCTTTCTCTTCAACGCTGCTCTCTCAGAAACTGATTGATAGTCTGCAAGAAGAGCTCGCCAAACTGTTCTAGTTTCTTCGCTCCAACACCACTGATCCGGGAGAAGCTGGCGAGGTTCTGAGGTTGGTACTGGGCCATTTCTTGGAGGGCTTTGTCACCAAAGATAATAAAAGCGGGGACATTGGCTTGATCAGCGAGGGATCGTCGCAGTTTTCGGAGTTGCTCAAAGAGTTCTTCATTGTACCCACTGACAGCTGTTTTTTTGCCGCGGATTTTCGGTGTTCGACTAGCTGGTGCAATTACTAATGCTTTTTGCGGTACGCACACATCGCAGCTGCCGCAGTTGGGTTTTGTGAAATCTTCCCCGAAATATTTCAAGAGATATCTTTTTCGACAAGTGGTGAGCTTGGCGTATTGGGAGACGAGATTGAGTTTTTGTTGAGACAGTGACTTGAGTTGGGGATCATCAATTTTGTTGATGAAGAACTCGTGCTTGCGGGTGTCGGCATAGGTGTAGAACATGACGCATTCACTGGATAAGCCATCGCGGCCAGCACGGCCAATCTCTTGGTAGTAGCCTTCTAGGGTCTTGGGATAGGTGAAGTGAATTACCATTCTGACATCTGGCTTGTCGATACCCATACCAAAAGCAATGGTGGCGACGATAATATTGACCTTGTCTTTGGTAAAGAGCTCTTGGGTCTCACTGCGTTCTTCAGCATCAAGTCCAGCATGGTAAGCTCTAGCGCTAAAGCCGGCTGTGACTAAACTCTCGGCAATATCTTCAGTTTCTTTGCGTGAGAAACAGTAAATAATTACTGACTCGTCACGATAGTTCTCTAACAGTGCCAGCAGTTTTGGTAATGCTTGTTTCTTTTCGATAATGCTAATATTGAGATTCTCGCGGTTGAAGCTGGAAATGAATACGCGTGCTTTGCCAAGCTGCAGCTGATTGACGATATCTTCGCGTACTTTTTGAGTAGCAGTCGCGGTCAGCGCTACTAGTGGCACATTGGGAAAAAGGCTCTTGAGTAAGCTCAGGTTTCGATAGTCAGGACGGAAATTGTGTCCCCACTCAGAGATACAGTGAGCTTCATCTACGGCAATCAAACTAATGTTGAGGGTCTGTAAGAAACCTTGGAAGTCTCGCAATCCAAAACGTTCGGGCGCGACGTAGAGAATCTTGAGTTGTTGGTTGCGAGCTTGGCTACAGATATCACTGATTTCGGCTGCTGTCAGGGTGGAGTTGATATAGGCTGCCATGATGCCACAAGCGCGCAGGGCATCGACCTGATCTTTCATTAATGCAATCAGTGGCGAGACTACCAGGGTGAGGCCAGGCAGCTTCAATGCTGGTAGTTGGTAACAAAGTGATTTGCCACCACCGGTAGGCATCAAGACAAAGCAGTCATTTTGGTCGACAATATGGTTGATGATCTCTTCCTGTAAGGGGCGGAAGTTGTCATAGCCAAAATATTGTTTGAGCAGGGCGCGCATGGGGGGATCAATAATAGTGCTGGAGCTATCTTATGAGAACAGATATGAAATGGTGAGATTTGTGTGGCTCATCAAAACGTGTATCTAATCTACTGGTCAGATTTCTTTCCCGCAAGGTGAGGGAAAGCTTTGTAGTAGCAAGTATTTTCTGGTTGTTCGGCTCAAGACTGGTTAGATGATTTCTACGTCCAAGAATTGTAATAATGCCACTGCTTCTGGGAGGCTGAACTGGGCCTTGGTAAGGTGATTGGTGTGGTAATCGATCGTGTAATTTCTTGCCGTAGCAAAGTTGCTTTTTCCTAGCTGACAACTATGGAACAAGGTGTTGGTCAGGTCGCTGCCTGAAAAGTTAGCTTCACTGAGGTCAGTGGTGTTGAAGATGCAATCACGGATTTCTGAGTCCTTGAATGGTGTCTTCGCGAGCTTCAGTTCTGAGAAGTTGCAGCCTTGGAGTACGCAGTTCCGAAACTGTATGTCCATTGATCCTAATCTGCTGAGACAATGATGAAAGTCTACACCTACTAGTTTGCAGCTTTCGAATCGTACGCCACTGAGTAGGCAGTTTTCGAAATTGGTACAGCTGAGATTGCAGTCAATAAAAGTGACATCTTCTAGTCTCGCATTGGCAAGCTGAGCAAAGCTGAAATTACACTGCTCAAAGGTGTGGTCTTGATAGAGCTGGGAGCTGAGATCTTGATTAGAATAATCAATCCCTTTCTGAGTAGTGCCCTGTGGTAGGTGGGTAGTCATGGGAATTCAGTAAGTGTCACTAGAAGCTTTTTAGCATATTGCCATAAAAATGTGGTATAATTACTGAAGATAAAAACAAAACCCATCTATGAAAACTACTCCTGAAGTCTCAACTCTACCTGGTGATTTGAAGCGCAATTTCTTTCAGTTGTTGGCTAGTGATAAGGCTAGCAAACGAGCTGAGGTTACTTCTGAAGCGGGAAGACGTTCATTGGATGCTGGGGAAATGGAGCTGCAAATGGCGATGCATGAGTTAGTCACTAAGCCGAATCCAGATCGCCTTGTTGTGGCACCTCTGCTGAGCTATGCAGCTGCTTTGAGTACGATACATCCAGACGCGCTTCGAGATGGCAACAATGCGACCAAGGCTGCTGTTGCTACAGGGGTGATTCATCAGTTTTCTGACAAACTCTATCCTGAGATGAAGAGGGAAAACAGGACAACGGTGAAGGCTCTCGGGCTAGGCTTGGGTGGGGTTGATACTATGCATCTCCAGTCGATTCTCCCTGCCAGTGTTTTTCGCAAGGATTACGATGATCTGGTGGCTCTCAGGAACACGTGTGCTGCTTCTGCTCGTGAAGGTAAACCAATTGGTGATGCGTTGCGTCAGGGTGTGCACCGTGTCAGTAGTAGCATCAAAAATCTCTATGCTGTGATGCATGTGAGCAAAACTAGCGCTGAGCTTCAGAAGATGAAGGGTGAGATGGCAATTATTAATTCAGCTCTTGCCGAGACTTTACTACTATTGGAAAGGGTCCAAAGCTCAGAGAGCATTGCTCGTCAGTTGGGCCATGCCCGTTCTATCACGTCAATAATGGAAGAATTATCCTAAGTTGGAGGATCGAGAAGATGATTGGTTGATGAGAAAAATATTTTTTGTGGAGAGTCTTATTTGAGGTTTTTGTTATTTGGCTTTTGGTTCTGCTTTCAGCTTCATGCTTGCTTTTCGAAATAATAAGCCTGACTCGACAAAGAGCATCACGAAAACGGTATTCAAAATAAATACTTTCAACACACCCGTATCTAGCTGTGGTCTCCAGATCATCACCGCAATTATCGGGACTAGTGCCTGGGCAATTGCTGTGATAAACATCGCTCGTGACATACCGCGTGGCTGGAGACGAGCGACTTGCGTGCCAATCAAACCAATCAAAATTACGCCAAAATACATCAGGTTGGCAGGATGGTCCTCATTGCCAATGATGCCAACTGCGCCATTGATCCAGGTGATTACAATTGTTGTAACTACTGCGATACCTACTGCGATTCTGTAGGTATCATTATGTTTTTTTGGGGCTATGAGCTCATAAATAAGCGCAGAGCCGAGCAGGAGGCATCCCATGAATGCGAAATCAAACCAGTTCCAGTCCCATTCACTAGAGAACTGCATGGCGACCAGTGGGACCATCAATAATGCCGCTATGATCAGTGCCCATGTTAGTAGTCTTTTTGTAATAGTTTGCATAGAGATAAATGTTACATTCTTCCTAATAAAAAGTGTCTTGTGTTGTGGCACATAAGTTGCTTGCTGTTTTGTTAGAGGAGTCCTTGGTCCTTTAACAATTGGAGTAGATTAAATTTCAATTAACGAGGGTTTAGACAGTCTTACAAATTATACTATGATGTTGTCTTAAACAATATCATTACTTTTTATATGATTGAAATAGACTTTTTCGTTTTTGTTTTGATTATGATCAGTATCAGTGTTTGTCTTTTTATTGGTCCTTTTGCAAGTCAACTTCAGGCTACTACTTTACTTGTTGGTAAGATTATTGCGCCGGAAGGGATGGATGAAGTTGCGCCAACTGGTTTTCAAGATGCTATTACACCTAAAATTCAGATGCACTTTAATATTATTGTGCCACTGTCTTACCTAGTGATTTTAGTTGGCGGATCATATTTGGAATGGTACTTGGGTTTTCTTATATTTGTGAGTGTAGTAATAGCGCATGCTTTTATAGTGTATTTTGTATCTAAAGATGTTCTGAGGTATTTGAAAATAATTATTCACTATTTTGACAATAAAATGGCAGATTATGCTAAAGATCAAGATCAGATCAGGTATGGTGCTGCCAAAGAGGTTTCAAATCAGTTGCATGATATTGCAGAAATAGTAATGACTTGTCATTCGAAGATTCCTAGTCTTGAGCAAATCAAGGCTCTGCAACTTGGTGATGCTAGTATACTTAATAATAATTCCTAGTCTTATCCTTAAAAATCCACAAGTAGTTAAGTAAACAGAAGCTGTGTTGCTCACTCTAGCAACAGACAACCTGTTTGTGTACCGTGAAGGTATAAAAAGTTTAATTTCCGTCCTATTATGAACCGCGTTGTTGTGATTGGTTGTCCCGGTTCAGGTAAAACCACTTTTTCGATTCAATTGGCTGCATTGGTTGGGTTGCCATTAATTCATCTAGATGCGCTTTATCATAAAGAGGGATGGAGTTTGGATGTGAATACCAAGAAGATAGAGTGGATAGCGATGATGAATAATCTTGTTGCAAGTGACTTGTGGATTATTGATGGTAATTACAAAAGTACCATGGCGATTAGAATGGAGGCTGCAGATACAATCATTTTTCTTGATTACCCTCGTTATTTGAGTCTGTGGAGGGTGCTTGTGAGACGCTTTAAGTTTAGGAATACTCAGAGGCCTGATATGCCAACTACATGGAAAGAGCGTATTTCGTGGGACTTTATGAAGCTCATTTGGAACTATGGCACTGAACAAAGGCCTACTGTACTCAAGAGGCTAGAATCCTACAGTAAGGACAAGACAATATACATACTGACTAGACCAGAAGATGTTGGTGAATTTTTTGTTACTTTGAAGATCAAAAAAACAAACAGTTAGTTTGCGTTGTCTTCAATATCTGACAATGCATCTCTGGTCGAGAAATTCGAGATATCGCGGTGAAAGTGTTATCGTAAAATCAAGCAAAGGATTACTAAAGTTGAGGCTAGTAGTACTTTGCTTGTCTATATAAGCTATGGCGGTAAGTCATTGCTTAATCTACCTAGATCCTATACTGATTTATTCTGCTGAACGTCTTCCTTGGCAGTAACTCTCCAACTCACTCGCAGCCTTTTTAAAACGGCCAGGGTTCAATCCTCCGTGTTCTTCTTGGAGCCTACTACTTAATGCAAATGTATTCACTTGACCATCAGCCAAAAGGGCTCTTGCTAATGCTATTTTATAGATGGTCCCTATCCATTGGTTTGGTATCTTGCCTACCATTCCTCCATCTCGAGCTTTTAGGCCATCGTCCATCTGCTTGTTTAGTGCTGTTTCAGCTTGATACCGTGTAAGTCGAGCTTCATATTCAGCTAATTTAGCTGCAATGGTTTGGCGTCTTGCTTCTGGCATGATTATAATAGTGTCTACTACTTCTGGAGCACCGTCACTTTTTCGATTGCTTTCATTGGAGTCTCGCATGGGAATAAAATTAAATGTTTGATGTGTAATACTACCATGACGAGTCTTTTGACATCAAGTTGAGACTTGTCAATGTTGTGCTTGTGGTCAATAAGAAAGTAGGTTTCCTCTGTTTGTTGTGTGTGTTATAGGGGTGAAAGAATGCATTGTGCTATATTTTGCTTCGTCACTCACAAAGTTTTTATGACCGAGGTCAAATTAATCAAGTTCATCTTCAAGCCGTGACAAAAGCAAGTTTGGCTTGATTGGTGTGAGGCTTTGAAAAAGCGACAAGATGAGGTCATTGAGACTTTGAAAAATGAAGGTGTAGTGTCAGAGTCATGCTTCATTTCCGAAGATGGTTTGGCGATATACTACTTTATGGAGGCTGAAGACTTTGCCAAAGCGAAAGAGGCTGTCATGAAGAGCACCTTCAAGATTGACTCTGAACACAAGGCTATTCGAGAAATGAGCATTGAGTTTGTCGAAAAGTTGACCTGCTTGTTTCATTTCTCAGGGGTATAAGTCGGTTCGTTTTGTGGGCATCATTGGTTATAGTCCGTTCCAAGTATGTTTTCTATTAAATCTACTAGGATACTTCTTGACTACTGATAGTTTGTGGTGAAATATACAGACACTTAAATAAGTGGCACATGTCAAGCAACTCAAGTGGCACTCGCAAAAAACTCGATCTTAAAATGCCAGATGAAATAGTTGATGATATTATGTATCAAGTTTTGGATTCAAAAAAGCCACTGTATCGTCGGATAAGACCAACGGTTAGGCATTGGTTCCGAGTAATTACCAATCCAAGTATCCGTTTTAGGGTACTAAGAAGTCTTCGTGAAAAGATAGGGAAAATATTGAGCTAAGTTATAAGGCCTACACTCCATATTTAGGCGGGAAGGACTTTGCTCAAATACAGATATTCTAGGTAGTTAATTACTTGGAACACTATCAAAGTAATTATGAATTTCTAACGTTTCTTTAGTCACATCACTACCTTAGTCTGATCCCTGAGTCTTAGTCTTCGAGCACGCTAAAGTCGCCTTGAGGTATAAGGATGGGATAAGGTGAAACTTAGACTGAGACTAAGCACTTCCCCAGTACCATTTTGGTACTGGGTCGTTGTGGAGACGGGAGCAGAGGTTACAACCTGTACTCGATTCCAGCTTCCATATACAAAGTAGTCAGAAAACATAGAAATGGACAGCAAGGTGAAGAGATTCTTCTGCGAATAGTAAAT
>JAGNZB010000068.1 GCA_017984655.1 Candidatus Altimarinota bacterium
CACCAACACTGGGGCGTTTCTCAATATTGGTCTACCAGCTAGCCATGGCTTACCAGGTAGCAATGGTGTGAATGCAGTCCTCAATACGGTGATTGGGAATGTTCTAAGCTTCATCGCTTTGATTGCGATTGTCGGTCTAGTGTACTCAGGCATTCAACTATTTGCTGCCCAAGGAAAAGCGGATGCGATTGGAAATGCCAAACAAAATATCTTTGGGATCATCATTGGTTTTGTCGTGGTGATGTTGGCCTGGAGTGGTGTCAATATCTTGTTGCGCTTTATTGGATTTACTAGCTAGATCCATCGATTCTAGGGAAAAGCTGGGGGTGTAGCTCTCTGATGCTGGTATAGCCTTGGTTGCTGACTACGAGATGATCTTGCAGTGGGATGGCCATAATTTGACCGACTGAAGCAATATATTCAGTGAGTTGGAGATCGTCAGGGCTGGCGACCGGGTCACCGGAGGGGTGATTGTGAACAATAATAAAGGTGTGTGCATTGGCTAAGAAAGCTGGTCTGAATAAGTCTCGGACATTGACCTGGGCGGCATTGAGGGTGCCGAGCGCTACAATCTCATCGCGAACGACTGCTAGCTGGCTATTGAGATAGAATGCCCTGATCATCTCCTGTTTGGCATGGATCATATTTCTAGTGTGATTGTAGACATTGATGGGGGATGTCAGTGGCGTCTCATCGTTGTAGGTTTGGTAGATTCTTTTGCCGACTTCGAGACAGGCTGCTACTTTTTTTGCTTGATGTAGCGTGACTCCGGTAAGCTCACTGATCACTTGCGGGGAGCTAGTGTGTTTGAGGAGATAACAATGTGTGGCATTGATATGGCAGTTGTTACCGAGCATTGTTCGCCAAAGATCACTGAATGAAAAGTTATGAAAGTGGGATTGAGTTGGGTTCATTTGATATAAAGCAAGTAAATACGTTACAGTAGTTTAGCTCATGAAAAATGAAAAATGTCAGACATCGAGGATTTATTACAAGCTTTCGTCAATCATTATCCCACAGCCAATCTGCAAAGGATTCGTGATGCTTACCACTACGCTGAAGATGCTCATGCCGGTCAATTGCGCAAATCTGGTGAACCATACGTGCTCCATCCACTAGAGGCCGCGATTCTTTTGACCAACCTCCAAGTCGATGAGAACACGATTATTGCTGCATTGTTGCATGATGTACCTGAAGATACTGCCAAAACGATTGCAGATGTGGAGCAGCATTTTGGTGCTGATGTCGCAAAGCTAGTTGCTGGGGTGACCAAAGTATCCAAGGTGAAGTATCAGCTCAATATGGAGCAATATCAGGTTGATTGTCTCCGTAAAATGTTTCTGACACTG
The DNA here is from genome assembly GCA_017984655.1 of Candidatus Altimarinota bacterium. Taxonomy (GTDB): domain Bacteria; phylum Patescibacteriota; class Gracilibacteria; order RBG-16-42-10; family RBG-16-42-10; genus JAGNZB01. The sequence continues at coordinate 1,350 of JAGNZB010000068.1, forward strand.
TCAGAAGACCTGCGCGTGATTCTGATCAAGTTAGCTGATCGGTTGCACAATATGCGTACGCTCAGTGCCGTACGTCCTGAGAAAAGAGTTCGTATTGCCAAAGAAACTCTAGAGATTTATGCGCCACTGGCAGAGCGTCTTGGTATTTGGCGATTCAAATGGGAGCTAGAAGATCTTTGTTTTCGTCATCTCTATCCGATTCAGTATGAGAAGCTCACCGAGGAGCTCTCAGTGGGACAGGGGCAGCGTGAGAAGTTGATTGAACACGTGAAGAAAAGTCTAGGAGAAGAGCTTCAGAAGAGCTTACAATTGTCTACCGTTCAGATTGATGGTAGAGCGAAGCATTTGTATTCCATCTTTCTCAAGATGAAGCGGAAGCAAAAGAGCTTATCCGAAATCTATGACCTGTTTGCGATTCGCGTAATTGTGGAGAAGATTAGTGATTGTTATGCAGTCCTCGGTACTATCCATGAACTGTGGCGGCCAAAAGGTGATCGGTTCAAAGATTATATTGCAGCCCCGAAAGACAATGGTTATCAGAGTCTGCATACGACAGTCTTTTGTTTTGGTGGTACGCTAGTAGAATTTCAGATCAGGACTCAAGAGATGCATCAACAAGCGGAACATGGTTATGCTGCTCACTGGCTGTACAAAGATGGTGGCACTAGTCATAAGCCAGATGTCACTGCCCTAGATTGGTTGGTACGTCTCAAAGAACTACAAGATAATATCAAAGATAATAGTGAGTTTGTGGAGGGCGTGAAGATCGATTTATTTGAACAAAGGATCTTTGTGTTTACACCAGATGGTGAAGTCAAAGATCTCCCTGAGCGCGCTAATGCTATAGATCTTGCTTTTGCGGTACATAGTAATGTTGGGTATCGTTGTAATGGTGCGAAGGTAAATGGCAAGATTGTACGATTAGAAAGCCCTCTTCATACTGGTGATGTGGTCGAGATTCTGACTAGTAGAACTATTACTGGGCCAAAACGTGATTGGCTGCGCATTGTCGTTACTGCCCGGGCCCGTAACCGGATCAAAGCTTGGTTTCGTAAACAAGATCGTGATGCCAACCTCAATTCTGGTCTTGAATTGCTGGAGCATGAGCTGGCGTTCTTTGCCAAGGGCAAGCTTCATGATGTCAGTGATAGCAAGAAGCAGGCGGTTATGGAGCAGTATCCATCTTATAAGACTTTTGAAGATATTCTTGTCGCTATTGGTGAGGGAGAGCTCTCACAGAGGACAATTTTGAAAAAACTCTTCTCTGATGCTGAGCTCCTGCAGGGACACCCTGCTGTGACAATCAAAGATCCTAGTATCTTAGCGCAACCGCATGTTTATATCCAAGGTGAGAAAGATGTAATGGTTTTATTTGCCAAGTGTTGTATGCCAAAACCGCCTGATTTGGTGGTGGGGTACATCACCAGAGGAAGAGGTGTGACAGTCCATCGGGGGGATTGTCGCTGTATTTTGGCTTTAGCTTCAGAACGATTGGTTCATGCTAGCTGGCTCAAGCCTGGCCATGTGGTCCGCTATCATGTGACTGTGATGATCGAGTTTCAAGATCGTAGTGGTTTGCTCAGTGATGTTTTGATGGAGCTGGCTCGACAGACAATCAATTTGTCTTCGATCAAGGTCTGGCCCAAGACTGACAGTGGTATTGTCACTGACGAGTTGGTGCTAGAAATTATCTCTGTCGACCAAATTACTGCTTTCTTAGACGCCATGCATCTGATTCCTGGGGTTATTCGTGCCTATCGGGTGATGCCTGAAGCAGACTAAAGGGGCTTCTTGGCGATCAGACAAAGATTCCGACCCTGCTTACGGTTGCTGATCGTAGCTTTGTCGCTGTACCAGCAGCTGACGATCTCAAAGCCTGCTGCTTTGGTAGTGGTTGTGAGTTCAGTTTTTGTGAATGCATAATAGAAACGCTGCGCGGTCTTCATTCCATCTTGGTACGGGATATAGCTATGGTGATAAGGCTCTTTGAGCACATATTTGCGATAGCGACTCTGCCACATATTCCAGACAGTGATGCACAGATAGCCACCAGGCTTGAGTGCGGTAAAGATCCGTTCCAGTGTCTTTTGTTGTTCGTCGTTGGTGGCAAGGTGATGAAGGCTAGCGATTAGGCAGGCAGTGTCGAAGCGATCACGTCCATAGTGATAGGTACTCATGTCAGCGACTTCGAATGCGTAATTTGGCCATTGTCTCTGTGCTTCCTTGATCAGCTCGGCTGACTGGTCGATGCCAACATAGGTACATTGTTTTTCTTGTAACATTCTCAGTAACCGACCATTGCCACAACCAATATCGATCAGGTGTCCTCCTGGCTTGATGACGGGCAAGAATAATTCCATCTCGGGCCAGATGAAGTGACGTGTTTTTGAAAAGTGGTGAGCTATGCTATCGTACACACACTGTAAATCGGTTTTGTAATTTTGTTCAGCCATATGATGGATATATCGGTACCTCAGAAAGCATATCAAAAAATGTCACCTCAGTACTACAAGGCGGCAGTTTTTATTTTGCAAAAGATGATTGCTGCTGAGGCACAGGATCGAATTGCGATTGATAAACTCAAGCGCGAGGCAGCTCGACTCTTTAGCGTGCCATGTTTGGCACAGACTATTTTGCTGAGCGCGTACGCTATTGCTACCGCTGATGGTACTCTACCTGTTACGGAGTGGTTGCCAAGAGTGCTGCGCAAGAGTGCTATTCGTACACTTTCAGGTGTGGCTCCCATTCCTGTGCTGACGAAGCCATATCCATGTCCTGGTAAGTGTATTTATTGTCCTACCGAGGCTGGTGTGCCCAAAAGCTACAACTCCAATGAGCCAGCTGTCATGCGAGCGATTACTGTTGCTTGGGATAGCTATCGTCAAGTGGCAAAGCGTCTCTATGCGATGTCTACTGGTGGTCATAGTGTGGATAAGGTTGACTTGATTGTGATGGGGGGGACATTTTCATTCTTGCCCCGTAGCTATCAAGCGATAGTGGTCAAGAAGTCTTTACAAGCGATGAATGAGTTCGTGGACTCACGGGAAGACAAGCGCTTTATCAAGCACTTCAAGTCACTGAAGCCGTGTCGCACCAATCTCGAGCAAGTGATGCTAGAAAATGAGACTGCTCCGATTCGTTGTGTGGGGATTACATTTGAAACCAGACCTGACTATATCACTGAGAATGAAGTGATTCATATGCGTAAGATTGGTGGCACTCGGATCGAGATTGGTGTCCAAAGCGTCTATGATGACGTCAATCAATTGACCAAGCGAGGACATGGCAATAAAGAGGCGATGGAGGCCACTTTCTTGCTCAAAGAGGCTGGTTTTAAGGTGCATTATCATACCATGCCCAATTTGCCTGGTAGCACACTCCAGCGTGATCGTGAGATGTATCCGATTCTCTGGAATAATCCTGGTTTCAAACCAGACCAGGTCAAGATCTATCCTTGTCTAGTAACGATTGATTCTGAACTCAAAGATTGGTTTGATCGTGGTGAATTCCATACCTATACAGATGCTGAGCTGATCGATGTTTTGGCTGAAGTGCAGAAAGATATTCCGTATTGGGTCCGTATTGTCCGTGTGGGTAGAGATATTCCTCAACCAAATGTGTTGGATGGCAGTAAATTTACCAACTTCCGTGAGCTCGTCGATGCTGAGATGAAGCGTCGTGGCTATGTTTGTAAGTGTATTCGTTGCCGTGAAGTGCGGGATCGTCCTCGAGATCTCAACGACATCGAGCTCTTTGTAGAGAAATACGAAGCATCCCAAGGGATCGAGTACTTCATTAGCATTGAGAACCATAGTCGTACTACGTTGTACTCACATTTGCGTCTACGTGTCCCTTATCACACCCTAGCGGGTAAGAAGCATTTTATTCCTGAGCTGACTGGTACAGCGATTATTCGTGAAGTTCATACCTATGGTGAAGCTGTGCCATTGGAAGAAAGAAAAAAGAATGCCAGTCAGCATATTGGTTTTGGTAAAATCATGATGGATAAAGTAGAAGAGATCTTGGCACTGGAGAAAATCCACAAAATCGCGGTGATCAGTGGTATTGGTGTCCGTGGTTATTATCGAAAACTGGGCTATGAGCTAGAAGGAACCTATATGGTGAAGAAGATTTAATCATTTGTTAGTGCATTATACGCCTGGATCGGAGAGAGATTTCATATCTTGTCTTCTACCATGAGGAAAAACTATGAATTTTCTTCATCTTCTTTTTCCGGCGCCTTGCGTGCTTTGTAAGCGACCAGTGGGGATTGTTTGCCTCGACTGTCAGCCGGATTTTGCGATTCGGCTTAGTATGTATAGTTCGTCTGCATTGCCGATCTATATCGCTTCCCAGGATAATGAAGCTCTCATCAGCCGGCTTTTGTTTGCTTGGAAATATAAAGGTATTCGTGACGCTGGTGTGGTGCTTCAGTGTGTATGGTACGAAGCTTTTCTGCAATTGCCAGTATTTGATGGTGTGAATGTTTGTGTTCCCGTGCCCTTGCATTGGTTGAAGTATTGGCAAAGGGGATTCAACCAAGCTGAGTTGTTGACTAGATTGGTAGTCAAGGCCCATCTGGCGACCACAGAAAACATGCTCAGGCGAATTCAGTTCACGCACACACAAGTTGGTAAGAATAAAGAGGAAAGGAGCCAAAATGTTGCGGCTGTCTTTCAGTTACATGCCCAAACAATCATCAGGCCTCATGTGAGAATTATTTTGGTTGATGATATCGTCACGTCCGGTAGTACTTTGGCTAGTTGTCAGCGTGTCTTGCATCAGGCTGGCTTTCACCATATTGTAGCATTGGTATTGCATCGGGGCACTCACTGATTTGTCATGAAAAAGAACTATTCTACGACCATCCACTTACCTGTAGTCAGTGTTGTTGCTGAGACCATTGTGGCAACGCCATCGAGTTTTATTGTCAATTGGGAAGATTTTCATATTGTCGCTTTGTGGGTCAAGGTGGGGTTTGTCAAAAAAAAGCTGTTGCTTTGGCAAGATATTCTGGAGCTGAGTAATGGCTGGTATGTTC
>JAGNZB010000069.1 GCA_017984655.1 Candidatus Altimarinota bacterium
GAGTGGCGCTGGTGTACTCATCTGGGTAATTTCTCCCATCACCACGACGGTGCCTGCACTGCTGATTCTGCGCGGCATTTCGAGCATTACAGTTGTTGCTGGTGCCATCGAAGAAATGGTCCAATCAACCGTGTTGGGTTCTACACCTGGTGCAAATACATGGCCATCGCTGGCAATTGTTGTGCCTGTAGCGGTAGTAGCTCCTGGATAGGGAATATTGACGACAATGCCAGTGACCGTTGTTGGGCCTTGATTGGTTACGGTATAGATGAATGTTACATCAGTGTTCTCTGTGAAGGGACTTGGTGGTACGGCTTCGTAGGTCAAAGCAAGGTCGCCTTGATTGGTGATGCCAAAAAGAGTAACTGATGATGACCCCGATACGCGAATACCACCGACGGATGATGCATTAGTTGCTCTGAATCCTAGTGATGGTGTGTGCGAAACTGTATAAGCTGCTGCACTAGGATAGGTCGCTATATCATTGTGGGGAACTGAAATGTCGAAGTTGCCACTGCCGTCTGTATTGCCGGAATAATTCATGATTCCGTCGGTAACACTGACTGTAATGCCGGAGGCCCCAAGCTCACCAATGTCTTGAAAGCCGTTGCTAGCATTATTTGGAGTGCCATTGTCGTAGAATACAGTGCCCGTAATGTGGGCAGTGCTGACGCTGAAGTGGTTATTAAGCAAGGGACTGCCTGCATTGGTTTGTGTACCAACAAATGATCCTCCAGCGAATGCTTTGCTCTTTGCTGAGGCTGAGATGACTAAGCCACTAATTCTAAAGTAAGCTGTCTCACCAAGGGGAATGTTGTCTGCTGTAGTGTACTCATAGGTCGTACCTTCGGGATGAGTTTCAACACATGGAGTGGTGACACCACTAAAGTCAGGTCGAGGTGATCCATTGGTAGCTAGTATGTATTCACAGACTCTACCTGAGATGTCGATGTTTGTTGTAAGGTCAATGGTAATGTAGGCGTTTAGGGCGTATGTATCACTATTATTGCTGAGATTTGCGTAGTATCCCACGGCCGTACCTGGTATTACTCTTAGTCCTGGTGACGCATTAGTCGTGTCTACTACAGATCCTGTATAACTATCAAAGACAAACGTGATAGTTTCATTTGCCGCTTGTGTTTGCAAAAAATAAGAAGAAAAAAGTACTGTAGTAGCAAGTATACTAATACAAGTACTGACAGCTGCAATGCGCTTGAAGAAAGTGGGGGCGTTCAACATATGGGTTTTTTTGGTTTTTGTGTTTCCTGATAGTATAGCAGGAAATGCTGCTAGTTGCCTAGGTCTAGAGATGGATTTTCATCTCAGTACTTTTCCTGTATATATATACCACATTGTTATTACTGAATGGGACATACTTTGCGAGTGCATGTGGCTGCTGGTGCTGTAGTGTTATTTGAGAATCAAGTGCTTTTGGTCCGATTGACCAAAACTCGTGGCAAGGTGGGACTTTGGGGGTTGCCAGGAGGGAAAGTTGATCGTGGTGAGACTATTGAGCAGGGGATGATACGTGAAGTTCTGGAAGAAACTGGCATCACACCAGACTTATATACCGCGCGGCACTTGGGGGTGATCCATGAGCGTCCTCAGGCTAGCTGTAAGCATGTCTTTTTGATCAGGCTAGCCAAACAAGTGACACAGTTTACCTATGACACTAGAGAAATTATGGAGATTCGTTGGGTGCCACTTGATGTGGAGATTCTCAAGACTTTTGAATTCAGAACAACATGGATTCTACCGCTTCTAGCTGATATCATGAATGATGCTTTGCCGGTATCAGGCCTGCGTCTCTACGAGTAGTTGAATTAGTAAGGTTTACTTTTGGGCTTTTTCGCTCATGAAAAGTAAAAGGAAAGGTGAACGTAAAAGTAAAGATCTGACTAGTTTGATGTGTTGTCGTGATTATTTCCTGTTTCCTTGTTCCTATTTCCTTGAGCTCGCAAAATGTACCCTTGGCGAAAAACTGAGGAGCGAGGAAATAGAGTCTCTTCGTCCTGAGCGATTATTTCCTGTTTCCTTGCTCCTGTCTCCTTGAGCTCGCAAAATGTACCCTTGGCGAAAAACTGAGGAGCGAGGAAATAGGAAAGAGACTCGCTCGCTTATGGCGAGCTCGTAGCCCCATGGAGAATCGAACTCCAATTTTCGCGTTGAGAACGCGACGTCCTAACCGTTAGACGATGAGGCCAAAAATTTGGCGCTGAGAGGTGTGCTCTCTAGCAGCGGCATATTAGGCAATCTCTTTGTGCTTGTAAATCCCTGAGATTTGATTTGTTGTGTGCTCGCTACTTTGTCTCTACCCGGGGTAATTGGATTCGTCTGATGAACTCTGCAATCTTGCCAATTTGTTTCTGGGTGAACAGGTGTCCTGGTATCAGATGGCCACCCTCTACTGCTTTGGCTACGTCATGAAGTGTGAAGCCGATGTTTTGATTGAGCGCTAGTATTCTCATGCGATTACGGAGGTCGAATTTCGAAATCCCAAGTGTGTGGAGCTTGGCAATTGGTGCTGATAGTGGGGGATGGGCTGCGCTTTCTTCTGTGGCTAGTGTGAATCCTGTTGCAGCATCTGTGCTACACTAGTGCTATGGCGCCCTACGAAAGGGAGGAGTGCTAGTTCTGGTTCACTAAATAATTGGAGGTCATGGTAGGTTCGAATTCCGATGCTGGCGAGTAGGTTTTTGATCCGAGATCGAATCGCAGGATCATAAGGCAATTGATCAACTATTTCTTTAATAACAGCGTCTACATTCGCAGTGACTTCTGGTGGTTTCGATGGTGTTCTTTCTGGCCCGGAGGGTAATTTCAACCCCCGACCAAGAAAACCAAAGACGTGGTCAGTGAGATCCTGCTCTAGTTCTCGTACTACTTCTGCAGCAATACTAAGCCTGACAGCGTCTGCTTGGTTGATTCCTTTTGTTGTCGATATGCTTAATCTTGCTATCCTTTCGCGGATGATTTCTACTACCGTCTGGGATCTTCTTTCTGCTGCGGCTAGCTTCATGCGCGGTGAACTGTCTGGTGAATGCATAGATATAATAGGTTTCTATACATTCTGAGCCTTTTTGTTTATTTGTCAATATTCTCGAGGCGGTTCTTGATAAAGGAGCGGAGGATTATAGCTAGGATGATCAAAACAAAAGCTGCTAGTATGAAGGATTCAGCGTGATTGAAGCGGTCGATCAAGCGCTTGAATGCGCCCAGTCCACCAAAGCCTAGATACAAATAGAAGAAGCCGCGAATGAAGTTGCCGAAGAAGGTGCCGATCAAATAGGGTTTGACTGGCATTTTGATAATGCCACAAATCACTGATACTGGAGAGGTCGGCATGATTGGAATCGCACGTAGGACAATCAATGCCCAGATATCACGGTTCCCTTTGTGGAACTTTTTACCATATGCTTCGATTTTTTGCGGGTCGAGTCCAAAAAACTTGCCCCATTTTTTGATTAGCACATCCTCAGCGATGACTCCGAAGTAATACAGTACCCAGGTGCCGGCTGTCTTGCTCACACTGCCGAGTAGCGCTAACCACAACAGAAATACAAATTCGTATCCTTGGGAGAAGGCGATTGATCCTGCCAATGTCATGACGGCGGGAGATGGGATGGGAGCAATAATTTCTTCTAGTAGGCTGCCGAGCAAAACAAAGAGCTCAACTGGTACTTTGGTGGCCCAAAGTTGGAGCACTTGAGTGAATTGGACTATAAAGTTCACAATCGAGGGGGTAAAAGCATAGCTGTTGTAGCATGAAATATTTATTTGTACCACTGGGCAATGTATCTGGCAGTATCAAATTTTCGTGGGTAGCCATTGGTTCCCATTGCACTGGGCTTTTCGGTTTTGGTTTATTCAATAGATCATCGGGCCAGTTCCTGAATCTGGACCCTGCAATAGACGTGTGCTTGGGCCTTCCATAAGTCGCTGATCAATAATTTTCTTAGCATAAGGATGATGATATCATTTTACAAAAGCTACTAAATCGTCTAGCCTGCTCGCACTGTTTATTTTATTTTGTTTTGTATGTCTCTTCGCAATCTAGCCGTTATCGCCCACGTGGATCATGGAAAAACTACTCTTGTTGATGCTTTGCTCAAGCAAACTCATGCTATCAAGGAAGAAAAAGAAGGTGAGGAAAAGAAACAAATGATGGATTCCAATGACTTGGAACGCGAGCGTGGTATTACTATCTTCGCAAAAAATGCATCATTCCGATATCATGATGAGAAGATCAACTTGGTTGATACTCCTGGGCATGCTGACTTTGGTGGTGAGGTCGAGCGTACTTTGCGTATGGTCGATGGAGTTCTCCTCTTGGTTGATGCCAAAGAAGGACCAATGCCACAGACTCGTTTCGTTTTGAAAAAGTCTCTAGAGCTCGGTCATCGTGTCATCGTCGTGATCAACAAAATCGACAAAAAAGATGTCCGTATTGATTGGGTACTCAATAAGACATTTGATCTTTTTATTGAGCTTGGTGCTACTGATGAACAAGCTGACTTCCCTGTAGTATATGCTGCTGGAGCGCTTGGTAAGGCTGGGTTGGTCGCTGATCTCAGTGCTATGAAAGATATTACTCCACTTTTGGATGTAATCTTGACTACTATCCCAGAAGGTACACGCGATGCAACGGGGCCATTGCAAGCTTTGGTGTTTGCGCTCAAGTATGACAACTACAAAGGTCAACTTGGTATTTGTAAGCTCTATCGTGGCAAAATTAAACGTGCTCAAGATGTTTTGCATATGCGTCGTGATGGTACGACAGTCAAGGGTAAGATCGCTGAACTTTTGGTGTATGAAGGTATGGCTATGCAAGTAGCTGAAGAAGCTGATGCTGGTGATATCGTGGTGATAGCTGGTGTTGAAGGCCTCAAGATCGGGGACACCATTGCTGATCGTGAGAATCCAGAGGCATTGCCTGTCATTGCTGTGGAAGAGCCAACTGTGAAGATGGTATTCTCAGTCAATACTAGTCCATTGGCTGGAAAAGAAGGTGACTTCGTCACTACTCGTCAGATCCGTGAGCGTCTCAATCGTGAGTTGATGACTGATATGGCCCTTCGTGTTGATGATGGTCAGTCTGCTGATCAATGGGTAGTGTCAGGACGTGGTGAATTACATCTCTCAATTTTGCTTGAGACCATGCGTCGTGAGGGCTATGAGCTTCAGGTTGCTAAGCCTGAAGTAATTCTTAAAGAGGAGAATGGCAAGAAGATGGAGCCATATGAAGAGGTGACTTGTGAAATTCCAAAAGAATTCTCTGGATCTGTGATTGAGAAGATGGGTAAGAGAAAAGCTGAGATGACTGACATGCAAAGTGAAGGGGATCGTGTGATCATGGTGTTTGTGATCCCAACTCGAGGATTTATTGGCTACCGCAATGAGTACCTTACTGATAGTAAGGGACAGGGTATCATGAACAGTATTTTGCTTGGCTATCGTCCATACGCTGGTGATATCCAACATGCTCCTCATGGCTCATTGATCGCATTTGAAAGTGGTGAGACTACTCCATATGCGCTTTATGCTATTCAGGATCGTGGTGACCTCTTCATCGGACCGGGTGTGACTGTCTATGCTGGTATGGTGATCGGTCGCAATGCGAAGCCACTCGACATGGAGGTCAATGCTTGTCGTGCCAAGAAGCTGACCAATATGCGCGCTTCAGGTAATGATGAGAACGTTATTTTGACCCCGCATCGCAATCTCAGTTTGGAACAAGCTCTCGAGTATATCAGTGAAGACGAATTGGTAGAGATCACTCCACAAAGCATTCGTATTCGTAAGCTAGTTCTCGATCAGAATGCTCGAAAACGAAGCCAACGCTAAATCAATAGTACCAGCTCAGCCATTGGTCAAACCCAAGGCTGAGTCTGGTCCAACGTCGCTCTCCAGACAGTTTCTACTCGATCAAGGGAGATGCTGTCATTCAGGCTGTGTGAATTGTCCTTATCCACTCAAAGAAAAAGAGCGGAAAAACACAGAAAATTACAAATTATAAATTACAAATTACAAATTTGGGTCAGGGCTCGAGAGGGACTTTGTGGATTTGTAGTACTTGCCGCGATACTCGGCAAGGTCCTTCACGGTGTTCAGGGTGGCGGAGAGGGAGGATAAGAATAAGGATGAGGAAGGGACCATAAAGGTAAAAGTGAAGGTAAACGTGAAGGGAAAACCTGATGGTGTCGGGTTATCAGTCCCAATTCCTAATTAACTACCGTCCCCAATTTGTAATTTATAATTTGTAATTTGTAATTCCATTGACGCTTGCCCTCATTCTCTGTTACTATATTTTTGTCGTAACAAGTAGGCGTGTCGCTTCGTCGATATTTAAGACCCACCGAAACACAACAA
>JAGNZB010000070.1 GCA_017984655.1 Candidatus Altimarinota bacterium
CCGAAAAAAACTCAACCAATACTATTTCCAACTTTCCTAAACAGGAAACACCCAAACTACCAGCTCACCAACTGCCGAACTTATGTTGTACTGGGCACCATATTGCACTCTCTGCATAGATACAGTAGTATGCCCACGCTTATTTTATGAGACTTATGGGTACCTCTATTTCAATCGCAACACAGCCACGCACAGTATTTGGTAAGAACGTCAAAAAACTACGTCTCCAAGGCATTATGCCAGGTGTAGTTTATGGCAATGCCAGCACCAACGAACATGTTGAACTCAATACCAAAGAGTTTACCAAAGTTTACCGTGAAGCTGGAAGCAACACGATCATCGATCTCTCTGTTGATGGTAAAAACATCAAGACGATTATTTATCATGTGGATTTCGATCCAGTCACTGATGAACCAAGACATGTAGACTTCTATAAGGTCCGCATGAACGAGGAATTGACAACAACTGTACCTCTAAATTTCATTGGAGAATCTGCAGCTGTACGTATGTTCTCTGCTATCATCGTCCATGGAAAAGAAGAAGTCACTATTACTTGTCTCCCAGGTGACCTTCCACATCAAATTGATGTAGACATCAGTGTCCTCGCCAATGTTGATGATATGATTTATATCAAAGACCTCCCAGTACCTCCAAAAGTCAAAATCGATGAAGACCCAGAAACTTTGGTAGCACAAGCAATCATTCCTCGTGAAATCAAGGCAGAGGAACCAGCCGCTACTGAAGTCGAAGGTGCTCCAGCTGCCGAAGGTGCCCCAGCTGAAGGTGCTGAAGCTGCTGCTACTGACAAGAAAGAAGACTAGTTCTTATTTGATTTACTTTTCTTTATGGCCGACCAAAATTCTCAGAATGCTGGTAATGATCCAAACCAAAATACGATCAATGTCCAAATCAAAGATGACATGCAAGCAGGAGTCTATTCCAATGCCGTCTCAGTCAGTGTCAAAGAAAATGATGTGTTGCTAGATTTTGGTTATATCGTGCCAGGTGCAGTTCCCACAACAATCAAAGTACAAGCCCGAATCAACCTCAGCCATGTCACAACCGAGCAATTTCTCGGCGTACTCCAAAACGCTCTCCTAGACTTCCGTCGCAACAAAGAGCAAAAATAATCGAAGACATGGGGACAGAATAAAAAAAGAGTTCAGCTAAACACTGAGCTCTTTTTTTTATGATGCCTTTTCGCTCATGAAAAGTGAAAGTAAATGTAAACGTGAATGGAAAGGTCACATGAGCTGGGGATGTGGGGAAAAGTGAGAACCGAGCTACTCGGCAGGATCCTTCACACGGTTCAGGATGACGGAGGGAGGGGATGAAGATGAAGGAATGAGGAATGAGGAAGGGACCATAAAAGTGAACGTGAAGGGAAAGGTGAAGGGAAAGCATGATGGTAGTTGGCGTCGTGTTACCGGTCCCAATTTGTAATTTATAATCTGTAATTTGTAATTCCACTTTCCCTTTTGCTTCCCCAAGGGCTTTCTATTACACTGACAAAGCTTATTACCTCAAACTGTATGGAAAAAGTCACTCTCGAGCAAATCGTCTCATTATGTAAAAGACGCGGATTTGTTTTCCCTTCTTCAGAGATCTATGGAGGTTTCGCTGCTGTATATGATTACGGTCCTTACGGAGTAGAACTAGCCAATAATGTTAAGGCTGCCTGGTGGCGAAGTATGGTTCAGTATCGCAATGACATGGTAGGTCTAGATTCAAGCATTTTTATGCATCCTAAAATCTGGGAGGCTAGTGGACATGTAAAGGGGTTTTCTGATCCTTCAACTGAATGTAAAAACTGCCACGTGAGATCACGTGTAGATCACTTATTAGAAGACGCTGGTATATTTGCAGATGAAAAGATGTCTGAAGAAGATATAAATCAGCTATTTTTGGAAAACATGCCAAAGATCAGTTGTCCCAAATGCGGAAAACACCAGTTTAGTGAAGTTAAGAAGTTTAACTTGTTAGTAAAAAGTAATCTAGGAAACTTTACTGGGGACTGGGACAAAGATCCTGCTTATTTACGAGGTGAGACTTGTCAAGGAATCTATGTCAATTTCAGAAACGTCTTAGACAGTGCACGTATGCGTGTGCCTTTCGGCATTGCCCAAATCGGTAAGGCTTTCCGAAACGAAATCACTGCTCGTCAGTTTATTTTCCGTAAACGTGAGTTTGAACAAATGGAAATGCAATATTTTGTTCATCCCGACGAAGCTATGGACCAATACAATAAGTGGAAAAATATTCGGTGGCAGTACTACCTAGACCTAGGTATCAAAGAAGAAAATCTTCAATGGCACAAGCATGAAAATTTAGTATTCTACGCAAAGGAAGCTTACGATATTGAATATCGTTATCCGTTTGGCTTCAAAGAACTCGAAGGGGTGCATGCGCGAGGTAATTATGATCTTACTCAACATACTAATCATTCTGGAAAAGATTTATCGTATCTAGATCCGATTACCAATGAACGATACCTACCTCATATTGTAGAAACTGCGGTTGGTGTGGATCGTACCGTCCTGGCTGTAATTTCAGATGCTTACAACGAAGAGGATGTAAATGGGGAAATTCGGGTGGTTCTTAAATTTCATCCACGTCTCGCACCTATAAAAGTAGCAGTTTTACCATTATCGAAGAAACCGGAAATTACAAAGTTCTCTGAGCCTTTAGCAGCCAAACTAAGACAGCTTTATCGTACTGATTATGATGAGACCCAATCGATTGGTAAGCGCTATCGTCGCCAAGATGAAATTGGTACCCCATACTGCGTCACAGTAGACTTTGAAACTGCAATTGACCAAAAAGTAACTATTCGTGAGCGTGACAGTATGCAACAAGAGCGCATCGCCCTCGACCAAGTCAGCACGTATCTTCGCGACAAGCTAGGCTTTTAACCTACTTTCTTATGCCAACTGAGGTGCTCTTGGCCACATCCAACCCCGGCAAGATCAAACGCTATCGCGCATTGTTTCAGAAGATATCGCCAACAATTATTCTCCTAGTACCGGTCGATGTCGGCCTCGAGCAGCTGGTAATTAAAGAGACAGGCAAAACAGAAGCAGAGAATGCTCTCCTAAAAGCCAAGGGGTACTGGGATCAGCTTCAGAACAAAATACCATGTTTCGCTGGAGACACGGGAGCCTATCTCAATGGAGTACTCCCAGAAGAACAACCTGGTGTTGCAACACGAAGAATCACCAATGCCGGCAGCCACCACACCAAAGATGGCGACGAAGTAATGAGAAAATTCTATCAAGATCTTTGCAGCAAGTATGGAGGACAACTAGCAGGCTACTACCTCGATAGTCACTGTCTCTATACTGGCAAAATCTTCATCGATCAAAACAAACGCATCTTCACTTTGACCAACGACAAAACAGTCCCTGCAATACCGGGGTTACCTATGGTCTGGAAAGGAAACATAGTTCACAAGTATCAGTCCGAAATGACTGAGGCCGAACATCTTCTCGAAATGACACCAATCATCACTAGTATCCAAAGTCTTTTACAGGCAGCAAAGATTCTGGTATAAAAGAGCCCCAAAATCTACCATACGATATGGCTTTTACCCCCGATTCGGAAACATTTCAATTTCCATATCCCACTCAGAGTTTAAAAAACAAAAGCCCTCTAGTTCATAGTGAGAATATCCCAGTCGTGAGAGATATTCGCCATAGTATTATTCTAGAACTCAATCTCTTTCTAGCCAACTTCACCATCGATCACGCCTCAATCAAAACAGGAAAATTCAAACCTTTGCCATTTACAACGACAACCAATCAAAAGATCATTGATTTCCATCACAAGATCACCAAATCTGAGGAGTTTTCCCACCTAGAGGCAAGAGAAGTAATTGAAATTATGAGAAGATGGCAGCTTGAGGCTGTTAGATTTACATTCACCGCAGCAAACGATAACGGACAGCGCATTGCACCTGCATAAAAAAGTTCCAGCTAG
This sequence comes from Candidatus Altimarinota bacterium, assembly GCA_017984655.1. Taxonomy (GTDB): domain Bacteria; phylum Patescibacteriota; class Gracilibacteria; order RBG-16-42-10; family RBG-16-42-10; genus JAGNZB01. The sequence continues at coordinate 3,976 of JAGNZB010000070.1, forward strand.
CGATGCAAAGCTGGAACTTTTTTGATTGAAACTCTTATTGAGATCAATTTAGATATCAATATCTTTGGCAAACTCCGCATTCATTTGAATGAACTTCTTGCGAGGCAAGACTTCTTCTCCCATGAGAGTTTCGAAGACGAGATTGGCACGCTCAGCATCATCAACTTTCACTTTGAGCAAAGTGCGATGGACTGGATCCATAGTAGTCTCCCAAAGTTGTTCAGGATTCATCTCACCCAAACCTTTGTAGCGCTGAATATTCTCAGTAGACACTTCTTCAGCAATACGAATAGAATCTTTTTCTTCTTCGGAATGAACATACCAGGTCTTCTTTCCTTTACTCAGTCTAAATAATGGTGGCTGAGCAATGAAAATGTGGCCATTGGCTACCAATGGATAATAATAACGATAGAAGAAGGTCAGTAGTAGTGTACGGATATGAGCACCATCGACATCGGCATCTGTCATGATGATGATTCTCTGATAACGCAGTTTGGTAATGTCCATAGTCTCACCAATACCACAGCCCATAGCGATCACCAATGCCTTGATTTCAGTAAATGCCAACATCTTATCAAGACGAGCACGTTCGACATTGAGGATCTTTCCTTTGAGTGGCAAAATAGCTTGAAAATCACGATCACGACCTTGCTTAGCAGAACCACCAGCAGAATCTCCCTCTACTAGATAGAGCTCACTACGGGTACGGTCACGAGTAGAACAGTCAGCAAGCTTACCCGGAAGAGTCATCCCTTCCAAAGCGCCCTTGCGTACAACTGCATCACGAGCCGCACGAGCCGCAAGACGAGCACGAGAAGCCAGACAAGATTTACCGACAATGGCACGAGCTTCTTGTGGATTCTCTTCCAAAAATTCTTGGAACTTTTCACCAAACAAAGTCTCTGCAGCAGTACGCACTTCAACATTGGTCAGCTTACCTTTGGTCTGACCTTCGAACTGTGGCTGCGCCAACTTGACTGAGACAATTGCTACCAAACCTTCACGCACGTCTTCACCAGTGAGATTTTCGTCCTTCTCACGAAGTATTTCCTGCTTGCGAGCGAACACATTGATCACCCGAGTAAGAGCAGTACGGAACCCAACTAAATGCATCCCACCATCGGCAGTAAAAATATTATTAGCAAAAGAGAATACACTCTCTTGGAAAGCCTCAGTATAACAAAGAGCAATCTCCACAACGACATCATTATGGGTCTTCTCAAAGTAGAAGATATTATCAATCAATGGTTTACGACCGATCACTAATTGACTTACGTATGACTTGATACCATTTTCGAAGAAATACTTGCGTTTTTCACCCACACGTTCGTCATTCAAAGTAATGGTCAAACTACGAGTCAAATATGCTTGTTGTTTAATTCTCAAAGCAATCTTCTCAAAATCAAACTCGACCACTTGCAAGATACTACCGTCTGGCCAGAATCGGATCTCGGTACCACGATCCTTAGTAGGACCATCAGTGGTCATATCCATTGTGGGCACACCACAGCTGTATTCTTGGCGATAGATCTCACCATTACGAAACACCCGAGCAATCATCTTTGTTGCTAGAGCGTTGACACAAGCAGCTCCCACACCATGCAAACCACCAGACACTTTATAGGCTTGATTCTCAAATTTACCTCCGGCATGAAGCGTACAGAGTACAGTCTCCAAAGCTGGACGGCCAGTTTTCTTATGAATATCAGTAGGAATACCACGACCATTATCCAAAACAGTCAAAGAACCATCAGCATGAATAGTGACATCAATACGATCACAATACCCACCCATGGCTTCATCAACCGAGTTATTGACAAGCTCCCAAACTAATTGGTGCAAACCATTAGTATCGGTACCACCAATATACATACCAGGACGCTTGCGAACTGGATCGAGACCTTCAAGAACCTGAATTTGTTCCGCATTATAACCAGCATTCGTATTGGCACCAGTATTTTGAGTATTTTCTGACATAAGGAGGGGGCTTTTTATACAAAGAAAATGTAGCATAAATAAGCAGAGAAGAGAACTGATTTTTGAGGAAAAATCAGAATTACAAATTACAAATTATAAATTACAAATTGGGGAAAACAGCAGTTAATTAGGAATGCGGAATTGGTAATGAGGAATTGGAACCACTCACACGACACCCCCCATCCTCAGACTTTCCATTTACCTTTCCCTTCACGTTCACTTTTATGGTCCTCCTCATCCTTATTCCTTATTCTCTCCGTCATCCTGGGTCTAATAGTCAAAAATGTGTGCTTTTTAGTGTTGTTGAAAGTGAATGAACCACCTAATAAACGACTCACGTTGACGTAATGCTAATCCAGCATGTCTTTTGTATGCTCGTTTT
>JAGNZB010000071.1 GCA_017984655.1 Candidatus Altimarinota bacterium
ATCATGGGCGATCGATTATCCTCAATGAAGCAATTTGTCAGATCGCCGCATGATTTCTGGTGCCTCATGGTAATATGTTGCTCAAGGTATTTGATGGTGGGCATTTTCCTGGTTTTGTACAGGAAGTAAGAAAGTCCTTTAAGCAGGTCAAAGTGGTCAAACCCGACGCATCACGTGATCGTAGTCGTGAAGTCTATGTCGTTGCTTTGGATAAAAAACTGAGTATATGAATGTGACCTGTCCTCATTGCAATGAATCGTTTGATACCAGTATCAAGAAGCGCTGGCGGATTTCTTGGCAAGGACTTTTTATGGCCTGTGTCTTTGGCTTAGTCATTGCTGCTGCCTATGCTGTTTTGGAGACTGTCAAAGATCAGCAGTTGGTCGCATCAGTCAGTCAACTGGGCGATAGTCTCAATCGTCCTTATAGTGTCTTCGAGCAGATTAGTACTAGTATTCAGGGCAATGTCGCCAAGCAAATTCGGGTGCATACTACGACGAGAGATAGTGAGAAGTTGGCACAGCAAGCAAAAGACTTGATTGCGGCAGAACGAGCAAACAAGCCAACCAATTTGATTTTTATTTACTTCTATATCGGTGAAGGAGATATGCCTCTCGATCGCTGGACGGCCAAAGTCACCTACATCAATTTTGCTGCAATCAAAAACTTCAGCCCCCCAGACTTAAGCGGCATCAAGACTATTGGGCCAGGGACTTATATGGAAACCAAGTAGAAATTACAGATTATAAATTACAAATTACAAATTTAGCTCAGGGGACGGTTAGCAGGGACTTCATTCTATTCCCCCTGAGCCCTTCCCAATTTATAATTTGTAATTTGTAATTTATAATTGGGTTCTATGTTATATTACCCTCGTATTTCTTATCTCTATTTATGTATACATCTTTGCCTTTGCCATACTCACAATTGACTGGTATTTCTGCTCGTACTTTGGAAATTCACCATGACAAATTGTATGTGGGGTACGTTAATAAACGTAATGAAATTGAAGAGCAACTCAAGTCTGCTGACCGTAGCCAGGCCAATGGTACCTATAGCTTCTTTGGTGAATTGAAGCGTCAGGAATCATTTGCTGCTGATGCAATGATTTTGCATGAAGCTTATTTCAATGTGTTGGGTGGTGATGGGCAGCAGCAAGGAGCTTTGGTGGATCAGATTGCCAAAGACTTTGGTTCTTATGAAGCTTGGCTTACTGATTTCAAGGCTTGTGGGCTTGTTGCTCGAGGTTGGGTAGTTTTGGCCTATGATCTCAACGATGGTCGTTTGCATAACTATGTCTGTGATGCTCACAATCAGGGCGGTATTTGGGGCGCGATTCCAGTGATTGTACTTGATACATATGAGCATGCTTATATGATTGATTTTGGTTCAGATCGGAAATCATACATCGAGGCATTCATGAGCCAGCTCAACTGGACAGAAGCCAATCGTGTTTTTGCTAAAGTGACAGGAGTGCAGTTGCGTTAGTTTTGGGCAAGTTTGGGCTTTTTGAAAGACGGGTGGAATGCTGCCCGTCTTTTTGGTGTTACTGATCCGATTATATGCTCCATACCAAGTCAGCAATATCACGTCTGACGACGTTGATCCCATGTCTGTCTGTTGGACGAGTCGGGAATGTTCGATTGCTGAGTAGTGTGAAGGCGATTCCTCGGTGTCGATCGCTGACAATCACCGTACCAGTGAATCCCGTTTTGCCAATTGTAGTTGTAGCGCAATGTGATCCCATGTACTGAGGTTGGTTGAGTTCAATGCCAAGTCCATGTGAGCTGCCAATTGGGGCTAACTGATTTATTTCTAATTCTTGGATTCTTGTCTGTCTCAGTAGTCTGTGGTTCTTATATACGCCATCATGAAGTAGCATGGACAAGGCATTGAGCACATCATCTGCAGTACTGAATGTACCGGCACAGCCTGGTTGGAATGATGGTTGTAGTGCTGATGCACATTCATCGTGCACTTTTCCCTGTACAAGCCCTCTAGCATTGATTTCTGTCGGTATAACTAGACTTGGATTCTTGGGGCTGAATGTCGTATGTGTCATCTCCAGAGGATCGAAGACAGATTCTTGGGCTGCATCCACTAGTGATTTGTTGAGGATTCTCTGCAGTATCATGCCAAGAAGGATGCTGGGTGTATTGGAGTAGTGAAATTTACTGCCAGGGACAAAAGCAGTTTCGGTATCAAAGAGTACCTTGATGATAGTCTCCGGAGATTCGTTGATCAAAGCTGCTAATGGTTGATCACGTTTGAGTAGGTATGTGTAGGTGAGGAGATTATGAATTGTGGCTTGTTCTGAGGACTTTGATGTCATCTCTGGTAAATAGTGGCGTATTGGATCGTGAATGCCTAGTTTACCTTGGTCAATCAGTTGCAGTGCCAATAAGTTGGTGGGAATCACTTTGGTTAAGGATGCTACATCGAAGATGCTTTCTCTGCTGGTCAGTGGGCTGTTCTGCTCATAAGTGTGATGGCCAATGGCAATGAGGTCCCGCTCACCGTTCTTATTGATAATTCCGAAAACACAGCCGGGAAAAACATGCTCCTTGACTGCTACTTCTAGTCTGGCTTTGACTTTGGTTCCAAGGGCTGATGGCAACATAGAGTGATTCTGTGGTTTTTGAACTACAGTACCATGAGTGTCCCAAGGGTAAAACTGTGTTTGTAATGTGTCTCAGTTAGAACGGCGAGTGTGAGGGATGGTTCGAGCTGGGGTACCATAGTAAAGGAAGTTAGAATGTTCCTATGTGTTGGTGATGGCCTCAACACTGTTGTAAGCTAATTGTAATTCTTTTAACTGCTGTTTCCCCATGTCGTTTATCAGTCCCAAGCTGTTGTTTTTTGTCTTAGTCATCATCGCGGCTTTTCTTGAAGTCGTTGGGGACGTGTTTTTCAAAAAATGGAGTAATGGTCAGGGGATTTCATTGCTGCTGTGGGGTATGTTGATTTATGGTCTCGGTACTCTCTTTTGGGTGATCTCACTCAAATACGAACTGCTATCCAAAGCGATCTCGATTTTTACAGTACTAAATCTGATCAGTATTGTGCTCATTGGTGTGATTTTCTTCCAAGAAGACCTCACCTTGATCAACAAGCTGGGTATTCTTCTGGGTGTGGTAAGTGTGATTTTGTTGGAGGTGTAATGACTGAACTGATTAAAGGAGATAGTCAGAAATATCTGCTAATTTCTCCAGTTGCGGACAATCAATATCTGGATTTGGTTTAGATATATTCACCAAAATACAACGTATGCCCAGGGCATTGGGGATCGTGAAGTCGGTCTTTTCACGGTCACCAATGTATACCAATTGCTCTGGTCTGTGGTTTTGGTGAATGCTGAGCCAGTCTTGAAATGCTGTGCCATCTGCTTTGCTAATTTCTCCTGCGATTACGTGGTCAAATGTGGCTAAAGGAATCTCCATGTGGCGTAGCTTTGCTTCCATTATGTTTGTTGTCGATCCCGTAATCAGGTCTAGGGCGCGATACTTTTTTTTGATTAATCTTAATAATGTTAGTGTTGCTGCATTGGGTGCCAAGAAGGTACTGATATCAGCTCTCTCTAGGGCTTCCTGTACGATTTCTTTACTGTTGGGGATGCCAAGTTTAGCAAGGCTTTGGCTACCACTCAGTCCTGCTCCTGCTTGATAGAGATCAGTAAACAAATTCTTTGCTTCATCGATAGAGCAGTGGAGATGTTCGGCAATGCGTTCATAAATATACGCTTGAATCGCTTGATCAATAGCTGGTGATTTGGGATAGAGTGTTTGATCAAGGTCAAAGCCCACTACCGCAATGTCAATGAGCTTCATAGAAGAGATTGGGTATAGGCCGTGTAGAAGAGACTGAGGTCACCAAGGGGGACTTCTAGTTGGTCTGAAAATAATGTCGCAATATAATTGAGTAATTGGATATCATTCTCTCGTTGAGATAGTGATCTGTTGGTACATACTGCTGTAGCATGGATTTTTTTGCCAAATACATTGATTTGTAAGAATACTAATTGGTCACTTTGGGGATCATCATCGTTGGCATGATAGGTACTGAGTACAGGATTATTATGAGAGAGGCCTTTTTCATACAAGTAGGTAATTGCTTTCTTGATGATGTTTTGGTCTCGATAATTTTCCATTCTGGTTAGCCATGGATGCTCAGGTGTTTTTCTATTTGCTGTCAGTGAGTGATGCTGGTAGGCAACACCATAGTTGTCGGTGGGGGGGCTAATGTTCTCACCCAACAAATATGGCCCACTGGTAGTGTCGGTTAGTTCTGTTGGTTTTGATGGCTCAGCCAAAAGCTTCTTTGTTCTTTGTTCTTCAGTCAACAATAAGATATTGGCTCTACTTGATAACATAAACATGTCACCGGTACTGATTGCTAAGGTGTCGGCAATGGTGGTGGTGTAGGCATCATACAAGCCGAAGATATTTTCAGGATATGCATTTACCGTATTGTGCGCTCTGGCAATGTGGAAGCTGAATAACTTCTGATTGTTGATCCAGAAGATGTCATGGGTGAGACACGGATCGTGACTAAACTCCATTTTTCCAGTAATCGGATTAATACTGCTGCTCATGTCAGCAGACGGGTCAAACCTCTGGACAATTACAGCTTGGGTTGGGTTGCGTTGTAGGGCTGCTGCTGCCTGTTCTAACTGGTCAAATCCAAAGAAGGCTCTCGTTCTCTCTCCATAGCTATACGATCCATCATGATCATAGCGCAAGAGTTGCTGCTTGTAGGCTTCTCGCATTTCCACTGTGGTCTGATCACCTTGCTGGTAGACAGCTGGTAAGAGAGCGAGTGCTTGATCCATTTTTCGATACACAGCCAATACACTGGCACTGCGAGCTAGGCCTTTCCACGGATCGCCGTGTTCCTCGGTCAAGCCTCTGGTGTAGAGTTGCTGTAGTAGGGATTTGTGCGTGGTAAGAAAAGTGTCGCTGTCAGCAATCAGGAGTGGTAGCTCGGTAGTATTGATTTTGAAAAGGTTGGGGAAGTCCTGCATGAATAAATAGCCGAGCTTGGCTGCTGTATGAGCTCTAGCTAGCTGGCTACCAACATCAATTCTATGGAGGATATCCATTTCGTATGCTTCAAATCGGTTCATTTCTACCAACTTTTCAATCAGAGCAGTAAATGAAGTAGATCTGAGATCAAAGACCGCTTCGCATATGTCATATGCCAAGCACATGAGTGAGATCGTGCTGCCATCAATGCCGATTCGGTAGTAGTATTTCTTGTCAGTTTGAAGAAATACTCGTGATTGCAGTGGTGCTTGCGCTTCAGGGAATGAGTTCTGGATAGGCGTAGTAAGGTGGGGGACTTCGATATTGTCTTCAATTTGTGCTCGAACCAGTCCTAATTCTGCCCCCAATAACAACTGTTGTTGAGGAGACAGTAAATCTTTTTTAGGGCCGAGAGTCTTCATTAAGCTATAACCTAATAAAAAGTCATCCGGACCTTCCAATACCAGCTTCTGTCCATCTATTGCTATTGATAAGACTATATTCTTTCCTGATGCTCGAACTTCGAATGGTGTTGGAAATGTTTTTTCTGGAGCATCGATAGCGATCTTGGGTGGTTGGAGTTGTTGGAACTCTTTTACGTCCAGCTCTATTACTGTTTTTTCAGCCATGGGGAGATCCTTGATCAGGGTAAGTACTTCTTTCAAAGAATCGTAATAGATTTTGTCTTTTTGATTGATCTTTTGAATAGTAGCAAACAAGTTTTGGTCAACTTTTGGTTGTAGCCATGCTAAATAATCTGCAATGATTTGGTTGGAAAACTTACTTTTGTGGGTGAAAAGGGGGATGACTGTAATCGTGTTTCTAAAGGTTTCTAATAATTTTATTGAGATGTTGGGATAGTGCGCACTGGCTGCTCTGCCCCCGTTAATGTAGTTGCCATTTTTGTCTGTTTGGTAGCCTTGCATCAATGCTACAAGGAGGTTTGTGCTTGGTGAGAATGTCAGTCCTTCTTCTGCGAAAAGAATCAAATACTTCAGTGTGGGGTGTACTAAACAATTGATGATCATGCGTTCGGCACCATCTCGATTCACTATCAAAGAACCGAGCGCTGTCACATCCTCACGATATGCATCTTCCAGCATATTCAGTACTTGTC
>JAGNZB010000005.1 GCA_017984655.1 Candidatus Altimarinota bacterium
GTCTGGAGTGGTACGTGCAGATCTTGTAGGTACCCATCAGCCACCTACCATCAATGATGCATATGCTTATCTGCGCCATAATTTCCATACAGGTACCCAAGTAGTAACGCCAGCAGAATTTGGTGATGCTAGTACTATTGTTACTGACGATATCTGGCAGCAGGCTCTTGCTACTGGTCTGGATCCCCAATCTACTGCTGTGCTCTATCCGCTACGAGCGGGATTGGCTTTTTATGAGGGGGCTCTTCGCCGTGGTTTTAGAGAGAACATTATGTTGGGAGTAGTTCGATCGCATGATAAGGCTCAAGCTTCCTGTTATTTGGAGCCAACTCATCTTGCTGCAGACGCATTGAAGGCTTGTAGTGATGTGATGATTGTTGATCCGATGTTGGCCACTGGTGGGAGTGTGGAGCTCAGCTTGGCTTATTTGTCCCAACGGTTTGGAATTGATGCTGCACAGGTCACGGTGGCATCGATGATTGCTGCACCTGAGGGAATTGCTAGATTATTATCTGGAACAAAAATTCGTCATATTTTTGCCGGCAAGGTAGACCATGGTCTAAATGATGACGCTTATATTGTCAGTATGGGACTGGGTGATGCTGGGGATCAACTAGAAGCATATTTGCGAAAGATGGCTCCTATTTGGTTTGCGGATCAAAAACTATCAGCGAGGGAGTATGCTGTGCTTTGTGAAAAATTGCGTGTTAGTGTTGCAGCTTAATAGTATTTACTTTATGAAACAGTTCATTATTTTCTTTGCTGCGACATTGTTGCTCACCAGTTGTGGTGGTGAAGAAGCTGTGCCTCCACAACAGAATATCGTTTCAACTGTGATACCGGGAGAGAGTGAGTCTTATGATCAAGGGCATGCTACTCCGACGCCAGCGGTGACTGACTTTGATAAGAATCTTCGTGCTTTTGATGGTACTGAGAACTAGCCTTGGTTTTCGATGATCTCTTCTTCGACTGATTGTGATGGCATTGGTTCTGCGGCAGCTACCATGATCTTGCGGGCTTTGGCTCCATCTGCGGGACCGACGATGCCTTTTTGTTCGAGGATGTCGAGGAGACGCGCAGCACGGGCATAACCGATGCGCAGATGTCTCTGTAGGAGGGTGGCTGAGGCTTTTTGGGTACGGATGACGAAAGCGATTGCTTCTTGTTCGAGGCTGTCTTCGAAGTTGTCATTGCTACCGAGAATGCCAAGTGTGCCAGCATTGGGAAGGCCCTCGGGAATTTCACGCTTCTCTTCGATCACATCAGTATGGTAGTCAGGTGAGGCTGTCAGTTTGATTTCATTGGTGACTGACTTGATCTCTTCAGAGGTGACGTAGATGCCTTGGATGCGAATCAGACGGACATTGTTGGGGTCTTGGTACAACATATCACCAGCTCCGAGTAAGCTCTCGGCTCCTTGGCGATTGAGAATCGTGCGTGAGTCGATACCGGAAGATACTGTGAAGGCAATACGGGCTGGGATGTTGGCTTTGATCAATCCGGTGATGACGTCTACGGATGGTCTCTGGGTTGCTACAATCAAGTGAATACCGACAGCTCGGGCCATCTGTGCGATGCGACAGATACTGGCTTCGATCTCTTTGGCAGCGACCATCATCAAGTCTGCCAACTCATCGATGACAATTACAATGTAGGGGAGTTTCTCTTCTGGTTTTTTCTTGTTGAAATTATCAATATTGACTTCGCCTGCTGACTCGAGCTGTTTGTACCGATGGTTCATTTCCGCTACAGCCCAACGAAGAGCAAGAATTGCCTTGTCTGGATCGGTGATGACAGGGGTGAGCAAATGAGGAATACCACGATAAGCATTCAACTCTACCCGTTTTGGATCGATCAAAATAAAGCGTAGGTCTTCAGGAGCATTCTGGTACAAGAGTGAAATCAGGACACTATTCATACAGACGGACTTTCCTGAGCCTGTAGCACCAGCGATCAGCAAGTGAGGCATTTTCTTAAGATCTGCTGTCACATACTCATTGTTGACATTCTTACCGAGGGGCAAGCGCAAAGGGGATTTGATGCCTTTGAAATTGTCACTGAGGACTACTTCTTTGAGCCGAACAATTGCTCGTTTCTTATTCGGAATCTCAATACCGACTTTGTCTTTACCGGGAATGGGGGCTTCGATACGAATGCTTTCTGCTTTGAGCTTGAGCGCGATATCACTTTCTAGTGAGGTGATGTTTTTGAGTTTGACCCCGGTTGGTGGGGTGAAGGTGTATTGGGTGACTGTCGGTCCGAGATTGGCATCGACGTGGATATTGTCATCAGGTCGGATCACATTGAACTCTAGCAGGGTCTGGTACAGTTTCTGGACATTGGCTTCGATCTCTTTGGGATCGTCTTGGGCTGTCTCCGTATTATCAGTCAGGAGGCTCAATGGTGGGAATTTGTAATCACCATTGGTGGGGGTGGTGAGTCGTCCATGCTCTTCGTTGGTGATCGCACTGTTACTTGGTTGTGGTGAGCGAATGATATTACTAGCCAACCCTGATGCTGGTTTTTGGACAGCTACTGGTGTATTAGCAATTGTGACCGCACTTTTTTTGATCTGGGCAGGTCCTTGGGTTTCGGCTTTGGTGGGCAAGTCATCTTGGACCCATTCGATAAAGCCGAATATTTTTTTGAGGGTAATGTCGAAGGTGATCAGGATGCCAATGATCGCCATCGCTACCAGGACTACGAGGCTGCCAATGTCGCCCAAGAAATGGCGTAGGACTGATGAAATGGTAAATCCAACATAGCCACCATACAGTCCTGCTTTGGCAGCTACTAGGATGGTATCTAGTGGTACAAATGAGTGGATGATTCCGAGAATGGCGCAATAGAATACTGTAGCACCAAAGATTCGCGCTGAAGAGGGCTTGAATACTGAAGAAAAGAAGATCAAGAGACCGGCTACCAACAGTGCTACTGGCATGATATAGCTACCATAGCCAAAGAGGCGGAAGAAGATACCGGCGATACTTTCGCCGACGATACCTGCTTGTCCCATCAAACTAAGTGTAGCCAAGACCGCGCTGACAAGTAGAAATACTACAAGGATTTCGCGATTGGTGGAGCTTTTGAGTTTGAGCTTGGGGACTGGTAGTCTGATTTTGAAGCCGGCTTTTCTACGTCGTCGAGCCATAGGGGGGGAGAATGACGTGTGGATGATACCACACTAACTAAAAAAGTTCAGAATTGCGAGAGTGAGGAAAATTGTTTCCTGGAGATCAAATGCGTCAAGTACTTTAATGGGATCAGTTGCTGGAATGTTTATTGCTATTGTTGTTTATTGTGTTATAATAATACATCGATTCTTTACAATTATTTATGCGTTCCTCACCAAATGCTCAACATCCATCTCCGAGTACTCCTGAGCGTGTTCCATCATTAGTTTCACAGAGCATGCAGTCTGCTCGTATGGCTGTTGCTGGTTTGGGATTGTTGGCTAGCTTGTCCGGTTGTGCGACGACTAGTATTCACAGTGTTGATACTGCAGAAGTGACTGAACGTACTAGAGATAGTGCTGGTGCTCGAGAGCGCTATGTGCGTGAAGTACACACTGATGGTTGGCGTCGGCTTGAGACAATTGTTACTGCCAATCCTCGCTATCGTGCTCTTCAGTCAATTGTGGGGACGATGGTTCGTGCTGCTGCAGCATATACTGACGTCGTGCAATCTCACGAGGAACGTACAGCGAACCGTGAGACATACTTTCAGTTGCTTTTTACTATCACACCGGAACAGAGTCATCAACTCGTTGATATTGTTGCTGCAAATACCGGAGGTAGTCCACAGGAGCGTATTCAAATGATTCGGTTGATCAGTGCTTTTGTGACTGTTGCTCGCGAATCGATGTGGCAACCTGATGATCCTCAAGTTGAAATCAATTATAATCAGATGGCCCTTCCATTGGCTCGCTTTGGTTTTGAGTTGGATGATGTCGTCGCTTTGCTTGATGTTGCTACTGCAGGTATCACTGACAACTTGGTTCGTGGTAATAGTCTGACGCCAGCAATTATGAGCGGCATTCGGCAGAATCTGCGTATAGCTCGTCTCACGCAAGCACAAGCACATTGGCTTGAGGGTATTTGTCGTACACTTTTGATTCGTAGTCTTGATACTCCTGAGTCACGTCGTCCTTTGCCAGCTGTTGCTGCTTTGGTGACCCCTTCTTTGTTGGCACAATTGGCACATTTCGAGATCCGGGCTGCTCAGTAAGGCTTTGGTAGTAACTATAAGTAGCGGAAGAATCTCTATTCAGTGAGATACTTTTCCGCTATTTTGGTGATGCTTTAAATTTCGTGCATGTCTAGTATCAAACAAGTGGTGCAGTCATTGGTCAAAGAGCTCTTTGACGTCGAGTTGGAGGAGGTTAGTTTTGAATTCCCCAAAGAAATTGGTTTTGGTGATGTTGCTTTGCCTTTGGCAATGCAATTGGCGAAGCCAACCAAGAAGAACCCTCGTGAGGTGGCTGAGGCTTTGGCCAAGGCTTTGGAGGCGAAGCATTTGCCTGAAGTCACCAGTGTGACGGTAGCTGGACCTGGCTTTATCAACATCACCTATAGTGACCACTATCTGCTCAGTGAGATCGCTCATGGCTTTGCAACGGAGCAGGATGCCAATCATGAACTGACAATTATTGTGGAGTACGGTAGTGAGAATATTGCCAAGTCAATGACCGTCGGGCATCTGCGTAGCAATATCATCGGTCAAGCTTGTGCCAATATGTACCGTCGGCTGGGGTGGAAGGTGGTGGCTGATAACCATCTTGGCGACTGGGGACTCCAATTTGGTAAATTAATTGTCGCTTATGAGCTCTGGGGTGACAAAGCAACTGTAGAAGCTGATCCGATCAATGAATTGGTAAAACTCTATGTACGGTTTCATGAGGAGGAAGAAAAGGATCCTCTCTTGACTGATCGTGCTCGTGAAGAATTTACCAAGCTAGAACAAGGAGACGAGAAGAACAAACAATTGTGGCGCTGGTTTTATGATGAAAGTATGAAGGAGTTCCGTGAGCTCCATGCCATTCTGGATATTCATCATGATACCGAGTTGGGTGAATCATTCTATACGCCATGGCTAGCTCATATTGTGGAGCTCTGTAAAGAAAAGGGGATTGTTGCCACTGCTGATGATGGTGCTCTCTATATCGACTTTGGCAAAGAAAAACCACCGTTCTATATTCTGAAGAAAGATGGTTCTACACTCTACTCCACCCGTGATCTCGCTACGATTGAGTATCGCCTGACACAATATGCCAATGTCAAAAGGATGGTCTATTTTGTTGATTATTCACAAAAGCTTCACTTCGACTCATTATTTGCTACTGCCAAAATGTTGGGGTGGTTCTGTCACTTTACTTTGGCTGGTTTTGGGCTGATTCGCCTTCCTGAAGGGAAGATGTCGACTCGTAAGGGGAATGCCGTGTACTTGCGTCACTTGATCAATGAGGGAATTGAACGTGCTGAACAAGTATTGACTGAGAAAGGGGTGGATATTCAAGGAGAGGAGCGAACTGAGCTGGCCAAGACGCTCGCTTTGGGAGCGATCAAGTTCAATGACTTGGTGCATACACGTACCGGCGATATTGTCTTTACTTGGGATACTGCGCTGAACTTCGAAGGTGATACTGCTACGTACCTACAGTATACGTATGCTCGGATCAAGAGTGTGCTGCGCAAAGGGGAATATACTGATGTTTCTGCTGCTGGTCTTAGCTGGACATTGCCCCTAGAACATCAAATCCTTTCACTCTTGGCTCGCTTCCCAGTAATCGTCGGTCGTGCTGCTGAGAGTTACCAACCCCACTTGCTCGCTCAGTATTTGCTTTCCATTGCTGGTATGTTCAACCAATTCTACAACGATGTCCAAGTGCTCAAGGCGGATACAGCAGAAAGAACTGCGCGTTTATACTTGTTGGCACAAGTGGCTCATCATCTTGCTGATGGTCTTGGTCTTCTTGGTATCAAAGTACCAGAAAGAATGTAGTGCTGATGTGAGACTGATGAAAAGCAGCTTCTGTCTATCATTTATGGCTGAGCTGCTTTTTTGAAATGTTTCCTTCTTGAGGTGTTTGTGTTATGAAACTTACGTCATTGAAATTCCCCCCGATGCGAAAGAACTTATTGGTGATCGTTTTTGCTATTTTAGTTATGATTCCTGTACAGCAGGCAACTGCTGCTCTCGTCAATCCTTCTATCTCAGCCTGGCTGCCTTCATGGGATTATGAGAAGGGGATGAAGTCGATTCGTCAGTATCCCACACTCTTTAGTGAGATCAGTCCTTTTTGGTATTACCTCAATACCGATGGCACCGTGGGTGTCAGTACGGGGGGAGAGAATGCTGAGTTTGTGAAGGAGATGCATAGTTTAGGGATCAAAGTGATTCCTAGTATTACCAATAGTTTTAAGGATGAGCGTGCTGGTTTTGTGATGGGCGATGAAGCCAAGCGAAAGGCTTTTGTCGACAAGATGGTGGGGATAGTGAATAAACATAATTATGATGGACTTGATATTGATTTCGAAGGTCTGAAGCTTCCTAACAAACAAAATTTTATTGCTTTGCTGACAGCATTGGCGACTGAATTACACAAACACAATAAGTTCTTGACTGTGGCTGTGCAGGCCAAGACCTCTGATCCTGGTCCTTGGGAAACGGTACAGGCTCAGGACTGGAAGGCGATTGCTGCTGTGGTCGATCGGTTTCGGATCATGGCTTATGATGAGCACTATAGTGGTAGTACTACGCCGGGAGCGATCGCTTCCAAGCCTTGGCTCGAAGCAATCATGAACTTTGCCAAGACCCAGGTCCCGGAAGAAAAGCTGATTATTGGTATGCCAATGTATGGCTACAACTGGGGTACCGTAGAGAAGACCTATGCCGTCACTTTTGATGATGTCAATTATCTGCTGAAGAAATTTGCACCCAATATTCAGTGGGATGAGCTCAATAAAGTGCCGTTCTTTACCTATGATAAGCCAGGAACTGCTGCAGATGCTCCAGTAGATAAGCGTACTGTTTACTTTGAGAATCAAGATAGCATCGAAGCGAAGTGGAATGTCGTGAAGCAATATCCATTCGCAGGGCTCGTCTTTTGGCGACTCGGTGGGGAGGATACTACTATTTGGCAGTTTTTGGCTGAGGAGAAAAAGAAGCTGCTGGTAAGCAAACCCTTTGGTGATGTCAATGAAGAGCATTGGGCTCATACCTATATCCGAGCGCTGCGCAGCTATGATTTAGTTCAGGGTGTAGATAATACTTTCTTTCCCGAGCGTAACCTGACACGAGCTGAAGGACTCAAGATTGTACTCAAGGCTGGGCAGATTCCAGCAACTACCTTGCCGGTAGTTAGCCAATTCACCGATGTCAAAAAACAAGATTGGTTCGCGTCACTGGTGCTGACTGCTCGTGCTCGTGGTATTGTCACTGGTCAGGACAATCAATTCTCACCCCATCGTGCTTTGACTCGTTCTGAAGCACTGAAAATGATCCAACGTGGTTTTGGTAAGAAAGCCCCAGCAACCCTGGTGAGACCTGATGATGTGATCTCTCGTGCTGAATTTGCCAAATTAGTTTCGGTTGGCTTTCGATTACTGTAAATCCTTGGTACTGTGCCTGTGAGTATTCGTTAACTATCTCTTCGTTTTATGGCTAAGCAAACCAAATATTTGATTGTGACCGGCGGGGTTTGTTCTGGCTTGGGCAAGGGGATATCGGCGGCTTCATTGGGAGCGATTGTCCAATCAATGGGATACAGCGTGTTTCCAATCAAACTCGATCCCTATCTCAATGTGGATCCCGGGACTATGAATCCATTTCGTCATGGAGAAGTGTTTGTCACTGATGATGGAGCTGAGACTGACTTGGATCTGGGTCATTATGAGCGGTTCTTGAATATTTCGCTCAATCGATTTTCTTCAGTGTCATCAGGACAGATCTATACTGATCTTTTGGCTAAGGAGCGTCGTGGTGAGTATCTTGGGCGTGATGTTCAGATCATTCCCCATGTGACTGATGGTATCAAGTCTCGGATTATCAATGCTGGTCTTCAGTCACAGGCTGATATCGTCACGGTGGAGATTGGTGGTACGGTGGGGGATATTGAGGCAGAGCCTTTTTTGGAAGCACTTCGTCAGCTGGCTGAGGAGCTTGGCAATGAGAATGTCTTTTTTGTTCATGTAGTATTGGTACCTTATTTGAAAGCATCAAAAGAGCTGAAGACAAAACCGGCTCAAGCATCGGTACGGGAACTTCGTCGTAGTGGCTTGCGGCCTGATATGATTATCGCTCGTGCTGATTACGATTTGCCGCCATCGATTCTAGAAAAGATTGCTTTTTTCTCTAGCTTGGATCCAGAAGCGGTGATTCCTGCCGTCACTGCTAGTTCTATTTATGATGTGCCCTTGGAGTTTGCTCATGCTGCAGAGATCCTGGTGAAGCACTTCGGTCTTGTTTGGCGTCAACCTGACTTGTCACGATGGGAATCCTTGCGTAGTGCTAGGACTGCGGCTGTGACTGCAAAGAAAGTAGCGTTTGTAGCCAAGTATGCTGGTTTTGATGATGCCTACTTTAGTGTCTTGGAAGCTCTCCGTGCTGCTGCATGGCACCAGGGAGTCAAGGTGGAGATTGTGCCGATTGATGCTGAGTTGTTGGAAAAAGAAGGTGTCCAGATGCTGGCTGGTGTCGACGGTATTTTGGTTCCTGGTGGTTATGGTAAGCGTGGTACTGAAGGCAAGATCCTCGCGGCACACTATGCTCGTGAACAAAAGATTCCTTATCTAGGCCTCTGTCTTGGTATGCAAATGATGGTGATCGAAGCGGCTCGAAATGTACTGGGGAAAAAGGACGCGACATCTGAGGAATTTGAGCCTACTAGCCCTGATCTCGTGATTCATTTGATGTCTGCCCAGAAAGATATTGTAGACAAGGGGGGGACCAATCGTTTAGGATTATATCCATGTACATTGACTGCAGGTACCAAAACAGCTGCCGCTTATGGTAAACTCTCCATAGCAGAGCGTCATCGTCATCGATATGAGTTCAATAATCACTATCGAAAGGCGCTAGAAGATGTCGGCATGATTATTGCTGGCGTCAATACAGATCTGGATTTGGTGGAGATTGTGGAGTGGCGTGATCACCCTTTTATGATCGGTGTCCAGTTCCATCCTGAGTTTCTTTCTCGCCCAGTCGCTCCGCATCCTTTATTCAAAAGTTTCTTTCACGCAATGTTTATTTAAATTCTATGGCATTATTCTGTGATTTCGCGCGAGTAACTGTCGAGGCTGGCAAAGGTGGTAGCGGTTTGATTGCCTTTCGACGTGAAAAATTCATCCCTCATGGTGGACCCAATGGTGGCAATGGTGGGATTGGTGGGGACGTCTATTTCAAAGCTAGTGAAGACGTCAATACTTTGAGTGATTTCCGCACCTACAAGTATTTCAAAGCTACTGATGGTGAAAAAGGTGGTGGTAATAACTGTAGTGGTGCTGATGGCGAGGATCTAATTTTGCCGGTGGCTGTCGGTACGCTCGTCAAAGAGAATGGTATTGTGGTTGCTGACTTGTCATATCCAGGGCAATTAGTCCAGATTGCCAAGGGGGGACGTGGTGGGTTTGGTAATGCTCACTTTTGTTCTTCTACTCGCCAAGCACCAAGCTTCGCCGAGCTTGGTGAGGACGGTGAAAAAAAAGAACTGGAACTAGAGCTCAAGCTTATTGCTGACGTTGGTTTGGTTGGGTATCCATCAGTAGGTAAGTCAACGTTGATTTCGGTGATCTCCAATGCCAAGCCAAAGATTGCTGCGTATCCATTTACCACACTGATTCCAAATCTTGGTGTTGTCCGCTTCGCTGATTTTGATTTCGTGGTCGCTGATATTCCCGGTTTGATTGCAGGTGCTCATGAAGGAAAAGGTTTGGGAGTCGAGTTCTTGAAACATATTCAGCGTACTCGTGTGATTGTGCATATGCTTGATGTGCAGTCTGCTGATGTTGTGGCTGATTATCATGCGATTCGTAATGAGCTGGGTTTATTCGACAAGACTATTCTCGATAAGCCGGAACTGATTGTGCTCAACAAAGTAGATACGATTGATCCGTCGTCACAAGAGCTCCTGGTCCAATCTTTGCTTGATGCCAAGATTGTGAAGAAGGCCAAAGATGTATTTGGTATCTCTGCAATTGCGCATCAAGGACTGGATCCTTTGCTCTACAAGATTGGTCAGTTGTTGGCGAAGTTGCCAAAAGTGAGTTTTGAGCATGTTGAAGTGATTGATCCTGAAGTGATTCCTGTCCTCAGACCTCACTTGGAGCAGGGTGCACGGTCATTCTTCATCGAGCGTGAATCTCCTGAGGTAATCGTCATTCGTGGTCATCGCCTTGAGCAGATCGCCAATATGACCAATATGAGTAATCCAGAAGGTGTGCTGCGTCTCTATGATGTGATGAAGAAGTTTGGCGTGTTGAAGATGCTACGCAAAGAGAAAGATGCCAACAAAGCGATGGTCCATATTGGCAAACAAAAGTTGAAATTTGTAGACTTACCTTTGTACGATCTTAGTTAATCACTTTGTGATCTTATGTTGATTCTTGTTGGTTTGGGTAATCCTGGGCAGGAGTATGAGCGTACACGCCACAATATTGGTTTTCTGATGCTGGATTGTCTGCAAACTAGCTGGAAGTTTCCTCAATTCAAGTTAGAAAAAAAGTTTCAGGCTGAGATCAGTAAAGGATTATTGCATGGTGAAACTGTGCTGCTGGTAAAGCCGCAGACTTTTATGAATCTCTCTGGCCAAACAGTACAGCAGCTGCAGCAGTTCTATAAGCTGGAGCCACAGCAGTTTTGGTTGGTCTATGACGAGCTCGATTTGCCCTATGGCAAGATCCGTGTGCGCAAGGATGGTTCTCCCGCTGGTCATAATGGGATCAAGTCAGTAATTGCTGCTTTGGGTACGGATCAATTTTATCGTTTTCGGATTGGTATCTGTCCTGAGCATTATCTGCCGGGACAGGAAAGACAAAGTGTGGTGCTGGGGAGATTCTCTGCTGATGAGGATGCTGCCATGGGGGAGATCTTTCAACAGGTGCAGCAGGCGATCGAGCGAGAGATCTCAATCAGACCGGCACAATAATTGCTGTGACTATTGTCTAACTTACTGGAGTATGCGTACTATAGGCAACAGTAACTAGACCAGCTTATTTTCCCTATATGTCATTAGTGGCACATGAAGCAGCTAAGCTAGCCTTTGAGCAGGAACGAAATCTGCCATTTAAGTTGCCTCTGGATCTCAACTCGGTCAATTATACTTGTGCTGGCAAGCATGAGCGATTACTTCGTGCTTTTCGAGGGCTTGGTGTGACAGCTCGCTATCGCATCTGTTGGTTTCATTGGCGCGATTTGCCTTTGCCAGCTTCACTGATCGCTATTCCTCATGATGATAATTCTAGTCATCTTTATTTGGATGTGCAGATCGATGGTTCTTGGCGTACCTTAGATGCTACTTGGGATCCTGGACTGGCGAGTACTTTTCCCATTGCTACTTGGGAGGATGCACCAGTAGCTGTACCTTCCTATGAAACATTCTCTCCTGAAGAGAGCACTGCTTATTTGGCGAAGCTAACAGTGGAGGAGGCTGCTGATGATTTGTTGAAACATGGAGTGTTCTTTATGGCTATCAATCAATGGTTTGAGCAACTAAGAACTCAATTCTATGCTCGAAACTATTTGGGGCGTACTGTGACCGTAGTTATGGATCGCCCGCTCGGATCTATGCACCCCAAGCATGGTTTCCAGTACCCAGTGAACTATGGTTATGTACCAAATACCTTGGCACCAGATGGAGAAGGTATTGATGCCTATGTCTTGGGGGTGGATCAGCCAGTAGCCACTTTTCAGGGGCGTTGTATTGCGATCGTGCACCGGTTGAATGACAACGATGACAAGCTCATTGTTGTACCTGAGGGGACGCTGATGACTGATGCTGCGATTCGTAATGCTGTTCACTTTCAGGAGCAGTGGTTCACTTCCCGGATAATTCGTGATCGTAACCAAATCTACTGATATGAAGAAAGCGACTGGGCAGATCATTACAGTCTTGGGATGGTGTGGTATTCTCGCTATTTTGCTCGCCTATGCGCTCAATAGTCTCAATCTCGTGCCAGTTTCACATCACCTCTACCAGATCCTCAATCTCGGAGGTGCCATTGGTTTGATCATGGAAGCGGCGATGAAGCGGGATTCACCCGTAGTAGTCCTCAATGTGATCTGGGCTCTTATTGCCATTGTCTCATTAGTTTCTTTTATTTAAATAGCAGTATTTCTTTTAAACTTTATCTTTATGATTGAAGCTGAGATTCGTAGTTTTGTGACCAAGGAGCGGTTTGCTCAGTTGTATGCTTTGCTACTGGCAGAGGGGGAGCATATGAGTACTGATCAGCAAGAGACGCATTATTTGGAAGCTCCTCAAGATCTGCGCATTCAACAAAACAACTTCTTTGCCAAGATTGTGCTCAAGGAAGGAGCTGTGCATGATGAAGCTCGGGAGGAAGTGGAGGTGAAAGTGCCTCGGGAAGAATTTGGCAACCTGCAGGCCCTCTTTCAAGGCTTACATTATGGTGTGCGGATCAAGTGGTTCCGTACTCGTCATACATTCAAGTGGCAAGGCATCGAGGTGATGCTGGATTATACGAAGGGCTATGGCTATATCATTGAGCTCGAGAAGCTTTGTCTGCCGGAAGAGCTGGATGCTGCTCTTGTAGAGCTCAAGCAAAAACTACTCTCCTTGGATGTGCCTCTCACTGGGCGCGAG
This sequence comes from Candidatus Altimarinota bacterium, assembly GCA_017984655.1. GTDB lineage: Bacteria > Patescibacteriota > Gracilibacteria > RBG-16-42-10 > RBG-16-42-10 > JAGNZB01. Next base: position 12,821 of record JAGNZB010000005.1, read on the forward strand.
ATCTTTGAAGAGAAGTTCCGAGACTATCAAGCCAATTGGCAGACTTTGGTAGCTGCTGACAGTACTACTATTTAGTCACTAGTAGTGTCCGGAGTGAAAGTGGGCCTGTGTCGCAGACTACCGTGCCATTGGCACGAACAATGCGCATGCCTATATGAGAACCTGCTCGTTCGATTTCTAGGCGGTCACCTTTGTGAGTATGAGCATGAGGATTAGCCCGATCTCGTGCTGCCATTAGCTTCTGATTGAGTCGCCAGGCGGTCGCATTAGCATCTATTTGGGCGCCATTGATTGTATTGATTTGAGTGAGAAATGTAATCAGTGTTGCTTCAGGATTGTTGTTGATCGCTAAGCTTTCTACTTCTGAACGAGTTTCAGGTGCTGGCTGGGCTACTGCTACTCTAGCCTGTGTCCTTGGTGTTGTTGTCACCATTGTTGGTTTGTTGTACTCAGGCTTGTGTGCGGCAGCGTCGTTGGGTGTTCTGCCAGTGAGGAGTGATGTTAGGGCAATCATGCCAGCCAATCGTGGGGGGGTGAACCAGCTTTTTTGTCTCAAAGCCATCATTGGTCGAGAAGGTCTTGGTGCTGACTCTTCTGCCGGTTTTTTGTTCCACCAGTTGCTGATCCCTGAAGCTGCCCTTTGGAATAAACTTGTTGCTCTTTGCGCAAAGGATGGTTGCGGTTCTTTTGCTGGTTCATCACCAAGATCAAAGGCCAGTGTGCGTGCTAATGATTCTCCTACTGCTGCCAAGCTATAGCCCAAAGCGGCTCGTGCTGCAGTCGGAACGCGGTTGTTGATGTCAGTAGTCAAATGAATGGTTTTGATTACTTGATTGCCGGCTTTGTTCGTACAAAGGACAATGGTAAATGGTTTGCCGTTGAGTTCAAATGCTACACTAATGTTGTTGTCGGTGTCGGTGTAGCTATTGATCATGCGGGCAGGGACATTGAGTCCCGGAATTTCCATTGCTTGCGCTACTGCTGTTTGGGCAGCTTTGAGTGGGTCACTATTTCTCAGTGTATCCATTACAAGCTCCCGGATTTGGTTGCGGCCAATATTAATCTCAGCAGCAAATGCTTCCAACTTAGCTAGCTGATCGTTGATGTGCTGATTCTCTGCTCGATCAGGGTCTTTGCTCAACAACAGGGGGCGTAAGGCGAAATTTGTGTCCCAAAGAGCATTGAGAAGGGCTTGGGTACTGCTAATGTCATTTTTGTTAAATGTCTTGCGGAGGGTGATCAGTTGATCGAGTTGAGCAGATGCTCGTACAAAACTAGCATGAGCTTCTGTGCGCACCAGTTGGCGAATACCCATCAAGGTGACGGTATATTCCTGGATGATCGCATCAGCATCGAGGGCTCGAGGTTGTTTGGGGCTTGGTGTTGGGGAAGCGAAAGACATAAGTTTTTATATTCTAGACATGATACCACAAAGAGGCCCCGTCTCACAATTAGGTCGGGATCTCTTGGTGATTCTCTGGGAAGTATTATCGACTGGGGACGAAATGAGGGAAGCCGACTTCACGATCAAACCAATCGGTTTGATAACGAATGTGACCACTGGGGTCGGTGACTTGGACTTGGATTTGCTCATGTCCATTGCTCATTTGGCTGCGAACTACTACATTGTCAGTTTTTTGGGTGTGGAGATGGGGACCGACCATGTTTCGGGCGGTGAGGAGTTGTTGATCTAGGCGGGTAGCAATTACCTTTGTCTGTACAGAATTATAGCCAAGGGTGCCGATGATTCTTTGTAGGGTCTCATCAGTATTGTGTTGCAGACTAGTACTTGCATAGCGGCTGCCATTGCTGACTGAGGCTGAGCCAAGCACCACTCCCTCTGGAGTGGTCGCCAAAGTGGCTGTAGCGCCTGTAGTCACTTCAGGATGTATGTCTAGCATTGTCTCTGGTCCTGGTGTGGGAGCTGGAAACGTGGGCATGGTCTCGACTGCTGTAGGAGAACCAACTGTTGCGGTTTCGTTTGTAGTAGTGGTTGTGGCGTGTCCAGGAGTGGTGATTCTTGTTTGTCTCTGCTGGTGAGCTGTGCTGCTGGTGGTGTGATCGGTGTGGTGGGTGTGAAATTTTTCTTCGGCATTTTTCATGACCCCAACAAGCGCCACGGCAGCGAGTACACGAAGGAATGTCGAGCGGTTAAAACTTTTTGGTATCGGTCTATTCCAGAAAAGGGATCGCTTTCGTATTGGTGTATTCCAAAAGAAAATGCTTTTTGGTATTGGAGTATTCCAGAAGAAGAGGCTTTTGGGTATTGGTGTGTCCAAAATAGCAGTGGTTGTGTTTTGTAGACCAACTCTGGCTTTGTTGAGAGCATTATTGATCATTTTTCGGGCAATATGCATCAGGCCTAGACCTTTGGCCTCTGTTTTCTGAGTCACTGCTTCCGATACCTTTGCCTCAGAATGTATAGTCTCTTCGGTCTTGTACTGTTGTGCTGGTATTGCGTGAGTTTTTGGTGCGTTATGAGGGGGGAGCACTACCGCTTCTGGTCTGATCGATAATGTCTTCCTCAGCAGATGCATTTTGTGACTAATCTGTGATGCCTGAAAGGCTCTATATGTGCTCTGCTGTCCCGGCACGGCGTCCCCATAGAAGGTGTCTGAACTTTCTTTTCGAACAGTCTCGCCATCAGCTTCATAAATCGCGTAGGTGACAATGTAAGCGCCGTCGATTTCGGTAGTGGTGACACACACCTTTTCATCATCGGGGCGGCGTTTCTGGCTACAATAGCTTTGGATCACTGTACCAATGCTCACGAGCTCCCGCTCGCGCATCTTCAATCTGTTACGAGTTGCTTTGCTTTCCAAGAATCTTTTGGTGACGCGTTCTTTTCCGCCATCTAGTAGCTTGCGGATTGATGTGGCTGGATTGTTGGTTGGGTATTTGCCATCTACTAATGATCTGAGGGCTTGTACCAACATATCCCTTTGTAGCTTTTCTTTATTTCCCAGTCTCTGTATTTCGGGCGCTATGGTGTATTTATGCTGTCTCAATACTGTGACTACATCGCTGTAGGGTGGGTTTAGCGCCTGTAGGGCTTGAATGGTATCTTCATATTGCTCTCTCTGATCACTTCTGAGAAGTAAATTGAGCAAAGCTGATAAGGTAAAGGCAATTTCTTGGTTGTTCTTATTCATGAGGCTACTGATATAGGCCTCCCATGTTGCTACTGCTTCTCGGAGCGTGTGAAACCCTTGCAATACAGCTTCAGGATTGATTGGTTGCTGATCAAATAAGCGGTGCCATGCTATCAGTGCGCTTCTCGCTCTGAATGCTAATTGTGGAGCAAAAGTGTCCTCGAAGCTGGGACCCGCATGTTTGAAAAATATCTCTGCGAAATTCCTCCATTCTTTCGTGAAGCTTTCTTGGTCCTTGATAATACTGTCGGGAATTGTTCTTGGTGGTGATTGATCTGGATTGCTATGCATGGTGTGCTGATGTGATCAATTGGTTTGTGGGGTGGTATTATGACACTACCGTGCTTGTTGTCAAATTTTATCCAACAAAAAAGACCCCCCTAAGCGCGTGATGTACAAGACCGTGTTCCCCTCTGTAGACAAAAGGTGGGTTCCTCAGTCTCGAATTCCACGGAACCAAGACGCTTTCGGATCCCTAAAAGCACGATATGTAGAGGAAAAATGCTTGTACTTGAGCCGCGATACAAAGAAGAGTCGTGGTCAAAGATACCATATCGATTGAAATTGACAATCTCATCTCTGGCCTCCACTATGGTGGTAGATTGGTTTATTTTTTGATGTCATTTTTATGGAATCTGTAGCTCGATCTCGTCTGTTTCTGCTGTGGACTACGTTTATTGCAGGGGTCAGTTTGATGGCGTTGGAAATGAATGCTTCCCGGATTCTCTCACCTTATTTTGGTTCGTCACTTTTTGTGTGGACCAGTATTATTGGGGTGGTATTGTTGGCACTTTCACTGGGATACTTTGTGGGGGGGCGAGTAGCCGATCGGTTTCCAACTAGTCGTGGTCTTTATTGGATTCTATTTAGTATTGCATCATGGCTCACTTTTTTACCATTGCTGGGGACGCGGTTTTTGCAAATTACACTGACATTTCCCGCTAGTCAGGTACTGGTGATGTCTTTGGTTTCCACATTGTTGTTGTTTTTTGTCCCTTGTACATTGATGGGGATGGTGTCCCCATACGTTTTGAAACTCTTGAACCATGAACCCAAGCATTTGGGGCGGGATGCTGGTTTACAATCGGCTGTGTCTACGTTTGGTAGCTTGATTGGTACATTCTTACCGGTATTACTGACGATTCCTTGGCTTGGTACTATTCGGACTACATTATTGTTTGCTGTTGTGTTGGGGGTGACAGCGATAGTGGGACTTCGTTGGTGGTGGGGGATGCTGCTAGTGTTAGTACCAATCAGCTTCTTTATTTGGGGCGCGCCTTATTTGGTCAATGCTTATACAGTATATGCCAGTGAGTCACAGTACAATTATTTGCATGTGTACGATCACGGCAATGCTCGCTACCTACAGATCGATGATCCTCGTGCTGTGCATTCTGTCTATCATCCTGATACGGTGATTACCCACAACTACTGGGACTATGTCGCGTTGTTGCCTTTTCATCAGAAGACAGACAGTACGTTAATTCTTGGTTTGGCTGGTGGTAGTATCTCTAGTTTGCTACATCATTATTTCCCTGCAATGCAGATCACCGGGGTCGAGATTGATCCTGAAGTGGTGCGTTTGGGAAAGCAGTTTTTTGCGATTGAGTTTCCTCAGCTCACTACGGTGACAGCTGATGCTCGTGCATACTTACTGCGTACAAAGCAGAGCTATGACTTTGTTGTTCTGGATGCTTATCACAATCTCAGCTTGCCAGTACATTTGGCTACTACTGAGTTCTTTGGTTTGATCCAGTCCCACCTCACCGCTGATGGTACTCTGGCGATCAATGCTGCCCATAGTACCTCTCAATCAGATTTGGATTCCTATCTGACAGCGACTATGGCGCCTCATTTTCAGTATATTTATCGTCTCGATACCAATGGTGGATACAATACGATTCTTTTTGGTCGCAATCAGCCTTGGCCAGCGATGCTTTCAGCTGAACAACAACAACGGATTGCCGCTACGCCTGAACTGATGCATGTCTTCAGCAAACCACTACAAATCATTACTGAGACTGATGTGACCAAGATCCAAACTGACGATCGTAATCAAATCGAAATTTTGGGAGGCAAAGAAGTGCTTGGTTCATAGCTTATGAAGGTAGAAGCAGTGCGACAATTTTTTATTCGTAGTATCTGGGATTATTTCCAAACTGAGGGGCGTACTCATTTGCCTTGGCGTGTGACTAGAGATCCTTATGCTATTTGTGTGTCTGAATTCATGTTGCAGCAGACGCAGGTGGAGCGGGTGATTCCCAAGTATGAAGCGTGGTTGTCTGCGTTTCCTACATGGGAGGTGTTGGCTGCAGCTGCCACTGCTGATGTGCTGCGGCTTTGGTCTGGCCTTGGTTATAATTCACGGGCATTGCGTTTGAAGAAGCTGGCGGAGACTGTAGTGGCTCGGTATCAAGGGGTTTTGCCTCAGTCCCAAGAAGATCTACAGGCGCTTCCAGGTATTGGTCCCTACACGACAGCTGCTCTACAGGCTTTTGCTTTTGAGCAAGAGGTTGCTGTTGTTGATACCAATATTGAGCGAATCGTCCTCAGATTCTTTCTTGCTGTGCCCTCAGCTGATCGTGAAGCTGTTGTGGCTATTTTGATGAAGGTGATTGGTGAACAGCGCTATCCGTTGCCATTTGCGCGTTTTTTCTTCCAGGCATTGATGGATTTTGGTTCACATATTTGCAAAGCAAAACCCCTTTGTCAGGCTTGTCCGCTACGTAGTCAGTGCAAAGCTTTTGCTACCCAACAATTTGCAGTGAAGCGTCCCAAACAATCACATTTTCCACATTCTCGTCGTTATTATCGTGGTTTGTTATTGAAGCTGCTCAAAGATCGTGACCAGCTTTCTTGGACTGAGCTTGCTGCTGTTGATATCCAGGGGTACCAATGGAGTGATGTTGTGGCTACATTGGCCAAGGATGGGCTGATTACAGTGCATGAAAAAGACGGTCGGTATGTGACTCTGCCTCGTTAGGCAATAATAATATTAGCGTCGACGCAAGATAGTGAGGATCAAGAAAATTACACTACCAATGAAGATAATCGTCGGCCCAGACGGTGTGTCCCAGAAGATAGAGAGCAGAAGCCCGCTCACAATCATGATTTCGCTGAGCACAAAAGACCAGATAAAGCTTTGACGCATGCTTTTGCTAATCAATAAGCTGCTTGCTGCCGGCAAGACCAGCAAACTACTGAGGAGCAGTACACCAATCATCTTGATCGTCACCGCTGTCGTCAGTGCGAGCAGGAGGACAAAAAGGTAGTTGTACTTTTGGACAGCAATGCCACGAGTCTTGGCGATGTCTTGGTCCACGATGATCATGACCAGAATACGGTAGCGCCAAGCTAGTAATGCCAATGTGAGTATGGTGACCAAGCTAATAATGATGATGTCATCAATACTAATCGACAGGATGTCACCAAAGAGGTATTGGAAGAGCTCAGTGCGATAGCCTTGTAGTCTGCTCATGATCATGATGCCTAGTGAAAGCAGTGTGGCGTAGAGGATCGCGATATAGGTGTCGGAGGATAGCTTGGAGTTGTTTTGAAGCCAGGTGAGCACAATGGCGATGATCACTGCGATTGCAAATACGGTGACTTGGGGATTGAGTCCTACTACTAGCCCCAAAGCAATACCAGTGAAAGCGGCATGAGAGAGAGTGTCACCTAAGAATGCTAGTTTTTTGCTGAGGACAAAGATGCCGATTTGGGAAGTGAGAATAGCCATCAAGCCACCGGCAAGGAGTGCTCGCCAGATGAATGGATACATCAATGTCTGCAAGAAGGTAGCCTCCATAAATTAGTGCTGGTGATGATGATGAGCGTCGCTGATAATCTCCTTAAATTCTTCACTTCTCAGTACCATTTGTGGTTTGCCTGCACAAATAATTTTTTGATTGAGACAGACTAGAGTATCAGCCTGGTGGGCGATACTGTCGATGTCATGGGAGATCAAAATGATGGCGGTGCCGAGTGCTTTTTGTTCTTGAATGAGCTCGTCGAGGATATTGTCGCTGCTACTATCGATGCTAGCACTTGGTTCATCGAGGATGATCAGTTGGGGGTGGTGAGCAAGAGAGCTGACGATAAATACTTTTTGTAATTCACCCCCTGACAGGGTGCGTACTTGCTTGTGTTTGAGCGTGGTGAGTTGAAAACGCTCGATCAGGGCATTACCTTGGTCGGTATAAGCTTCGTATACACGCCACAGTTCATCGACGGTGAGGGGAATGTCTTGTGCCTGTGGGGGTCTCTGGGGGAGATAGCCAATGCGTAAATCTTTTGATCGAGTGATTGTGCCACTGGAGATCTGTTGAATGCCAACAAGGGCTTTGACTAGTGTGCTTTTGCCACCACCATTGGGACCAACTACTCCGACAATCTGGCCGGAATGGATACTGATCGAGACGTCATCGATGATGGTCTTGTGATCAATGGTGATACTGATGTGGGTAGCAGTGATCAGATTATTCATAATGAGAGCGCTGTGTGCATAGTGGCAGCGTTTTGACGAGTGATGTCTTCATAAGCTGTGGGTGTGTATGTGCCTGTTTCCATTGGATCTAGACTGAAGACTTGGAGATTGAGATCTTGGGCCAATGTTTCGACAATGCGGGGAGAGAATTGTGGTTCGGAGAAAATTGCTTTGAGTTGTTTTTCTTTGATCATGGTGATCAAGGTAGTGAGATAGCGTGGAGTAGGTTCTTTGCCGGGGAATGGTTCTATGGCTAATGTGTTTTTCAATCCATAGTCATTGGCAAAATAGTGGAAGGCGGGGTGAAATGAAATGAACTCTTTGCTCTTGGTGTCAGTGAGTAGGGTGCGGATATCACTGTCGAGTGTCTGTAAGCGGGCTAGATAGGCTTGGGTCGCAGCTTGATAATCATGGGTAGTGTCTATGGCGTCAATTTGATTGCTGAGCGCGGTGACAATTTTGCTAGCATTCTTGGGCGAGAGCCAGACATGGGGATCAAGGTCTCCATGATCATCATCTTCATTGGCTTCGTCATGGACTAATTCTGTTAATTCCGAAGCTGCGAGTGGCTGGATTGGTGCACTACCCGTGATCACTTGGGCTTGTGAACCACTGTTTTTGACAGCATCATCGATCCAATCGTCGAGTCCGAGGCCATTCTTGACCACAATAGTGGCATTGGCCAGTAAGCTCAGATCGCTTGGTTTGAGTTGGTATTCATGGGGTTCCTCACTGTTTTGAATCAAATTAACGACATTGACATTGTCACCAACAATATTCTTGACGAAGACATAGTAGGGGAAGAATGTGGTCACTATAGTCAGCTCGGTTTTGGGTGGTGTGCCTTGGCATCCCGTAAGGAGGGTGGTTGCGAGTACACTGATCGTGAGTAGTCTTCGTACCATAGAGATTAGAAAAGAGTTTGTTCTGGTTCGAAATGAAAATTGAGTTTCACCGTTTTGATTTCATCACTATCACGGGCTTTGAATTTGAGTTCACCATGCTCGAGCACGTGCAGATAGACCTTGTTGGTAACTTCGACATCTTTGAGACAGTATTCCTCGATCTCGGCAAATTTGCCTTCATGGAACCATTTGATCGCCATCAGTCCATCAGCACTTTTGCTCATGCCCAAAGTTGCTTGAGCTACAGAGTCGAGGCTGACGCGATGTCCCAGTGTTTTATTGATTTCTGTGAGGATATCAAGTGAAGGGAGCTTCTTGAGGTTGATCTGGGGGAGATAGGGCTGGAGGACATCGAAATCAAAGCCTTCCGTATTGAAGCCAACGATACGATCTACTGCTGTCAGATAGGGAGTGAGTTCTTGGATATTGTGCTCTCTGAGACAAAAGTATCGTTGATCGCGTGAGTCGTACATACCGGCCACCGAGATACCAAGCTGAGCCAAGTTTTGTTTGCCGCCGACCTCAAATAGTAATTTTTGAGTTTCCAAATCGAGAACCAAATAGGTGTGATTGAGTGTCATAATAGAAATGATATACCAGACTGAAAAAGACTGTACGTTTTGTACTAACCCACATATAACTCTGTACGGAGATGATTATCAACCCATTGTGCTGTTTTTGCTGTATGCCAAGTCTCGGAGGGTACTGACTGGAGCAGCCTTCTGATCAGCTGCAGGTGGTTGAGCTGAAAAGTACTGGGGAGTTTTTTGTCGCGGAGAGAAGCCTGAATTGCTTTGACTAGGTCGTGGTCATCTTGATAAATTGCTTCGGCTTTGTTGTGGATGAACTCAATAGCGATGTGGACTAGTTGTGCTGGAAGAGTTGCTTCTGCTTGCTTTTGTGGGGGCTGGTCACTCAGAATAATACTATTTTCTTGTGCTTCCAGGCTGAGTTGCTGCCAAGTAGTAATCGCTTCAGCTGATCGGGGCTCGGTGCTTTGTTGTTGCCATAGGCTGAGTAGTACTTTGCTGCGGATTTGACGAACTTCAGCTTTTCTCAGAAGTTCTTTTTGTTCGGTAAGTGGGAGTGATCGATATGCTCGTGGGGTGATCATGTCGGCCTGACCACAATAGAGCGCTTGATAGCTGTGGATGAGCTCATCTGACTCTGTCGGCTCTGTTTCATTGTTCTGCTCTTCTGCAACTTTCTTTGGTGAGCGTTTTGTTTTTTCAATCAGTGCATGCTTCTCTTCAAATGTCAGGTTGCGGAACTGTTCTAAGAGCTTTGGGGTTTCTTCTTCTGAGGCCCCATGGGTTTTGAGTGTTTTGCAGTAGAGCTCATATTGTTGGCGTGCCCAATGCAAGCTACTGGGCAATAGGGTGACTAGGAGTTTGAGG
>JAGNZB010000072.1 GCA_017984655.1 Candidatus Altimarinota bacterium
ATGCTCAGCAAAGAATTCTACCAACAAGCCCAAAAATCACGCACAGTGTTGCTCAAGGAGGTCAGAAAACAATTCCTAACGGACTCTCCGATTGTATTGCTCAATCGTCACCATCCACTTTACTACGGTGGTCATTTGATTGGTGGCCTTTCTTATCCTGATCAGGTGGATGAGAATCTGCGCCTCAGAGAAATTACCAATATCAGTATCGGTGGCAGCGCGGTGTTCCCGAGTGCTGGGCTCCACAATCCCACTTTTACTATGTTGGTGATGGCTAAGCATCTCCTCAGATCATTGGTTCTCTAGGCATGCGCACTACACTACTGATCTTGCCGGGAAGTACAAATACTGTAGCAACTTTGCTCAGTTCTGACCGGCCAGCAGTACTAGCGCCTTGGCATGATAAGCCACTGCTGCTGCGTATCTTACATTCACTAGAAACACTACGAATTACTCAGTTGATCATTTGCGCAAAGGATCAGCCACTTTGGGATCATTGGCGATTGCTTCTTGCTGAGAAAATAAATCTCACCTTGATCGATCCTGTATTATTTGAGAAAGATCCTCAAGCGGCTTGGAACATGATTGGTACATATCTTATTGGTGAGAGGCGTTTGCTGGTTCATTCTGCCACCGGTTTTTTTGACCAACTTGATGATCTCTCTACAGTTCAAGATTGTTTATTTGAAGCTGCACCAAGTCTCCCTGCAGTGAGAGCAAGCTTTGATGGTTTATTGTTGATCGTCAATAAACCATTAGTGTGGTGTGAGTTAGCTGCGCTTTCCGGTGATTTGGCAGCAACATTGGCGGGGTATGAACGAAGCATTGGTCTCACTCGTCACTTGCTGCCCCACTGGCATGCGATCAGCTCAAATAGTTCCCTGGGTCTTTATCACCAGTTCTCGCATCATCAGATTGAACGACACCCACTCACTATGACTAAATCTGGTGATGGTGATGCTTTGGCTGCTGAAGCATTTTATTACCAAAATAATACACGTAAGGCCTTATTTCCACGCATCGACCAAATTAGTGCTACTAGTATCACAATGCAGTTTTGGCCGGCACACTCACTGGCTTATTATTTTCTCTTTCATCCTTTGCCAATAGAGAGTCAGGCGGATATGGTGAATCAGTTATGGCATCTCCTGCATCAAGAACTTTATACCGTACCTGCTACAGCAGAACTATCATCCATAGCAACTGAAAAAATGTATGGAGAGAGGGTGGTGAGTCGGGTAGAGACTTGGCAGCAAGCATTATCTACGGCTGAGTTGCCTTTGGTCCAAGCAAAGACCGTTTATTGTAATGGTTTGCAGTTGGTTGGGTGGCCAAAGCTGGCGAAGTTGGTGACTCAGAGAGCAAAAGAGTTGGCCAAGACGGCTGTCATTCAGCAAATTCATGGTGACTTGCATTTTGCCAACATCTTGTATGCGCCGGAACAGCAGTTATTTTGTTTGCTTGATCCTCGTGGGGCGTGGGGGGATCAATATACGATCTATGGTGATCTTCGTTATGACATGGCGAAATTTCTGCACTCTTTTCATGGAGGATATGAAATGATCAAAAATGGATTAAGCTCCTTCGAAGAAGAGGATGCTATCCACTATCGGTTGCAGATTCCTCCAGCTAGTGTGGCATCAGTGGATTGTGTGAAGCAACTTTGTCATCGCTGGCAGATCGATATTCAGGATGTATTCTGGATCGAGGCTCTGTGTTTTTTATCGATGAGTAAGTTCTATCCTAGTCGCTCTCTGCAAAAACAGTTTTTTCTGCAGGGCTTACTCCTTATCAATCAATTACTATGACCCGTCATATTTATTTCATTCGTCATGCTCAGACTGATGCCAATCATCAAAGTATTCTGATGGGGGGACGTGCTGACTCACCCCTAACTGAAGAAGGCCAGAGAAGTGCCATTGTCCTTAGCAAAGGTCTGCGTGATCTGCCTCTCGAAAGAGTGTATGTCAGTAGCAATACCCGTGCGCAAGATACGGCCAAGATTGTTTTTGCTGATCGCAATATACCGCTTATTGTTTCTGACCAAATCAAAGAACAAGACTTCGGTCTCATGACTGGTACACAGATGAAAGACATCCCTGCTGATGTCGACCAACAATATCGTGAAGATCCTTATCACTTCAGTCACAAGGAAGGGGAGAGTATGTCAGCCCTCAAGGATCGTGTTGCTGCTTTCATGAAGAGTGAGATCGAGCAGAGTCCCTACACTCATATCGCTATTGTTAGTCACGAGAATGTGATTCGGGCAGCAATTGCTTATATGAAGAATATCGATCGTGAGGTGATGACGATGAAGATTAATAACTGTTCGATTACCCATTATATTTATGATGAAGCGGCCAGCTACCATGCCGTGCGATTCAACTACACATATTGAAGGGCGACCTTTGGTAGTGTTGGACGAGATGCCAAGTTTTCACAACCAGGTTCGTGCTTGTTTGTGGGGGACGGAGCGGGTGTTTCAAAAGGTGTATGAAAATACATACTATTGGGAACGTGAAACAACGGTTCTTGATCATCTGGTCAGAACCGATCTGTATACCGTGCCTCAAGTGCGCTACCGTTCGCGACAACAATTAATGGCTCTACTTACCGTGGTACCAGGTGCAAGTCTTGCGACAGTTGATGCCGTGGTTTGTAGACAATTAGCTCAATCACTCAGTCATATTCATAATCACCAAGCACTAGTACCTCGCAGTCGGATTGCCGCTATGTTGAGACGATTTCAAGAGAATATTACTGCAAGTGATCAATTATCCGATGAGGAGAAGCGTGTCAGTGGAGCAGCAATGCGTCGATTAGATCATGCTGGTTGGATCGAAGAAACTACGCGTCGCCATGATTTGGTCCATGGAGATATTAATGTGGCCAATGTGTTGCATGACACTGCTACTGATCATCTCGGAGTGCTTGATTTCGAACGAGCATCTGTTGGTGATGGCATGTTGGATTTGGCAAAGGCGAGTTGGCGTATCCTGCATTATGATGTTGGCCTGACCGAGACTTTACTTGGCGAGTACTGTGGACATCTGCCGACAGAGCAAGACTGGCGACGGTTCACTGCAGCTAGCATATATGAGTGTCTGGGAGCGGTATCGTACTTTGCTTATGAAGGCCATCGCAAACAATATCCATTCAAAGACACCGCTATTTCTCAACTAGAGCGCTTATGTGGATGACGTTAGTCTTCTTAGCGTTGGTGTATCGACTGTGGATCTTGGCTTTGAGCTTGATGACAATGATCGCTTTGCACTACAAAGGCCCACCTAAGTTGCTTGCTGGAAACCAGATCCGGCATCGGTACACATTTGTGTTTCCAGTGTACCGCGAACAGAAAATTATCGTGGAGACAATGCAATACTATGAAGCTTTTCTCCGCAACACAAAGAATATTGAGCTAGTCTTGGTGACGTCTCTCAAAGAAACTGGTAAATTGACAACATTGGATCTGATCACAACGTACTGGCAGGGGAATCAGTATCGGCATCGAGTGACCGTGCTTACCTGCCCAGAACTAGAGGGGACCAAGGCAACTCAAATCAACTATGCTTTGGATTACCTTCGAGACATACGCTCAACTCGTCGCATTGTTAGTTTTGATTGTGATGCCAGAATTTCCTATCAAGACCTTTGTGCAGCTGAACAATGGATAGAGAGTCATTATGATGCTGTTGTCTACTCATTTGTACCTCGTTCGCCCATCAACCAAGCAAGTAGCTTTTTCGTGCGATCGATAGTTCTGCATTCGTTGGAGCGTTCATTAGCTTTGGAATACAGTTCAAGTCAATTACAAATGATTCATTCCTCCTATCCAATGGGAGCTACCATGCTGCTGCTGCCGATAATCTGGCAAAAGATTGATCGTCTACCCGAGCCAATTGATGATATCTCATTGCAATATATTCTCCGCTATTATGGTCTGAAGATGAGATCATTACCATATTTCACTGATGTACAACCACCACCAGATACGAAGAATCTTTTCAAACAAATAGTGCCGATATTCAAGGGGGTATTCTCTGCGGGATCTACTATGAAATATTACCAACAAAGGTTGTCTTTGCTGGACAAGCTAGTGTGTGTGCTTCGGTATGGATATTACTTACTAGAACCGTTGGGAATTCTCTTAGCATTGACTGGCCAGTGGTGGTTGTTAATTTGTTTTGTTGTCCAAGTACTGATTGATTGTTTTTGGAGTAGTAATTTTACAGTAAAGAATATACTAGCTCATGCGTTTGGTTACCTTATTCGTTTAGCACAGTTTGGTTATTTCTTGATTAGAATCATTTTTCAACCTCCGAAACTGCATCAATTCAAGACTGATCGACAGTAGCAGTGTTTACAAAACAGCTAAGCAGCTCTTTGTAATTTCATGTCTTGCTGATGGTCGACAAAGTTTCGTAAGGCTTTGAGCATATGGTCAGTAATTTGACTGTTGTCAAAATTTCTTTTAGCTCCGGTAGTATCTGTGTATTCATACTCTGCAACATCACTGTGAGCTCTTCCCAGAGCGGTAAATGCTGTGGCATAATGATCAAATATAGCCCTTTTCGTGGCAGTATAGATATCGGTGCCGTTGCTGGCTGCTTGTGCCTTGAGATTTGCTAAGTCTAAGTTCAGTTCTGAGAATGATTTTGCTAGGCCAAGAGCGCGCTTTTGCTGTACAGCAGCAATGTCTATAGTTAACTGTTTTTCGTCATTTTGTTGCGTAGATTGCAGTTGCTCGTTTCGAAGAGCTGCTTCACTTGTAGCATTGAGTGGTACAACTTGAGTGGCGGCCTCGATGGCATCCAGACTTCGTTTGAGTGCCGCTGTGTCCTGTAAATCTTCTTTGGTGCCAGGGATAACTGCGGTAATGAATTTCTTATCCAGGGCACCTTTTATATTAGTTTCACTACTGGTGTGGTTGAAGTCCTCAATAAATGAAAGAGGAATGTCCATGATGACAAGAGCACCTCGGTCGCGAACATAACTTCTTGCCTCATCGAGGCTAAATGATGCTGAAACATAGGGACTAACACCACTATCTGCTACCGTGCCAAGATGCAATGTTTGCTCGTGGATTAGGGCTCGTCTCAGTGCCACTCCGCTGAGTATCTGTTGTTCAATTTTTGCTAATTCTTGCTGTAGCCTTACTCTTTCAGGCGCAGCAAGCAAGGGCGCAGCCTTCTGCACATAATCTAATAGATGTTCGTATGTAGGCTCATTTGCCAATAGTTCAACTTCGTGTCGAATGGTCTCAAGTGTCCTAGTGTTGGTTTGTTCATTGCTTGATCGCATTGCATAAGGGACTGCTTTGAGTGACTGATCATCTAGATTATTGATCCCGCGATAAATACGTACTGTTGGTTCCTGTGGACGGTTAACTTTTCTGGGAATAAGAACATGGTTGAGTCTAGGGCCAGGTATCTCCAGCATATTCATATCGTTTTCTCGTGCATAAGCAGCTAATTCATTGCTGTCCTCGCTTGTGGTCAACTTGGTTTCTGGTTGATCTGCCAGTGTTTTAGTTGCCGACGGTGCTCTTAGTTGAGTCTTTTTCTCAATGATGCCACCAATTGAAGCAACTAGTTTTGCAGCTACTTGTGGATCTAATCCATTGATGCCACTGAAAAACCTTTGTAATTCATTACCTACATTAGTGCTCCTAGTAGCTTTTCTGAGCAGTTCAACTGAAAGTACCATTAGACGTGCCTTTGATGCGTCATCGATATTGTTAGTTTGTTCGAGTAGATCATAGATCGCTTCTTTTTGATCCACGATAGTATCATTTCTGTCTGCAAGTTCAGTGCCTACTCTAGTTGTAATATCTGACTGTTGTTGAGGCTCTGTTAATACGGCTAATGTCTCGTGGATTTTTTGAGCTTCATCTATAAAGCGATCATGGACAATGTTTTCGTGGCGTTTTTTGCGTAAA
>JAGNZB010000073.1 GCA_017984655.1 Candidatus Altimarinota bacterium
GCCAAGGCCTCTTCTGTGAAACAGATAAATATTGTCGGGTGGCCTTCCCAGAGCTAAAAAGCAATCGCAAACAAATCAAAGCAACATATAAGCTCAGCAATGAACCAATTGACTACTTTTACCCACCAAAATGGAACCTAATAATTAGCAATTAGGAATTATGAGTTAGCAATTGGCAATAGTGTGTTGTGCTTCGCGCATTAGGGCTGCACCAGCAGCCGCCATCCTGAGCAACGCGAAGGATTTTGCGGTGTATCTCGGTTCTCACCGTCTCCAATAACCAAATCAATCACCTTTACATTTACTTTAACCTTTACTTTTCAGTTTCCGTTAGTTCCTGAGACAACATTTCCACAATCCATCTGTCCCTCTTTCAAAAAAATGCTAAACTGAAAAAAACAATCTTTATGCCTACTCTCTCAGAAGCTGATTTCCTCAATTATTATCAAGAGGTGCTCAAGACGATTACTGAGCCTACTGCCGACCACTTTCTGGCATTGGTAGATACTAGCTCATCTTCAGCTACTAAGTTTAAGATGTTTCATGATAACTGGGACAATCAAGAGGCCAAGCAGGCTTGGACTTACTTCTTCCCCGATCTGTCTCAACTACCGCGTTTGAACTATCTCACCGACGGTGAGTGGGTTGCTTATTATTTTGAAGCTGCTCCAGAAGATGCGGGCTGGGTGGATATTAGTATCATCCGCATGCATTTTGTGGATGGTGCCTGGAAGCTCTCTCTAGAAATGGGAGCTACTACTATTGCTTCCATAGATGATCCCGTCGCTCGAGCTAAGGCAATTGCTCACGAGATCGAGACCGAAGAGCTCCTATCGATCGTGCCTCAAAGCGAATAAATTATCTCACTGATGCTTTTTATGAAGACAATTTTGGTAGATGCGATTGATGGCTTGGTTCTCAGCGATGGTACTGTCTTTGCTGAGATGTTGGCCCTGTTGGAACACTATCCCAACCGCAAGATTGTGCTCACCGGTGCCAATGATGAACAAATGGCCAAGTTTGGACTAGATCAGCTACCATATGAGGTCTTCACCCTCAAACACAATCCTGAGAAGACCGATCCACAGTATTACGAAACAATGTTGCAGCATTTCGGTTATGCGAGTGAGGACGTAGTCTATTTTGAACACAATCAAGCTGCAGTAGATAGCGCTATCAAAAATGGCATCACAACTTATTTCTATGACCACCAGAAGCAAGATCTTGTCGCTCTCAAAGCTTTTCTCGATCAGCAACTTCTTTAACCATGCTCCATGCGGTGGCGGTGGATTCGATTTCTTGAAGAAATTAACGGTGTGGGTAGTATAGCTCGCAGCTAGTTTTACCAGTGCGGCTTATTGTTCCAAGGAGTGACGGTGCCGACGACATTTTCAGCTTCTTTGTTTTCGAAGGCTGAGAGGATGCCTGAAGCGATCTCTTCGTTGCTGAGCCAGCGAGTGCCGTTCTGGGTTGGAATAAAGCCGAGGATCACTCTGCGATAGCTGAGATTGGGAAGGGTTTTGATTCTTGCTACTCTGAATGGGTCGCGGTACTCAGGATTGCCTGCTGAAGCAGATAGGATGTGCAAAAAATCACCAGTAACTAGTTTTGCGATCGCAAAAGCAGCTTCGGTGGCTGTGCTATGAATCCAAGCGACAGTGAGGTCGATCGGGCCATGGTCACTGATAGTTTGGTTGATCGTCTTGATCAAGGTCTGAGTATCATGATAGTCACAAGCATAACCAGTGATCTGGTCATTTTCCAATTGCTGAAGGATCGCTGGTTGTCTGGCGATCACTGAGACATTGTATCCTTGTTCTGCTAGCTCTTTGACTACTGGTAGGAGCATGCCTGTACCGCCGATAACTAATGCATGCATAAATAGAGATTATTAAGTGAGTTGTTCGAGTTCAGTGACGCTCATGATGCCGCGAATATTGTAGCGTTGCCAATGATCACTGCTCAGTTGCTGGACTGGTACCAAGAGGCCAGTGGCCTTGATGGTTTGATTGACTTGGATCTTGTCTAGCACATCACGGGGTTGGAGAGTATTGGTATCTAGGGCATAGTGGTGACCGTCAGTCGCCTTGATCCCGAGGGCGCATTCCAGAGTTTGTGGTCCTGAAGTGTTGCGATGTGGCAAGCAAACATAGGTGCCTTCGAGCGTTGTGCGTTTTGGGGGATCATTCACAAAGCTGTCATCATTAATCCTTTGTAATACTTGATCGACATCAGGCTCGGTCAGTACTGGTAGCGAGAGACGCTTGCCGATATTCTCTAGTAGCTGTGCCATTCCTAGATTGCTAATCCATACCTGATTCATTGTCCCATTTGGGGTGGGGTCCAGAGCGACATCATTTCCTACTACTCGGTAACTCCCTGTCGTGGCACTGACATTGTCAAAGTCGGCTGCCTGAATACCGGTATACACGGCTCGCAATATGCTTGGCGTGAGGCCGTCAGTGGATTGATTGGGTAATTTGTTCTCAATAGCAATGAATGCTTTTTGGGTGAAGTATTCACTAGCTGCTGGGAGTGCGTTCTGTTGATTGCTCATGTTTACGAAGCCAAGAAAGAGCAGTACACAGATGCCAATACCGCAGGCCAAGAGAGCCGCTTTTGTTGAAGAAGTCATAGATCATTAGGCTAATTCGCGGGCAGTATAATCCTTTTGTGATTTCTCTTTTTGTTCTATTGATGACAGTGTGGTTGTTTTGTGTTGAAATGTTATTCCTTGCTCTGTTGTTCCCAAAGGGCATAGAATATCGTCCGCATCATCTGGGCAATGTGCTGATCTTCGATCAGGATGGCGAGCTTGGCCTTTGGCTGCCAGAATACGGTTTTGTTTGAGAAGACATGATAGGAGGTGACAAATGTGTCCGGGATAGTGAGAATGCGAGTTTCTCGTAGCTGAGCTTTGTCACGTCGTTTGAGTAAGTAGGCTTCAGCACTCTCGAGGATTAGCGCGTCGATCTTCATGCCAGCTGCCACTCGAGCATGCATCCATTTTTCTTGATTGCTCCAGCTAATACAATCAATGAAGTGCTCAATGGAGCCGAAGTAAACCAGGGATCTGCGTTCTTCTTCAGCAATACTCATCAGTAACTTGAGAAAGTCTTTTGTGCCGGTGACGATCTTTACCTTTGATGCTGCTGAACCCTGCTTAAATGCACTCATTAGCTGGGGGAGTACCTCTGTGAAGTTGCTTTCAATAGTACCCAGACTTTGTTGCTGTTCACGGACTTTTTCCAGAATCACGGTCGGTGGGCTGACTTGGAGTCGTTCATCTTTTCCTTTTCCTTTCTCAAATTGGACCAGTCCATGTGTCTCTAGTTCTGCTAACAGTTTGTAGAGATGTGGTCGTGAGATTTGCAGTTGCCGAGCTACTTTTGCGAAATTGTGATCATGTGTACGTAAAAGCACCATATACAACTCAGTTGCGGCTGGTGAAATTCCCAAGCTGGTAAGTGCTTTGTTGGTTTCATTCTTCTGACTTTGTTTCATTGCTATATGTAAACAATATGATTACAGTATAGCCTTTTCTAGCTGGGGAATAAAGCTAAGTGCTAGATTGAAGATGCTTGCTTTGGTAGAGTGATGTGTCGTCACTACTCTTTATGAAGCTTGTTGATTATTATTGTGATCGGGAGATTTTAGTTCCGGAGCCAAAAAGTACCCAGGTGGTGCTCTTTTTGGATGGCGCTTTTGTCACGCCCACAGATACGATGGAAAAGATGCGCCAGCTACGAGAGCTTACTGCAGTGGATATTGTTGGTGCTGTCGGTAGTCAGTCCACGTCTCGTGATCAGCGCTATTGGTGTCGGATTGATGCCTGCATCAGAGATTGGGTTCCAGCGCCAATGCCTTTGCGTGAAGTTGATATCCTGCACTCCACGGTGGTTATCGCTGCTTTGGCGACCCAACTAGCATCTCTGTACCAACAAATAGCGGTGGTGGGCTATAGCCAAGGAGCCATAATCGCTTTGTTGGCACAACGATTGGCTCCTCAGTGCTTGAGTAAGATTGTGGCTGTATGTCCAGCTACGGTACGCAATCATCCGTATGTCCGTGCCAGTGAAGCTCCGGTTTTACTTTTTCCTGAGCACGATACTTTTGCCAATGCCAGTATGAGAGCTGAGATCGCTGCTGCTCTCGGCGCTGAGAGTTTGGTTATTCCCAATCATGGTCATCAATGGTCTTTCCGACTGGCTCAAATTGTCGCGCAGCATATCAATAGCAGCTTTACCTTAGCTTTATGAATTCGATGTTGTTTCCTGCTAATCTAGATACTATCACTGGTCGCTTTGACCACTATCATGATGAGCATTATGGTGCTGTGATTGATCGCTATCGTGGGGCTCGTCCGCGCAAGTCAATCAGACGAGAGCATTCGCTTTTTTCTGATGACACTACCAAGTGGGCAGTCAATGTCTCCCGTGAGCAGAGTGTCTATGATGACATTGATCTGCCTGAAGGCTTTGGTGGTCTTAGTGGTACTAGTATTGCTGCTCACTGGGCTCGGGATCTCGTCTACAGTGATGGACCCTTTCTGTGGGCTCCACTCCATCGTTTGTTTGCCCATCATCTGCATACCGACAGTCTCTACCAGCAGCTACATCCGGATTGTCCGGCTCCTTTTGAGACTGGACTTTTTCTAGCAGCTCGAGAACAAGCAATGGCTCTGGCAGTAGAGCGGGCGGCGGGGAGAAATGAAATTCGCAATGTACTGATTCTTGCCGCTGGTACTACCGCGCTGCCCTTGGGATTAGTAGAGCTAGTGCCGGATATACAAGTGATCGCCACTGATCTGGCGCCAATGGCCGATAAGCAAAGACAGCTCAAGCACTTTGTTCGGCGGCATATGGATGATCTACGGCTCGATTTACCCCGCTTCAGAGAGGATCATCAGCGTCTAGTGGTGCAGCCCTTGGATATTTTTGACCAAGACCATTGGACAACTGTGACTCAGCGATTGCAACCAGGTGGTGTTGCTGTGGTTAGCGAAGGATTGATGCCTTATCTGTCTCTTGCTCAATGGCAGTTTGTGACTCGACAAGTCCGGTCTTTGTTAGCTGCTAGAGGGGGTATGTGGCTCACTGATATTGCGACGCAGAACGGGATTGCTCGGACTACATTTACTGGGGATTCTGCGCGCCTACTGACACAGCTTTATCAGCGAGCTAGTGTGGATCCTACTAGTCTAGCATTTAAAAATGGCCATGCTTATGAAGAGTTTGTCAGGAATGAACACCTTAATAGTACTGATCTGTGTCTAACACTTGATCAGTACTGCGGTCCGAAGAGTGTACAGGACCCTGATCTGGACCAGCTCTGTACCATGCCAGCGTTGTATATACGTCAGCGCATGCACCGTATCTTGGCTCTGCCAATTGGTTTTGAGACTTTTGAAAAGATCATCACTGCACCTACCTGTAAGCAAATTACTTTATAAACACCCATTCCCTTGTCAGTCATCATGCGACTTCGTTACTGTATGGGCAGTTAATTATTGCTTCATGCAAGAATCTGTCGTGTTCTCAGGAAAAATTGGCGCTCTGGTCCATACGGTACAAGACGATGGGCGTGTTTTTGAACAGTATCGACGATCACCTGGTGTCCGTCTGATCATTGTCTCACCTGAAGGTAAAATCTTGATTACCAAAGAAAAGAGACAAGAGACGAATTCAGTCGATCTTCGGCTGCCTGGGGGCAAAGTCTGTGATTCATTGGCGGCCTACATGGCCCTACGTGCTAGTGGTCAGGACATGATGCTGGCGGCAAAAGAGGCTGCTATCCAAGAAGCGAGAGAAGAGACTGGGCTTGCGATCAAGACCCCTCAGTTTGTCACCAAGGCAATTGATGGCGCTACGGTAGAATGGGATCTTTATTATTTCTTGGTACGGGAGTATGAGGTGCTTGCT
>JAGNZB010000006.1 GCA_017984655.1 Candidatus Altimarinota bacterium
GATCAATGGAGTATTATCAATCGTAATGCTCCGGGAAAAATAACTTTTATTCTGCCTCTGAAGGTGACAGTCTCACTACCACCTTACTTGTATCAAGTAGTTGGTGATCAACAGTATGTCGGTTTTCGTTGTCCGGATCATGCTGTAGCTAAGGAAATCCTCAGTGTGACTGGACCATTGGCTCAGACTTCATTGAATCTCTCTGGTGAGGGACCGACGCAAAGTAGCGATGCTATTTCTTTCAAAACAGCAGTGGACTTTGTCTTCCCTTTCCATGATCATCCTCAGTTGGCATCGACTATTGTGAGGTTAGATCAAGGGGGGATCGAATATATTCGTCATGGCGCGGGTGAGCTCATATTATGAGTCGTGGAATGGACTAAGTGCGGATCTGCTTTTTGTTGGTAGTCAGGTGGTGCAGTATTGGGCAATACTATGACAAGCATAGCCAATCACTATCAGTAGTGGGTCTTCAATCCTCAAATAAAAAATGCTATCTTGGAAGCAGGTCTAGTCAGACATGGAGAGGCAAATACGGTTCTAGTTATTGATTACTAACTTCTACCTTTATGCTGTATCAAGATACTCAAGGAGCTTCAGCTAGTTATAGTATTCATCCAGAGCATGGCGAATCCAGCAGTATTGTCAGCAATGTGCGCGTTGGAGGGATCATGGGTGGCTGGATTGCTTTTTTCCTAGTGTTCGGTGGTTTTGTGTATATGCACATTAGTGCTGCTGCTGATCTTTTGAATTGGTATCACTATATGATTTGGGCTATTGCAGGTATGACACTTGTGTTTGCTTCGGCAATTATTGGCATGCTCGTTGGTGCTTTGTTGAGTTTAGCTCAGTCTCGAGTGCACCAAATGGTGCATCATAAAGAGGCAATCGCGGGCATGTTGGTGGAAATTGGCATTCGTAAGAAAATTCGCAAGCTAATATCACTCTAGAGTGTAATTTGCCTCTTGCAAAAAAAAAACGGCAGGGTATAGTCGGACAGGTTTTAGATTTCCTTTCCGATGTTGTCTTCATTTGCAACTTTTCATGTCCGTAGATTCGTGATTGTTGTTGGGCTGACGTTGTTATTTGCAACGGTTTTTGCATTGGTGGGAAGAGCTCTTGATGAGATGCTGCAAACTGGTCCGTTGTTTTTGGTGGTCATGCTGGTTGTGGCTTTTGTGCTCTTACAGATTGTCCTGCTCAAGATTACTAGAGCACTCGTCAAGCAACATCAAGATAAAATGATTAAATAATTTATGGAATTAGCCATTGTTCCTCGTATTTTGACTTCGATCGGGCCCTTCGCTATTACTAGTGCACATTTGTCCGCTTTTCTGGTAACTGTAGTAGTACTGTTGATTGCTTTTTTGTGCACTCGCAAGCTTTCATTGGTACCTTCACGTGGCCAAGTAGTATTTGAGTTTATTACGGTGTGGTTTTGGGAACAGGTAGTGATGGTATGTGCTCCCAGGTATCGTAGCTATGTGTTGTCAGTGGTAGTGACCTTGTTTCTGTTTATTCTGGTGGCTAATTATTTCTCACTCTACCCATTGTTGTCATCGGTTGTTTATAATGATGGGCCGTTGTTGACTACGCCCACTGCTCACTTGAGTCTAACGCTGGCACTGGGATTGTTTGTGGTCTTGTCTGGTCATATTATTGCTTTTGTAAAACGACCAATCGGTCATTTGGGTAATTATATTCGAATTGCACCGCTGTTCAAGGTGCGATCATTCTCTGATTTCACCCAAGCTTTGATTAGTTTATTTTTGGGCTTTATGGACATTATTGGTGAATTTGCCAAGATCATCTCCATATCATGTCGTTTGTTTGGTAATCTCTTATCCGGTGACTTGATGTCGCTGGTGATTATCAACCTGGCATTTTTTACGCAGTTCTTGGTGCCAGTACCTTTCTATGTACTGGGCCTATTTTCTGCCTTGGTGCAGGCAGTCGTATTTTCTTTGCTCTCTGTACAATTCCTCAGTAGTGTGCTTTCTTCTATTCCGGAAAAGTCCAGTGAGCAACCTGTGCGTACTTAACTAACTTTATTTTTATTTTATGGATCCAATTTCAGCAAAATATTTAGCAGCAGGCATTTGTATGGCTATCGGTTCAATCGCTCCGGCTATTGCCGAAGGAATGGTAGCAGCAAAAGCAGTAGAGGGTATGGCTCGCAACCCTGAGACTGCAGATAAGTTGTTTACCAACTCAGTAGTGTTCATGGCGATCTGTGAATCTACAGGTATTTATTGTTTGGTTATTTCATTGATCATTCTCTTTGCGTAATCATTTGATCGCATTGCAGATTATTATTGCTAATTTGTCCTGATATGGAGGGCTTTTCTAAAATCGGTATTGATTGGTGGAGTGTACTATTGTACCTCATAAATTATGGGCTTCTTCTAGCCGTATTGGCGAAGTTTGTTTATCCACGGATTCTCAAGGCTGTGGATGCTAGACGTCAGCTGATCAGCGAGAATATCAACGATGCCAATAATTTGCGTGCTGAGCTAGTCAAGCAAACTGATCTAGCTGAGAAAGATCGCAAAGCGCTTTTGAAAAAACTTGAAGAAGAAACTGCATTGGTCAAGAAAGAATTGCAGCAGAAAAAGAAAGAAATGCTCGATCAAATCGCCATCGATCGGGAGAAACTTCTTGCTGATGCGCGACTAGCTATTAGTGAAGAGAAACAACAACTGATAGCAGAGGTTGAGGCGAAGCTTATTCAAGTGGTGCAGTCAGCGGTGCTGCATATCGCAATGACTGAGGTCTCAGAAAAGACGGTTGCGGCTAGTATCAATAAGAGCTGGCAACAACTCGAGAAAAAACTATAGTCTATGCTGTATAATGATCCGTTGATCACTACATTGTGGGGAGATCAGTTGTTGGCAGTAGCTCGGATGCTTGCTGCCAATCGCGATTTCTTTGAATTGTCTTCTTCAGAGCGTCAGGAAAAAACAGCTCAGCTCGCTACTTGGCTCCAGCCATACATCATGAGTGTCAGTGAACGTGACTTCTTGGCTGATACGCAGAGTTTGTTCTTGGGACAGGTAGAAATGACTGGTTTGCTACAAGCACTGATTGACTACTATCTGAAGGGATTTCTTCTTATGGTCGATACCCTTGCTGATGACTTTGGTGCACGTTCATTAGCTGACAAGGCGAAGAGTGTTGCTGGTTTACATTTCACTCCCGCTGAGCAAAGTGTGTTGACGAGCTATAGTACTGCTCAAATCGAAACCAGTGCCGAAGATATGTTGAGAAAGTTTGCTATCCCTGGTGGCTCTGTTTTGGTGGAGTCCCCATTGTCTCTTGATCTAGAAACAAAAAAAGCGATCAGGAACACCTATGCTGGTGATGTGGTTTTCTTCCATGTGAAGGCTGATTTGTTGGGTGGTCTCAGAGTGCTCAAAAATGGACGAGTGCAGGATTATTCTTGGAGTCAGAGAATAGCTCGCATCTCACAGAAGCTTAATGTTCTATAACGTCACAACTTTATGACAGCAAAATTGCAGCAATTTCTCGATACCGTACAAGACGCTTTGCAATCGATGGATGGTGACAAACCAGAGGCGAAGCAAGCTGGTGTAGTGCAATCTTACAAAGACGGTGTCTTGGTGATCAAGGGGCTCAAGAATGTTCCTATGGGTGGTGTCTTAGAAGTCGAAGGTACTACTACAAGAGCGCTAGTAATGAATCTCGACAAAGATGTGACCTATGCTTTGGTCTTGGTTGCTGATGATCGCTTGAAAGAAGGTTTGTTGGTCCACCTTCTCAGTCCTCAATTGGAGATCGGTTGTGCTGATGAGCTACTTGGTCGCGTTGTCGATTCCTTGGGCAATCCCATTGATGGTGGCAGAGCAGTGAAGGCTCAGAAGCACTATCCATTAGAAAAAGTGGCTCCTGGTGTGATGACTCGAAAATCAGTATCAGTACCACTGCAAACCGGAATTTTGGCTGTTGATGCTTTGATCCCAATTGGTCGAGGTCAGCGCGAATTGATTATTGGTGATCGACAGACAGGAAAGTCAGCAATTGCTCTTGATGCCATCATCAACCAAAAGGGACAAGATGTGATTTGTATCTATGTCGGTATCGGCCAGCGTGAGGCGAAAATCGCTCGTGTGGTTGAGATGCTCCGTGCCAATGAAGCTTTGGATTATACCATCGTCGTATCAGCATCAGCTTCTCAGTCAGCATCCCTGCAGTTTTTGGCCCCATATGCTGGTGTGGCATTAGCAGAGTACTTTATGGATCAAGGCAAAGATGTGTTGATTGTCTATGATGACTTATCAAAGCATGCTGTAGCGTACCGCGAAATGTCTTTGCTCTTGCGACGACCACCAGGACGTGAAGCCTATCCTGGAGACGTATTCTATACCCATTCACGTTTGCTTGAACGTGCTTGTCGCGTCAGTGAGGAGTTTGGCGGTGGTAGTATTACTGCATTGCCAATTATTGAGACCCTGGCTGGAGATGTGTCTGCTTATATCCCCACGAATGTGATCTCGATCACTGATGGTCAGATTTTCTTGGATAGTACTTTGTTCTACAAGGGAATTCGCCCAGCGATCAATGTTGGTGTCTCAGTCTCTCGTGTCGGTGGTGCGGCTCAGACCAAAATTATCAAAAAAATTGCTAGTAAAGTGAAGTTGGAATTAGCTCAGTATTATGAATTGGAGGCCTTCTCACAATTCGCTAGTGATCTGGAAGAATCATCTAAGCAACAATTGATTCGTGGTAGACGCATCATCGAGGTCTTGAAACAACGCAATCTCGCTCCTTATCTTTTGTGGCAAGAGGCGCTGCTTATTTATGCTGTAGTCAATGGCTACTTAGACCGGTATCAACCTGAACAGGTGAGTGAGGTAGTGGGACAGATGCTAGCTACTGCTGAGGTGAGCCAGAAAGAACTGATCAAGGCAATCATGGACAAGAAAGAGCTCACTCCCGAAGTAGAGGCTATGATCAAGGCGGCTTTGGCTGATTTACTTCAATAAATTCTGCTATGTCTGGTATTTTACTTGAGACCAAGAAGAAAATTCATAGTTTCAAAGGGACTCGCAAGATGACAAAAGCGATGGAGCTCGTTGCTGCTAGCAAAATGCGCTCTTTCCAGCGCCGAGTGCAGAGTGCCCGTCACTTTGCCTGGGATCTGATTCATTTGTTGCAAGCGAATTTTCAAAGCTTCAATGTGCACCCCTTACTACAGGTTCGCACATCAGGACCGGTGTTGTTTATTATCTACACTTCAGACAAAGGTCTCTGTGGTGGATTGAATAATGATCTCGAGAAGACACTATTTCAGTCAGAAGCATGGTTGTCCTGTCCTGCTGAGCAAAGAATATTGCTGACTTTTGGTAAAAAGGCCTATGCTCATGCCCAGTTCAATCATATTCCCGTCGAGGCCCATTTTGAGAATATTACTGAGCAGCTCAGTCCAGTGGAAGCCTTGTCATATGTGCACGCTATTTTGGATATTTGGGAAAGCAAGCAATGCCGAACGGTCTATACGGTGGTCCCTTTTTACAAAAATCCGTTTGTGTATTACCCCCAGGTGCAAACCTTGCTTCCTCTATCGCTAACATCACTACCGTCTTTGCTTGGTCCAGAACCAGATCAGAATGCTCAATTTGCTTTGGGGACTGACTATATGATGTATGAACCATCAGCTGCTGATATTGCAAATACCCTGATCGAACAATTGGTATTTAGTTTATTTTATAGTTCTTTCCTAGAGCTCAAAGCAACTGAGTACTCTAGCCGCATGGTGGCAATGAAAAGTGCTACTGATGCTACCGATGAAATTCTTGACAATCTCACTTTGGCACTCAATAAAGCTCGTCAGCAAAGTATTACCGCTGAGTTAGCTGATCTCGTGAATAGTAGTGAAGCCGTTTCTCAATCTTAATCATCTATATGACCCAACAGACAAAACATGTCGGACGAATAACTCGTATTATTGGTGTGGTGGTCGATGTCTACTTCGCCAACCACATTCCTGACACTTATGATGCCTTGATTACCAAGAATACCAAAGGTGAAGTAGTGACATTAGAAGTACAGAGCCATCTTGGCTCTGGCATCGTCCGCACAGTCGCGATGACGAGCACGGATAGTTTGCAATGTGACCAAGAGGTGACCAATACTGAAGCACCAATTTCTACTCCCGTCGGCAAAGAGGTGTTGGGACGTGTACTCAATGTCACTGGTGATTTGATCGATGGTGGGGCAGCGCTGCCTGCGAATATCGAGCGTCGCTCTATTCATGCACTACCACCAACATTCACCGAGCAAAGCTCCAAGATTGAGCTGTTAGAGACTGGGATCAAAGTGATCGACCTGCTCTGTCCATTTACCAAAGGTGGCAAAATCGCCATGTTTGGTGGTGCCGGTGTTGGTAAGACCGTGATCATGCAAGAGTTGATTCACAATGTCGCCATGGCTCATGGTGGTTACTCAGTGTTTGCTGGAGTAGGTGAACGCTCTCGTGAAGGAAATGATTTGATCAATGAAATGAAAGATAGTGGGGTGATCGATAAGCTGGCCATGGTGTTTGGTCAAATGAATGAACCACCTGGAGCTCGTATGCGTGTTGCTTTTACTGGTTTGACCATTGCCGAGAAGTTCCGTGATGAGGGGAAAGATATTTTGATGTTTGTGGACAACATTTTCCGTTTTACCCAAGCAGGTGCTGAGGTGTCTGCTTTGCTCGGGCGCATGCCTAGTGCCGTTGGTTATCAACCAACCTTGGCGACTGATATGGCGGTCCTCCAAGAGCGTATTACGACTACCAAAAATGGTTCGATTACTTCTGTACAAGCAGTATATGTGCCTGCTGATGATATGACTGATCCAGCACCAGCGACTACTTTTGCCCATTTGGATGCGACGATTGTGCTCTCTAGAACACTCTCTTCGATTGGTATTTATCCTGCTGTCGATCCCTTGGACTCTACTTCACTTGCGATCGAGCCATCAATTGTCGGTGAAGAGCATTATCAGGTCGCTCAAGAAGTTCGTCGTATTTTGCAACGCTACAAAGAGTTGCAAGACGTGATCGCGATTTTGGGTATGGAGGAATTGTCAGAAGATGACAAAAAACTAGTGCAGCGTGCTCGAAAAGTGCAAAAGTTCCTATCACAAAGCTTTTTCGTCGCTGAGCAGTTTACAGGAGCTCCCGGAAAATTCGTCAGCAAGGCTGACACCGTCCAGAGCTTTAAGGAAATTCTGTCTGGAGCTTGTGATGCTATTGATGAACAGCATTTCTATATGGCCGGCAATATTGAAGAGGTGAAGGAGCGTGCGAGAACTAAGTAAACTACTATGAAGCAGATTTCTTTAGTTACCATTCGTACTCCTGATCAGACACTGTCTTTTCAGGATGTAGACTGCATCAATCTTGTCACTGAGGATGGTCCTTTGGTTGTCTATGCCAAACATGCTTCCCTGACTGCCAAGATCTCTTTTAGTGTGGTCAGGGTCAAACATGGCAACCTTGAGGAAGGCTTTATGGTCAGAAATGGATTGTTGTTTATCAACAATGATCAAAATAGTGTCACGCTTCTAGCATATACGCTAGACCAGGTAACCGAGGTGTCGATCGAGACCATCGAAGCTTATTTGGCTAGGGTAAAGGATCAACTAGCTGGCAGCGTGCCCCTTTTGCCGATTCAGTTCCGTTATCTAGAAAATGAACGTCTGACGTTGACTCAGCAGCTCACTATTCTGCGCAAACAGTAGTAGCATTCGTCCAGTGTTTTGGCGTATACTAATAGGAGCTTATTACAGTTGACGTAGTTGAGCTCCCGCATTATTATCACGACCCAAATTTTATTTATGTCAGAGAGATTAGACCCAGTTCCCGAAAGAGATTTAGGTACAAGCCGGCGTGTATTTTTGAAGTTTGTGGCAGCGGGTGCTGTCACTGCTACTGCTGCTGGTATGTTGCCAGAACAGCATCCGGAAAAACACGATCGCCCACATCCATCTGTAGCTAGAGCCGAAGCTGACATTGCTCGTCTCGCTCCAGAGCTGGCTGAGTATAATGCTGTGGATTTGTTGGGAGCAGGTTTATTTTTGCATGGTGTGACTACACTGGCGAGAGGCAATAGTATTAATAAGTGGCACTATTCTGCGATGGGAGCATTACTTGCTGCTAAATATCAGCAGTCTACTCCTGATCAACAAGATCACTTGGCCAAGGAGGTCAAAAGTAACATGAAGACTTTGGGGGTAATTGTAGGTACGGTTGCTATTGGTGATGGATTGAAGCTCGATCTGACCAAGAGCTGTGAAGAACTGATGGGACGACAGCCTGATGCTGCATCACAAGTGGCTCTCTTGAATATGTTTAGCTCTTTTGTGGCACCGGTGGTGACCACGGTCGGTAATGCGTCAATCATTGCTAGTACTGCCAATAGACTGGCGGAGGGCGACAAAGACTTCATGGCGATTAGTATCGGTCATAGTAGTGGTCGTGCTGGTTATTTGTTGTTTGGTGATCCACCATTTTTGGCATTGATCGACAAATACGGCTTCAAAGAAGCTGTGGTTTGGCAACTGACTCGGATGCTGCCATTGGCATTGAATTCCTTGGTAGCATCAACTATCCAAATGAATCTGTGCTTAGCCAAGCGGGCAGGGGACAAGAATCCCTTGGCTACTGCTATTGCTCAATCGTACAAGGGGATTACGGAAAATATTCCTTTCCTAGTCAAAATCATTACCAGTTCATTAGGAAATGCCGCCAAATATTTTTCAGGTGCTGATGCAAAATGGGCACAGAGTCCGATTGGGTTGGAGTTTGAAATTGGTAAGGCTGTCAGTAGTAAGCTCGAGAATCTTTTTCGCTTGCCTTGGGATAAGAACTTGGACAAAGCCTCATCTGAGGATTTCGAAGGTATGGTGGCCGATGCTGATGATTTGGCTTGGCGTCAAAAAGTGGATGCTGCTGTCGGTGGATTGGGTGTGGAGGTTGAGTATCAAACTGCCAGTAATGATAATGATAGTGTCAAAGATGATTTGAATAAAGCTTTATTGAGTCGTGATTTCGTAGCAGCCAAAAAGATATTATTAAGCTATGGGATCAAAGAAGATGAGGCTGAGGCTCATATTGCCAATTTAAAGCTGCTGCTACCATCTGTGTATGCGGAGGAAGGCACGGAGGGGCCAAAAGTAAGCTCATGGAGAGCTTTGCTAGACTATATTTTGAAAGCACCGGCACGGACTACTGATGTCCATAGAATCAAGACGGCGTTTGGGCACAATATTGGAGACGTTTTGAATGTGTTCCCATTCCAAGCTAATTGTGTGCCATTCTTGCTGCCGCTCTTGCAAAAGTTTGTCCATAAGCTCGAAGCAATGGGACTGAGTACTACTCAGAAAGAAATCGTAATTTTCTTGGTAGTGATGGCCTTTAGTATGGTTGCCGACAATTATGTAGCGGTCAAGATGGGCCTCGATCTGCTCCCCAATAAACCACAAATCCCATTGGTTGCCGGTATTGAGGGGGGAGAGCTTTCATCAATAGGAAATATGGCCAATATGGCGCAGTTCAATAGTGAGGATTACTCACTCAAGGATTCTTTGGCACGCATGCACTTATCGATTGAGCAGGTGGGAGTAGGCTTGATCTATGCGCTGTCACTTGGTGAGGCTTCTATTCGCCCTACCGACGCTGATGTGACGGTTGCTAAGAATGCAGCCAAGGATTTCTTGAATCAAGTGCTTGGTAATCCAACGCTCCAATCAGTAACCCAAACACTCTGTGCTGCCTAAAGTGAGCAGCAAGCGATAGTGTGCTGGGAGGGATTTCCTCTGGAGATTGGCCCATTGAGGTCCACTACTTCATGTTGATGGTAATTAGTTTTTACTTTTGAGAGTACAGCTGCAATAATGCTGTGTATTTCTTTTTGTAAGGACTATGAGTTTCAAATTCTGGAGCAATGAAGCAAAAGCTGAAGCCAAGATGCTGGGTGATTTTTCGTATCTGTCTAGAGATGCTTATTATTTTGATTCCGCTTGCCAAACCCTGCGCCCCCAACCGGTGATCGATGCTGAAATGGCTTATTATCAGGAGCACAATGCCTGTGGTGGCCGGGTGAAGTATCCTTGGGGGGAGATCGTCGATGAGAAGATCGAGGCGGCTAGAAAGACGATCCTTAGTTTTGTTGGTGCTTCAGCAAAGCATTATTCGGTTGCTTTTACCCTGAATGCTACTTATGGCATCAATCTAGTGCTTCAACAAATTCCTGCTGCCAAGTATCGTACGGTGATCACATCAGACATCGAGCACAACTCGGTGTTCCTCCCCACGATTACTTATGCCAAGCAGCATCAGCTGACTAGATTGGTCTTGGCTCGAGATCAGGATGGGAATTTGCTCTATACGAAAGAACAATTGGCTCAAGCAATTGTGGTTGTGAATGTCACTAGTAATATCGATGGCCGATGTCTCAGCAATCTCAAACAGCTAGCAGATGATATTCATGAGCAGGATGGCTTGCTGTTGTTGGATTGTTGTCAGACTTTGGCCCATCATGTGGAGCTGCTTCATGGGGTGAAGTTTGATGCTTTGTTTGCTTCTGGTCACAAGATGTATGCACCGAGCTGTGGTTTTATTGTGATCACGCATGATTTATTGAAGCAACTAGAACCAACCTTTCTTGGTGGTGGTACGGTGGGGGACGTGCAGGAACATGACTATCAGCTTCTGCTTGCTCCTGATGAGCTATTCTCGCGATTGGAGCTTGGCTTGCAGGACTATGCTGCGATTATTGGTCTGGATGCTGCGATCAAGTGGTATGGATCATTTCGTCATCAGCAAAAAACTGCTCAGCAGTATGAAAAGGGCTTGAGTGAGCAGCTCTTTGCTGGCATGCAGGCATTGCCTCAGGTGAAGATGATCAACGTACAGTCGTCAGCTGTTGTGGCGTTCTACCCAGAGAGAGTAGATAGTCATACGCTGGCGATGTATTTGGGCAAGCAGAACATCATGTGTCGCTCGGGGTTCTTTTGTTGTCACTATTACTTGAAGAATAAGATGAAGTATCCACCATTATTACGAGTCTCTCTTGGTCTACACAACACATCTGAGCAAGTTGATTACTTGCTTGAGAAATTAAACTATCTGTTAGCAGTTATTAAATAACCTTTATGCTTTGTATCGCCGCGTTTATTATATTTTCAATTCTGGGTATTTTCTCAGCTAGCTATCGGAAGCTGGCCAAAAAAGGGTGGTACTGTGTCATTCGCAAATTGACATTTCGTCCTTGTGATATCAACTTTTCTCAAGAACTCAAAGGTAAGTTTCTAGGAAAGCTGATATTTACGCATCCGAAGCTCGCCAACTTTCTCAGTCGCTTTGCCAATGTATTTGCCTTCATCTTTGTCATTCTTACGATCTGGAGCACGCTGTATGTAGCCCAAGCAGGTCTGAATCTCTATGTCTATGACACCTGCAATCCCCAAAACGTAGAGTCATGTTCACTGGGTGGCGAGGCTTGTGGTATTGATAGTATATCCTCTACTAATGAGTTCTCTGTCTGGAATACGATCGCGAGGATGCCTGATCGTTGGAAGACCTGGGAAGCAGAAGCCTATGTGCCTGCGACGGTGAGCTATTATGGTGGCTATCAGGCAGACAAACCGGTGGCTCTAGAGATCATCGACCCTAGCTGTGTTTTCTGTAAGAAACTGGGAGAGAATATCAAGGCCGCTGGTTTTACCGATCGATATAATCTAGCTTACATACTCTATCCAATTGAGATCTGGGAAGAGAACTATAAGTTCCCGCATTCTTATCTGATCGCATCGTATATTGAAGCAGCCAAGAAGGTGCCTTTGGCCAATGCGACGATTACGGGAGATTGGCAATTGTTGGAGAAAGTCTTTGGTGAGAGCCCTGATGGTAGGACGATGCAGGAAGTCTTCAATGCTACCGAAGATGCCAATGTTGTAAAAGCCCAACTGCAGCAGTATTTGCAGCAAATTGGCTATTCAGAAGAGCAGATTGGTACGATTACGGATCTGAGCACTAGCGATGAAGTCAAAGCCAGTCTCAAGGCTCAGCGCACAACGGTCAATGAACAGATCCGCACTAGAAAGATCCCGACGATTTTATTTGATGGCCGACGGTATGACCGTGTCGTCGATGTGGATAAGCTGCAGTAAAGTCGCAAGCAGTACTGACCAGTAGTAGTTCTAGGGGGCATTTTGCCCCCTTTTTGTTTGTTACTTTAGGCCGCTCCGAACAACAGTGTTTTTAATTGTGCTTTTTTTGCTGGGTCTAGGCGTACTCTTAGGAGTTCGGTAATCGCATCTTTATTGCGAAAGAGAGGATTGTCAGACAGGAGCAAGAATTCTTCGAATGTAATCAGTTTGGTTTTGATTCGTTCACCACTATCAAGTTGGAGTGTTTCTTCTGATACACAATCCCGTGCTATATAGGTGTGGATCTGCCAGTCTACTTTTTCTTCGGGGATTGTCTCCAACCAAAGAGACCAAGTAGTCGCTCTATACCCTGTTTCTTCTAGTAGCTCTCGCTTCGCCGCTGTCAGTGTGTCTTCACCAGGGTCGCATCGGCCACCAGGCAATGAAAGAAAAGGGGGCTTGCCGGGCTGTACTTGTTCCAACACCATAATCTTGCCGTCAATCACCGGAATCACACAGCCATTGTAGGGCCGCTTGAGCATTTCAAATGTGGCCATGCTGCCGTCAAACATTTCTTGTTCCCATTGATACGTATCATACAACTTTCCTTTGAACACCAACTTTGCCTGATCAGGTACCATAGGAACGAGGTAAAGACTGCTTACAAACTAACATACACAATTGTGTGCGTCATCAGAGGGAATTATTAATGCATGATAGTGGCTGAACAGAGTAATCATGGATTGATCACGGCCTTTTTGTTGTCCCTTTCTTACTACTGATGTAGAGTTAGGTTATTCATTAACCCCAATATATGCATAATAGATCACTCAATAGTCATGAGCCTATTCATGGCAGTATATTTTTGTTGGCAATCAAGCTTTTTGTGACGCTTTTTGTGATTGATATTGTCTACCTGGTCATTGATAGACTGTTGTTTCAAACCGTGCAGATTGAGGTGTATAGCAATCTGGTTTTGTTGCTGACTGGTTTGTATTTGTTCAAATCACTGGTGCAGATTGTCTTGATCCTGTTTATAGTTTTTCATTGGTTGTATCACAAATATCACATTGATTATGATCAAAAGAAGCTCTATGAGTACAAGGGATTTCTCCACACCAAAGAGCATATGTCTGATTTGAAAAATGTTCGGGATGTCTCAATGGAGCAAACTATTTTTGGTAAGATCTTCAACTATGGCAATATCGTTTTGAGTATTTCAGCTTCAGGTGGGTATGCTGAGAAGGTGGTGATGAAAAAGATTCAAGAGCCTGCTCTCTATGTCGACTTCTTGGAAAACTGTGGGGTGATGCAGTGATTGCTGAAGAAAAAGTAGGCTCTGTGGTCTTGGTAATTGGCGGGTGATTATGACTTTATTTCTTCTTGTGATTGTAATAATGGTGATGTTCATGATGTACGTCTCCAGAGAGATGAGACAAGTCACCATCTGGCAAGTAGAGTAAGAACAGTCCCAGGAGTATCCCGACAACTTCACCGACAAAGGGGGCTTCAGGAAATAGTATTCGATCGGCAAAGTGCCAGATACTACGCCAGACTAATACAATCCCAACGACAATGATCAAGTCGCGGAAAAAATATTTTCGTGGCTTGAGCGATAGTCCACTTTTCTTTGAGGTCGGCTGCTCTTTTTTTAAGAACGAAAACATAGAAGGATAATAAAAACACCCACATTCTTAAGCTTTTTTTCTCGCTTCGTCTAATCATTGCTACTACAACTGCTATGCAGCCATTAGATTTTGATTGCTGAGATGCGATGAAGGTGGATTGTTACACATTTTTGACTAGGCTGTGAAGTGATACTAGAGTTGGGTTTGTCAGTGTCTAGCTATTTTTAATAGATAACAGTGCATAGTAAGAGAGTTACTCTGGTTTGTAGGAGGGGGAGCTGATTAACAAAATATTTATGGCACATCGAATCTATACAGTCAGCTTTGGCAGTGTTTATCCTTACTATATTGCTAAGGCCGAGAAAAAGGGACGCACAAAAGCTGAAGTTGATAGCATTATTCTGTGGCTCACCGGATATAGCCAGAAAGAACTAGATCTGCAGATCGAAAACAAGACGGACTTTGAGACCTTCTTTGCCAATGCTCCTCAGTTGAATCCAGCGCGGGCTTTGGTCAAAGGTGTAGTTTGTGGTGTCAGAGTGGAAGATATCCAAGAACCAACGATGCGAGAAATTCGTTATTTGGATAAGCTTATTGATGAGCTCGCAAAAGGAAAAGCAATGGAGAAGATTCTCAGACAGTAGTTAGCCGGTGAGCTTCTCCAGCATTAATTTGTTCAATTCAGAACTACAATGTTTGGTTCGTCACCAAAGAGCTTCATCTCTGTACCCTTGACGCCGACGGCACAGTTCTCACTAGCGGCGATTACAGTGCGAGTGGTGGTCTTGGCGTACGCAGTAACTGCAGCTAGTGATTTCTCGGGCTCAAAATGGGGAACAAATTCGAAGTCACTGAGATGAAGACCATCATAGTTCCCTGAGGTATTTCTGGGCTCGTCCCCAAGCAAGTCACTAGTTCGAGTAGTGGGAGTCAGTACTATCGCTCCGGCACTTTGGCCGATGATCAGTTTGCCTGCATCGGCCTGTGCTCTGATCAAAGCAGCAATGTCAGGCTGCATGATATGCTTTTGGAGATAATGAGTATCTCCTCCAGAGAGAAAGATACAATCGACTGAGTCCAGTAGTGTGCGGAGCTCAGTGAGTGGTTTTTCGGTATCAATAGAGACTAATATGAAGCGAGTAATGCCAATAGGAGCAAATACTGCTTTAAGCTTCTCAAAGTAATACTCAGTCTTCGGTCCGGTCTGGGACGGAATAATCGCCATCGACTTGCCTTTACAATCAAAAAGCGTAGCCAATCCACCATTGAGCTCTGGAGTCAGTAAATTGCTGTAAAGAAAAAGATTCATAAAGAGTAGTCATCTGTCTAGAATATAGATCTTTCAGTGGATGGTGTGAAATTATGCACGTGTGGGCGAGACAAATAGTTGTGAGTATTCAATCTGCATACATTTTGCTATGGTGTCGCATAGCAGCAAGCTTATGCTGTAGATACTTAAGTTGCTCATCTGGTATGTCTTATAAAGATCTTCTAGCACAAAAGCTTTCGGAGCTACCAAAACAGATCGAGATCCTCTGCAATGCGTATCAGCTGATTGCTGATGCACAAGAACGCGAGAAAAAGACCATTGATTTAGAAAAGTACCAAAAAAGAATGGAAGATGGGATTGCCTTTCTTCTGTCTATAGATGACGCTGGTGTACTTGCTAGCATTGAAAGGATTCGGCAACCGTCCCCAACTTTGTTGTACGAAAATAAAAATAGATATCTTGCTGCTTTGAGAGACTATCGGGATACTCATAATATTGTTGTTGGTACTACCCAAATCGAGGATTACATTCAGGTGCTGAAACAAGTCGCACTGATTCACACCACCAAAGAACCAAAGCTTTTGAAAAAGCGTGGCCTATGGCCATCAAAGGCACTGTGGCTTACCGAGAACAAATCTTGTGCCAATGCAATGGATATCGCTTTGGGATTGGATGGGTGTGTGTTTTTTACACATGGATTTAATCTGGCAGATTTTGGTGAGAGCCAAATTACTGTTGCTAATCATTTACTTGATAACGATGACGTGGTAGTGACTAGTTTGGACCTTTTTACATTTGTACTCATAAAAACTGGTCGAACAGCCCCCACGGCGATACCGACTCACGAGTGGATTGTTGCTCTTAGTGACTATGTTCAGCACATGTTTGCCGGAAAGGACTTTTGGCAGTTGAAAGCAGAGTATATATTGACCTTCTTTGCTTCTGTTGATCAGTTCAATACATTTGCACAGAAGAACTTTTACAGCAATCAGGTGAGCAAAGCTCCTGAGGGTGAATACCCTTTCTTGGGCGAGATCAAAGTTTTTAGAAGTATTCTAGCTACAGAGATCCACTAATTGGTTGTGGCGTGTGATTTGATCCAAAAGTGCTTTAGCTAAACCTTCATTGAATCTAGTGATTGGTGAGAGCGTATCGCCAGGTTTGCTATAGGTGTATTGACTCTTTCATTTTTGGTATTAGAATGTTTTCTTCTGTTTGTATAAAATATCGCTTAGATCCTATGAAGAGATTAGAAAAATTACAGGACAAAAGATCACAAGAACAAACTTCTTGGCGATCGGCTATGTTTGGAATTTTGGTTGTGGGGCTTGTTGGCACTGGACTGCGTAGTGCTTGCAGAGATCAGGATCATCGGTCATCAAGCCCTGTCGCTACGGCCACAACTCGACGTCGACCTCGAGTGCGTACTATGCCAATGCCACAGTACTTTGGATCCACTGTTCCTCATCCCATTGGTGTACTGTTTCAGAATAATGCTGGGTTGAGTGCTGGTATTCCAACTGAACCATCTACAGCTATTGAACCAGCTGATGAGCTGACAGCGGAACAAAGACGGCAGGCTCGGGCCAATGAGCTTTGTCATATTGGTGGAATGGTGGCAATGGATATTCAGAACGCTCAAGCCCAGGGAGGGTACTCATTTAGTACTGTGTCATCTTTGACAAGAGCCATTCTGTCCGCTGATTATGATGTTCCAGGTCTCCCTGACGCAGAAAATCCGGCTCGTGCTGCTGTGGTCAGGACTTGTCTAGAGGATGAGCTGGATACTTTGGCTATGCGAGAATTGCAAGCTGGTTCTCGAGTGCAAGCCAGAAGAATCCTGACCGCTGGTGGCAGCATTCCTTCAATCCTTGGTGCCTGTTCACTTGCTCCTTTTGTGCCTTATCAACAGTCTAGAGATGAAGTCAGATCTTGTGTGCAAGAGATGTTGAGCGAGCGTGTGAGTGCGCTCTCTGGAGCAGAATTACAAGAACTATTTGTCAGGGTGCTTGAACAAGATCCTGAATTAGCATTTACTTTCTTTGCCGGGGCTAGAGCTGAGGTTCAGACAGCAATTCGTGCTGCTTTGGCAGCCTTGATCGCTCGTCAGTCAGAACAAATTGCTACTATGCTTCGGGTTCGGAGTGAGGATCCAGCCAGAGGTAGCTATCTTGCTTATCAACTGAGCATCATGCGTCCGTTGTCAGATTATCAAGATGTCTTGGCTGAATTATCACCAGGGGAATACTAGAAATGTTGGCTATAAAATCTCCTGCACTAATCACGCTAATTGTATGTTAAAAGAACATCTTCCAGACTTTACCAATGCTGCATTTGCATCATTGTTGCCTACAGAAAAACAAGCAGATGCTGCAGGCTTGGTGGCTAATTTTAAGATGAGAATGGAAAGAGTAACATCTTCGTCTGAGGCTACTTCTGTATCCATACGTTTTAGAGAGGAAATGATCGGTTTGTATCTAGGGAATCTGGATGCTTTGATGCAGTTGTGGTCAGTATTCTGGTTGATGGAATCCTATGGTTCTCATGTGCTGATCACACGGTTAGCCATGGCTGGGCTAGCGAAGACCGGTCAGGCGTAAGTTTGTATAGTATTGCTGTTCTACTTCTGCATCAAAGAGATGGCTTTACTATAGATAGTAAGCTTTCTTTACGCTATAATAGACAGATTGTTCAATTAGTTTATCTCTATGGCACTGGAAGGAATGGATAGAAAACCGGCAATGGGTCCCAATGATCGTGCTGTGCTGAAAGCACTTGCTGATATGCATGAGGTCCATGTCTTTAGAGATACATTAGCTGAAATTGAAGAGAGGCACCGTGTTTTGACACGAGAGAGCATCGTTGCGGCATTACCATCCGGAGCAGAAAGAGACAGAAAAAAGGTGGTAATGGGACCACGTGATGGAGCTAGATTGGCGAGCCTTGTTGATATCCATGGCATCAAGAAGGTAAGAACCACGGTTGATGATATTGCCTATGAAGCGGAAATCGCGAGTCGAATCCATGCTATGTATGTGACTGAGGTCGAGAAAGCCGCGATTGAAATAAATGCACAATTAAATGGAAAAGCAACCAGTGTCAGTATTTGGGAGGTTGTGCGCCTCCGTTTTGCTGATGGTTCTCGGCATGAGTTAAGCAAGATGATTCATGATACTAAGAGTGCTACTCCTGCTATTGCTAAATTTATCGTTGGAGTAAAAGGCGATCTTTTTGATTCTCCTGGTGGAGGGGAAAAACCGCATGATCGTACAGATGTGGACTTTCTCAAAGGAACATTGACGAAGCAATTAGCACTAGATGGCTCTAGGTTGGCGGGAGAAGAACTGGTAGAGGTGCAAGCAGCATTAAAAATTGCTGCTCTCAATGCACAGTACAAATTTGCTAGTTGGCGTGGAGACCAAATGCTCAGCGTGCTCAGTGCATATGAGCAGTTGGTAAGCGTGAATGACAGATTTGATCCTGATCAAGCAGGTTATCCCCAATTGAAGGAAGTGGTAATCTATAGTTTGGCGTCAATAAAATGTGACTTTGAAAGTAAACCAAATTATCCAGCTGCTGCCCCGGAGTTCTCCGCTGACCGCAGACGTCTTAGCGAAATGCTAATTACTATTGGTAGAATTGATGCCAAGCTAGTATTGAGAGATGCCCGACTATTGTTGAAATAGCGAGATTTTGATGCCAATGAAGATATTGTAAAGTAATCATAAGTATGGCTAGATAAAGCTGAAATATCTCGATCATTTCTTATTCCCTCTTCATGTCGTACTTGTCTCGCTGTATTGGGCGTTTGTTGCTAGCTACTGTTGGTGCGGTGGTTTTGGTAGTGGCGAGCATGCCTCTTGTGCATGCCTTGGAACTCAGTGTCCCTGAGGGTAGGAGAGTGGTGACCAATATTTACTTTCGTAGTTATGATGTCCATTTTGTGGTGCATCCTGATTCGCGGATGGATGTGACCGAGAAAATTACTGCTGATGTGGGCAATCTCACTAATAAGCATGGTATTTTCCAAGTCACCTCGACACGCTATCGGGATCAAGCTGGAAATATGGTCAATGCGCCGATTACTTTGCAATCGATTACGAACTTTGCTGGTCAGTCATTGCCTTATTCAGAAAGTAAAAACAATTGGGAACATACTGTCAGCTGGAGAATTGGTGAGGAAGACCAGTTGATCCATGGCGTGAACCAGTACCAGATCCAGTATCAAGTTGGCAATGTGATTGATACTAGCAATCCTCAGTATGATCAATGGAAATGGGATACCTTGGGTGCTTTCTGGGATTTAGAAATCGATAATTTTCAAGCGACGATTGATTTTCCTTCCAATGCAGTCGCTCAAAGTGTCAGCGCTACTTTGGGCAAGCGGGGGACTAATCTCTTGCAAGGAGTGAAAACAGAATGGGTGTCGCCTACTCGGTTAGTGGTACAAGCTACCAAGACTATTGGTCGCAATGAAGGGGTGACTACCACGGTGCAGATTGCCAAAGGTCCTGGTGGGCAAAGTATATTTACTCCCTATGTTGGTAGCTTCAGTGAGCAACTACTGCCAAGGATACTCTACGCATTGCCGATCTTGATCTTCATCATTACTTTTGCCCTCTGGTATCGCTTTGGTCGAGATGCCAAAACCAATCGGACGATTATCGCTGAGTATGCACCACCAGAACAAATGTCGGCGATGGAGATGGCTTTGTTGCTTCATCATGGGCGCTGGCAGAAGAAGCTTCTCAGTATTGGTGTCATGAATCTGGCAGTAAAAGAATTCCTCAGAATCCACATTACCAAGAAGTGGTGGGGGCTCAGTACTGATGTGATGTTTGAGAGTATGTTGGATGAGGCGAAGAGCGCCAGGATTACGATGGATGAACTTAATTTGCTTCAAGATCTGATGAGCTGTCGGGTTAGTAGTCCTTCGGGGTTTGTGTCTAAGGCCGAGCTCCAAATGGGACTGCACAAGAAGATTCCTGAGATTGAAGAACGTACTCGAGCTAATCTGCAGGCGAAACACTATGTTGCCAAGTACAAATGGGATTTTTCTACGATATTTTTTGTCACTGGTGTGATCCTTGCTTTCACTGCTCTCATTGGTGGTGGCTACTACGGTTTACTGTTTGCCCTGTCATTTTTTATTGCTGCATTGATTCTGCTTAGCTTTGCCCCTTTCATGTTCCAAATCACTCCAGCTGGCGCAGAGATGATCGACAAAATCTCTGGCTTCAAATTATTCATGAAGCAAGTAGAGCAACATCGCCAGGTGTTCTTTGAGAAAGAAGGAGACTTAGTCAGTTTATTATCGTATGCGATGGCATTTGGTATTACGAAGTTGTGG
This sequence comes from Candidatus Altimarinota bacterium, assembly GCA_017984655.1. Classification (GTDB taxonomy): domain Bacteria; phylum Patescibacteriota; class Gracilibacteria; order RBG-16-42-10; family RBG-16-42-10; genus JAGNZB01. Next base: position 20,405 of record JAGNZB010000006.1, read on the forward strand.
CTGCACAAGCTAAAAGATCTACTTTCTCCAGAGCAGTGGCAACACTTCAATACTTACATGCTCGTGGGTACGGGTGGTATCGGTGACATCACGACATCGATTAGCACTATTAGTAGCGCGATCTCAAGTAGCGTATCTTCAGGTGGCAGCAGTGGTACCGGTAGTGGGGGCGGTAGCAGTGGTGGTGGCGGCTGGTAAAGGGGATCGCTACTGTGTGGGTTACAGTGAGATGGCTGGCGCTCTTGGGACTGCAGGAGCCGCAAATGTTTGATCCACTAAGGTCATCACTTGTTGTAGTCTTGTAGCATTGGTTAGTGCAAAGAAATACAACTCGGCAGGTGTTCTGTGACTAGCAATGTACTGGAGATCTGCCAAGATTTCAGCATCAGTGAGTGTTCTGGTATTGCCTAAGTCTCTGCCAGGATAATGATCTTGAGAACCGATCACACCAATACCAGGGGTGCGTTCGTTCTTCATGGCCTGCTTGAGGAGCTTTTTAGCTGGTACATTTGGTTTGGGACCAAAACGCATCGCTGAAGTATATCCCATCCCGACACGACGGAGATTGTCATGTTGCACAAGTGGATCCTTGAGAATACCCATCGCTCCTCGAGTGATTGCCCAGTCGCCCAAAAAAGGAATTTGATACAGTGTCACTCCGAGGTTTTCGGCACGAACTAAGTCATCTACTTGTCTGGTAAAACGATCATCGGCTTTTGAACGTTCGTCTGAAGAAAAGAGATTGTGCCAAACCGCTCTCAATCGATCTCTCAAAGTAGTGCCAGACAAAAGTAAATCTGCATGCATTTCCATATCAATTCCTAGACGATACTGGTCAATGTCAGTATGTGCTAAACAATGGCGCAATTCACCAACAGCTCGAGGTAAATGTCTTACTGCGCTAGGATTGATCCAGTAGCCCTGATCTGGTGTCAAAGTGAGCCACATTTCCAGATCAATACTGCGTCGTCTGAGCTCCTGCAAAACTTCTCGTAGAGCACTGTCGTTGGCAATCTCAGTGGCATTAGTAGCCAAAGCAACGCCAATTTTTCTACGGCTTAGCTCTTGTAACGTATCCTCAGTCAGCATCTCCGCTTTGATCACTTGACCGCGAGTTTTGAGATCTGGGGTTGTATTGATTCTAGCAGCACAATGTTCCTGACTTTCTAGAAACACCCATGGCTTTGGTCGCATAGTAATTCAAAATAGTGGGCTATAGTAGCATGAGTATGTGTGATTGACTAGGCTGCAAAATAAAAACAGCACAATTGTGCTATCCTCTTTTTGTCTTACAAAACACCATGCTCTTTAAGAAAATATCAGCTTTGGTTCTCAGTCTATCACTGGTTCTGTCATCAGTCCCTTCTACTCAAGCGGCGATTTTTGATGATGTGTCCGTCAGTGATTGGTTTCATCCTTTTACAGAGCAATTGGGGGCGGCGGGTATTGTTTCTACTAGCAATGGCCACTTTTATCCTTATCGGCCTATTACTCGTGCTGAATTAGCAAAGATGGTAGTCAACACGGCATCGTTTCAAGGTGTGGTGAATATTGCTTCTTCTGCAAGTGTGAGTTTTTGTGATGTGGATGCTAGTCACTGGGCTGCTCGATTTATCAATACCTTGGCTCAAACCAATGCTGTACAGGGGCAGGCAGCAAATTGTGCTCAGGGAAGAGTCTTTCTTCCTGACAATCGTGTGACTAGAGCTGAAGCACTGAAGATTTTGCTTGGTGTATATGCTATCTCAGTCAGAGACCGTGGTACCTCATTTTCTGATGTAGACAACAATACTTGGTATGCTCCTTTTGTGTCACAAG
>JAGNZB010000074.1 GCA_017984655.1 Candidatus Altimarinota bacterium
TCTCCCCCGATTATTGCTGGAACAGAACTAAGAAGGCCTCCTCAAGTTCCAGGGACACTGACGAACCAGGTCAATGCTGCAGGCTATACTAGTCCTGCTCAATGTCTCCTCGGAGATCTACCCTATAGTGAGTCAGTTCGGATGCAGAGAGTGGTACTCGATGATGGTCGGGAACGGATCGTGTCACTGCCAGCACATCAGACGATTGATTGTCTGCAGCCTGATACAGCGAGACGTAATATTCGTGCTATCCAAACTGGTACAGTGGTGAAGCGCGTCGAGGATGATGTTGTGCTCGGCAACTATGTCACGATCGAACACCCAAATGGACTTCGGGTCTCATACTACCATCTCGATTCTCTGCCCGAGGATATGGTGCTTGGTACTATAGTCGGCCCAGGACAGCTGGTCGGTGTTGGTGGTCAGACGGGTACGAATACTTTTGTCGGGACCAAAATGCAATTTGAATACAAAACCAGTCAAGGTGGTTGGCAGGTATTCAATCCTATCAGTAGCACACCAGCTCTCAGTATCGTGACGCCATTTCCTTGTGCGGACAATCGTCTCAAGAACTGTCTGCTTGAGTAGCCGATGGTGTGAAGTTGTGCTAGTATCGAGCGGAATTTACGTCACTCGATATGAAACCAGAGAACCAACCAAAATCAGTCGCTAAGCAACAAGCAGAAATGAAATCTACTAAGGAAATCCCCGCGATAGTCTGGGTAGCAATGCCAGTTTTGATCGCTGGTGTGGTTTTTAGTTACTTTCTTTTTCTCTCACCAAGCAATTTAGCAGCATTTGCTCAGTGTCTGACTGAGAAGAAGGCTGTGTTCTATGGCTCAAATACTTGCCAACATTGTGCCGCTCAGAAGCGTGACTTTGGTCGTTCATTCCAATACATCAACTATGTTGAGTGTAACAACAATGGTACGCTTGCTGATGCTTGTCGTACTGCTGGGATCACTGCTTTTCCTACTTGGAAATTTGATGGCAAAGATCCGACTACCGGTCGCCAAGATCTTCGTAACCTAGCCCAGAAAACTAGTTGTGTTTTGCCTGACAATGTTGTCCAAACAGGTAATGACATCGTCAGACCTGAGGCTACTACTACACCTGATGTGACGACTGTCTCACCAACAGGTACTCCAGTTCCTACTCCAGCCGAGTAATAAAAACTCAGCATTGATTTTGCTTTATGCGTCGTTTTTTAGGTGCTACTGCGGCAATTGTTGTCTACGCTATTATCAGTTCAGTCGTTGTGGCTATGGCCCAGGGATATACTTGGGATGTTGACACGAGACAGATGATTGTGACCGGTATTTTGGAGGTCAATACCTTTCCTACCAATGCCAAGGTGACGGTCAATACTGAGCTTAGCAGCCAGAATACGCCTTTCTCGATGGCCTATCCTGCTGGTGTTTACCACACTGAGGTGGAGCATCAAGGGTACCAGCCTTGGTCTTTTAGTTTGCCGGTCAAGTCGCAGCTTCGAACGCAAGTGACGGAGTTGCCATTTTTTCCCAATCAGAACAACTGGGAACGGGCGGTGACTGAGCCTGTCGATTCACTGCATTTGATCGCCGAGAGCGATAAGTTGCTGGGTCAGACTGCTGGCGGCAGAGTACATATCTGGCAATTGAAGAAAGATGGCTTGGAAGAATTATTTACGGCAGTATTTACCGGTGATGTGGCTTATAGTTGTGATGATGCTGCATTGATTTGTGTACTAGCTGACAGTCAATCTGCCTATCTGCTCAATCTAACTACACTACAACTACGTCCTATCAATGGTATGCCGCTGTTGTATGGTCAGCATCGCTTGGTCAATTTTCGTAACCAATACTATCTTTTTGCCCGTGTTGCCAATGATGTGATCCTGCAGAAGCTCAATGAAGATGGTTCTTTGACTAGTCATCAGTTCTTGGATGGGGTTGAGAGCTTTGCGCTTTCTGGTTTTGAGATTGCTTATACTAGAGACAGTGCTGTGTGGATTCAGTCGATTATTGGTGGTGAGCCTGAAAAGTTATTTGATCTTGGCCTCACGAACCAAGTGGTGACAGCTATGGATATTGGCCCCACTCTCCTGACGGTGAAGACCAATGACGGTCAGATTCTGGTCTGGAATCGTTATACACATCAGTTACTTGGTCAGTGGCAGCATGCTAGTTATCAGCCATTGGGAGCCCGACTAGCGATTATTAGTGATGCCAAGCTGTGGATTAGTACTGCCGATGCTTCAGCAATGGTTTTTATGGGACAGATGGCGCAATCAATTCAGTCACTGCAGAGTTACAGTCGCTTTAGTTGGTTAGTAACACTTGATGGTGGGAAGAAAGTATTGGTCAATGAAAATCCCGTTCTTCAGCAGTTACTTGAGACTGAAGCGGATCATATTGTCAGTATTCCTTATTTGGGTGTCGTCGCATTACAAAATCACCAGCTTCAATACCATCTTTTCCCTCAGGGATCTTGGTTCAAAGCTGCATCTACTGTGAAGTAATTAGCTGCTGATCAGACTCTGTGGTGTAGCAATGATACTATCTGTTGGCTCAGTATTGAGTGCTGGCTCGGGGTAGATTTGCTTTGATTGGACGATCAGACGTCTTAGTGCTGTACCGACAGGGGTACAGGTCATCAGTGTCATCACTGATGGGTAGGCATGGCCACTTTGCCTCAGTACTGAAGTTTCACTTGGAGATACTTCCATGCGGTCGTAGACTTGGTAAATGTACTTCTTGCCCTCCCAATAAATCGTGACCCGATCTCCAACCACAAGCTCATTAGCCAGTGCCAATACGTCATTATAATCACCTTTGACCCAAGCATAATTGGAACTATGTCCTGTAAGGAAGACATTACCAATCTCACCAGGTGATGCTGTGCCTGGATAGTGAACGATACCTGCTTGTAGGGAGGATTGGATGTCTTTCTCAAGCCCCTTATAATCACCACTGATCAGCTTGTCTTCGCTCATGCTCACAATCGGCACATTCTTACCAATCTTACCAATCACCACTCGATTGTCGCTAGGAGCGACCTCAAAGTTGTTGTAGTTGATAACTTCTTGCCGAGTACTAAAACTCTCAGCCACCGTATTGCTGCTTGCTGCTTCAGCTACCTGGGTGTTGCTCAAAGTAGCATCAGCTGCTGGTAGTTTTTGTAATGTCTTGAGCAGCTCTTTCTGTGGGTTCTTGATTGCTAGCTGTTTTTCCCGGAAAAACTCGTATTGTTGTTTGTATGCTGGGAAATTGATAGCCACTTGGATTACGCCAAAGATCAAAAGAGTAGTGATCGCAAAGCGGGTGATCCCTTTTACTTGTGACCATGTTTTTTGCGCAAGCGTTCTTGGTCGAGCCATCGCAATATCAACGAATCCACCACTGGTAGCAGGTAGTGAGGTCTCGATCCCCAAGTTGTTGATAATCGGTCGTCCCGCATCAAGTGCGTTGCGAGCAAAATAGTGATGTAAATCCATAAGTGACAGTTCAAATCATTGTACATCAAAATAGAATGAAACTCAATAAAAAAAGCAGGGGAAGAATTACAAATTACAGATTACAAATTATAAATGGAGAAAGAGGGGGGCTCAAATTAGGAATTAGGAATTGGTAATGATGAATTGGGGTGTGGCTTCGAAAAGTAGGATTGCGGTTTGATAGCATCCCTTTTCATCCCGCCTCCTGAGCCTCCCTTTCCCGCCTCCTGAGCGCAGCCGAAGGACCTTGCCGAGCATCTCGGTTGATACTTTCTCTCACACCACACACCGGTCTTTCCCTTTACGTTTACCTTCACTTTCACTTTTATGGTCCCATCCTTATTCCTCGTCCTCATTCTTCCCGCTCTTCCGTCATCCTGAACGTAGTGAAGGACCCTGCCGAGTATCTCGGCTGGTAGTCCCACGTGCCATGTCACCCCAGTGTTCACATTTACTTTCTTCTCCCAAACAAAAAAGAAGCCCAGAGTTTCCTCTGAGCCCCAATTTCTAATTATTAATTCCTAATTCCTAATTAAACTAGTGCCAGCGTTACTAATACTACTGGATTGCGCTCGGTTTTCTTGAATAGGTGCTGACTGACTGCACTCTGGATCAAGTTCTTGAGCTGCTCACTGTCTTGCTGTAGTAGCTCTGCATGCTTGGTGAAGAGGTCTTGAATCAATGTTTTTGCTTCAGCAATCAGAATGTCACCACCACGAACGTAGATAAATCCACGAGTGGTGATCTCCGTTGGAGAAACGAGCTCTTTTCTTTGCTTGCTGGCAACGAGGTTGATGATGAAGATACCATCTTGTGACATTTCATGTCGTTCAGCAATGACACTCTCACTGACGTCTCCCATACCAAGTCCATCGATAGCGACTAAGTGATGTGGCGCCTTTTCCTTGAGCACATGAGCAACACCTTGAGGATTGAAGTCCATAATCGTGCCATTGTCAGGAATGATCGTGGTTTGCTCATTGTAGCCTACTTTAGCTGCAATTTCAGCGTGCTTACAGAGGAGGTAATGGTTACCTTCGATTGGCACAAAGTATTTGGGCTTGAGAATTCTGAGCAAGAGCTTGGTATCTTCTGCTTTGGCGTGGCCACCAGCATGGATTTCCATATTGCGGTAGTTGATTGCCTTGGCACCCAGACGATACAGTCTATCCATGAGCTGTCCGACACTTTGTTCATTACCAGGAATAATTGATGATGAGAAGACTACTGTGTCGCCTTTTTGAATCTGGACAAACCGATGTTCACCTAAGGCTGCTTTCATCAATGCGGCATTCTTTTCACCTTGAGCACCGGTCAAGATGATTGTTACTTGTTCTGGTCTTAGCCGATTCGCTTCCTGTACAGTAATCAATGTATGTGGTGCGACACGCATGTATTTGAGATTGCGTGCGATCATGACATTGTTGGTCATTGTTCTACCAAGCAGTACTACTTTGCGGCCGTACTGTTCGGCAAGTGTGATGATTTGTTGTACGCGGCTGAGATTGGATGCGAATGTACCAATGATCAAACGAGCCTTGGCCTTCATAAAGATACCATCGAGCGGATCACGAATGGCGCTCTCAGAAGTCTGAGAACCATCTTGATAAGCATTGGTACTATCACAGAATGCGGCTGTGATACCGCGGTCGCCAATCTTGGCCATCTTGCCAAAGTCGATCACTTCATCATTGACGGGGTTGAGGTCGATTTTCCAGTCGCCAGTGTGGACAAAGTTGCCTGCAGGAGTACCGATGACGACACCAACAGCATCAGGGATACTGTGATTGACTCGAAAAAAGTCGATAGTAAATGGGCCAACTTTGAGTGTGTCTTGAGGATCAATCACTTGGATGTTGAGCTTTTGATTTGTTTCTTCTTGACGTTTGAGAATCAAAGCTGATGTGAGGCGAGTACAATACAATGGAATTTGTAATCCCAGTCTTGGCATCACATGAGGAATACCACCAATATGATCGAGATGACCATGGGTGATGATCACTGCTTTGATGTTTTTCTCTTTGCCTTTGAAATAGCTGTAGTCAGCAACTGCATAGTCGATACCATGCATGTTTTCATCGGGAAATTGTAATCCCATGTCGACAATAATAGCGCTGTCGCCGTATTCGAATGCAAATGAGTTTTTGCCCACTTCTTCTAGGCCTCCGAGAGCGATAATACGCACATTGTTGGGAGCTAGAGCTGGTACTGGACGATCATGCTCGTTATTGGTTTCAGTGACCTGGAAATTACGAACCATGCCGGGACGGAATTGTTGGCGACGAGGGTCATGGCGACGGTTGTTGTTATTGTGTTGAGGGCGATTCTGTCCACCGTTTGGTTGTGCTTGGTTCTGGTGTGGTCTTGGTTGGTTTGGA
>JAGNZB010000007.1 GCA_017984655.1 Candidatus Altimarinota bacterium
CAAAAGGGACAACCTGCACGGGTGTCGTGAACAGTATTGCTGCATGTGCAGAAGACTATTCCCCGAAACTGGTTGCCCCAGCTTGAGAGTCTTCGTGCATGCATGAAAATGCGCAGCAAAATGTAAACACTATTCACGACCAAACAAATATAGCATGGGTACAGAGAACAGCAATGGTGGTCTTATTGCATATTATCCAATCATTAATCATTATTCAGCCAATGAAACTTTATAATGAATACAATTACAATTCCCTTTGATGATCAACAGTACCAAATTTTTAAGTTGCTAGCTTTTAGCCTTTACTTCTCTAGTTCTCAGAGTTCAAAAAAGATTAGAATGAGTGATATGGGGGGGGGAGTGAAAATATCTGAACCCGCAGTTCTTAAACAACTTTATGATGAGAAACTAGTAGTTTCGATTGATGTTGATGTTCACTGTGATGATCAGGCATCAACAATAAGTCATGTTGGCGTTTTTACCTCCTATGAGTCGCTAGATGATGCGTGTTTTGTAAGTGGTGATAATCATAGCGCTCCAGCAGAATGTTACGGTGAGCTGTATTATAGTTTTCAGATCAATTCACATACAGCCGAGCACTTTATGAATGAATATCTTTCAAACTGGCTCATGGGTCTTTTTGCTCGCCCCTCTAGTCCTTTACCAACTTATCAGAAGCAGATAGCTGGTATCGTTAGGTCAATTTATTATGTCTTACAGACATTACCAGCCAATAACCTATTTCTTTCAGAAGACAATATCTATTTCAGTCGTAATCAGTCACTGTCTTTCTGTGTACTAGCCTATCTTCAAAAGCTGGATATAATTAAAGTTCTTGATGTAAAGTGCAACATGACCGAACGTCCGTCTTTGCTTCAGTTTCACATTGCTGTAAATAAGTCTTTCTTTGAGAAGTTTGGGAATGATTGGTTGGAGTTTCATCAATGGAAAGATACCAATAAACTATGGGATAATTTACATGATGTTCTTGAAGTAAAGATTGAATTCAGAGATCGCACACTTAGTCTAAATGGTAAAACTAAAGGCTTATATGCGAATAGTGTGCCATTGGAGTTACTAAAGTTTGCCCAGATGAAAAAAATTAATAAAGTTTCTGCTGCAGATTTTATTGCTGATTTTAACGCCATGCGCATAGGTGAAGCCCGAACTATCAAAGGCCACGATGATCTTTATAACAAATTGTCTTCATTTCGTTCAGAATGTCGACGAGAACTTGGTTTTAACAGTTCGTTCAACTTTTTCAATATTGAGAATGATATGATTAACCTAACTATGATCAAATTTGGGGGGTAATTTGTGTTTTTGTGAGGTCTTTTTGTAGGTATGCACTCAATATTCTTAGATGTCAGATCGGTAATCTAGGGTACTTAAATGCTGATAGTTCTTTATAGTAGCTAATTGTAGGCGCCTACATTACTTACTATTTTTTTATGAATCAAAGTTTCTCAACGTGTGAAATTTCTCTGGCTGCAGCATTGTTGTCCGGTGGATTTAAATTAGAGTACATGGCTCGAGACAAGGGGCGTGAAAGAGTCAAATTTGTTTTTCTTTCTTCAGACAATGTTTTGCATCTAGTTCAGCAATTCTGGCAAAAGCAATTGTTGGTCAATGTTCACTCATATTACGAGAATCTCAAATTTCTTAAGGCTCGACTACGCAATGAAACTAGAGACACGAGAGATTGAGCAGTTCTGTGCTGTATACACGCGAGTGTCTGGTAGAGAACTACCACCAGAGATTGCTGCTAGTACGGCTACAGAGTTTCTTGAACTAATGAAAATATTAACGAATGACTATGAGCACTACATTGATGTGCCCTGAAGAAGATGACTACATATTGTTGCGTGGACTTGAGGTGAGTTGGCGTAGAAAATTGCCCTCGCCGTATGATCTTTACAACACTATTAGTAATGACCCGTCAATTATTGATGAGTTACCCGTGTGGATTGGAGATCTATTTGTAGAGAAAGTTGAGCTGGAAGAGGCTGTTCGCTTGGCATTGACTAATTTACAAACCAGGACTGTAGCTGAGCAAGTAATTGCGGAGGAGTTTTTTATCTATCCGAAGATAAAAAGAATCATCGTGATAGATGCTGCTATTGCTCGCATGAAGCATTTTTGGTTTTCTTATTATCACTTTGAGCGAGATAGTAGCTATCGCAAAGGTATGTCTGAAACAGAGTTACAACAGGCTCGCAATTCCCAGCTAGCAATTATTGCAGAGAAGCTGGGGCTTCGCTTGCAAAGGGGGGGAAGGAATCCTCGATGCATTTGTCCATTCCACCAGGAAAAGACTCCGTCGCTTACGCTTTTTGCCAGCACAAATACCTGGCATTGCTTTGGCTGTCATGCAGGTGGAGATGGCATTACTTTGGTGAGAAAACTGCTGGGGCATACTTTTCCCCAAGCCGTGCGTTTTATAATTACTTAAATAATACATACTATGAATGAAGATCATTCTGTTGAAGCAAAGCTAGAACAGTTGAAACAACAAATACCAAAACAACCATCACGGGTACCTGTCGTGCCTGCTCCTCCTGTCCCCTTATTATTTGTAGAATGGCGCGATAGTTTAGCAAATGAATTCCCAGAGTTAGCATTTGCTTCTGAAGTCGTAGCTAGTGTGTCAGCGCAACTACTCATCAATGATGTCCATAATCCATTCGGTCTAGTATTAGTTGATGTTCCTTCCTCAGGGAAAACAATTACCCTTAACTTCTTTTCAGGTGCTAAGAATCTCACCTATTTTACTGACAAGTTTTCTCCTGCTTCTTTTGTTTCTCATGCAACAAATGTGAAAAAGGAAGATTTGCAGAAAATCGATATGTTACCGAAGATCAAACATAAGGTTGTAGTAGTGCGAGAGATGGCGACTATATTTGGGGAGAGGGAAGAAGATTTGCGTAAGAATATGGGGATTCTTACCAGAGTGATGGATGGTGAAGGTCTCCAGATTGATTCGGGTGTACATGGTCAGCGTGGCTATAGTGGAGATTATTGTTTTATGTTAGTCGCTGCATCAACTCCTATTCCTCCCAAAGTATGGAAAATGATGGGAAACCTCGGGTCTAGGTTGTTCTTTCTCAACATTGATGGTCGCGAGAAGAGCGAGCAGGAACTAGTAGCACAAAATAGTAGTTCAAGCTTTAAAGAGAAGGAGAAGATTTGTATTGAACTGACTGCAGATTTCCTAGCTACACTTTTTTCATCAGCTCAAGAAGGCCTTACTTGGGACAAGAGTAAGGATGATCAGCTCGCTTTAGCGATTATTGCTAGGGCTGCTAAATTACTTGCTGCCCTACGTGCCCCAATTAACATTTGGCGTGATCATGGCGATGGAGGAGATAACCACACTACGGTTATCAAAGAGATGCCGGACCGCATAAATCATCTTTTGTATAATTTGGCCCGTGGGCATGCAGCTTGTGATAGTAGAAATTACATTACTCAAGATGATTTAAAGGTCGTTCTAGCTGTTGCATACTCTTCAGCTCCACCTCAACGTGTGAAGGTCTTTAAAGCGTTGCTAAAGCATGGTGGTAAGCTCTCAACCAACTTACTGCGAGGTGAGATCAATTGTAGTCAGCCCACAGCTATCGAGGAAATGAAGGCTCTTGCTGTTTTGAAGGTGGCTTACTTTACTGGTGGGTACGATGAAGATACTAATCAGGAAAGAGAGATAACACTTCATGATAACTTCCGATGGTTCCTTACTGATGAAGCTAATGCGTTGTTTCCGATGAGTCATACTGACTTGAAACTACTATAGTTCTTATCACTTGCTAGGGGCACTGAAAGTAAAAGTGTCCCTATGCTATATTCTGATTAATGAAAATTCTATGAAATACTTTCTTTATTGTCGAAAGAGTAGTGACAGAGAAGATAAGCAGTTGCTATCCATTGATTCACAACAACGAGAGATGGTGCAATATGCTATCGATAAAGGCCTGGAGATCGTTGATGTCTATGTCGAAGAACAGTCAGCATACAAAACAGGTCGAACAGTCTTCTACACGATGCTTGAAAGAATTAAGAAGGGTGATGCTCAAGGAATTATCACCTGGCATCTAAGTAGATTAGCTAGAAATAACCATGACGGAGGAGCTGTAGTTTACATGGTTGATGAAGGATTTATCAAAGAAATACACACCAAGGAACGAATCTACTCAAATACAACTAATGATAAATTTTTCCTGCAGTTAGAGTTCGCAGTAGCTAAGAAGAGTTCTGATGATACGGGTGATTATGTCCGTCGTGATTTAAAAGCCAAGCTTGAGAAAGGTGAGTGGATAGCAGTTGCGCCATTAGGCTATCTCAATATGGATCGCAATGGCAGAATCGCCGGTAATATGTACGATCATGAGAAACAGCGTATTTTTATTGATTCCAATCGGCCGTTGAAAAGGATAGAAGCAGATCCAATTGATGGTCCTAGAATTCACAAACTTTTTCTAAAAGCAGCAGAACATGGTATGTCTCTCAAGAAGTTAGAGAACTATGCTTGGGAACTAGGTCTTCGAACGCGAAAGCAGAAGCTTAGAGTGAAGTTATCTACTATCAGCTGGATCCTAAACAATCCATTTTATTACGGGATGATGAGATATGATAATAATAAACTATTTGTAGGCAACTACGATCCTTTGATCTCCCACGAACTGTTTGAACGAGTCCAAGCTTTACTAAAAGACCCCAGTAAACCTAGGCTGCAGAAACATCGATTCTTTTATACTGGTCTTATTCGGTGTGGTACCTGTGGTGCAATGATTACTGCTGAAAAGCATGGAAAATATACTTACTATCGCTGCACCAAGAAGAAAGGTGCCTGTGATGCTCCTTATGTGAGTGAAGAGAAGCTGGAAGAGATGTTTGTTGCAAAACTTAGTAAAGTGCAGATACCTCGAGAGTTCGTTGATTTTGCTTTTCAGATATTCAAATCTTGGCATGCTGACAGCACAAAAAGTAAACTGACTAGTCAAAAGAAACTCCATGAGGAGCAAACCAATTTGAGGGGGCAACTGGATAATTTATTGCTACTTAAAATCTCTTCAGCTAATAGAGACGGTCAAATGCTAAGTGATGAAGAATATTTACGTCAGAAACGTTTTATAGAGAGTAAGCTCAATGATGTTGAGGAGAAACTGCGGGATAATCAGGCCGATCATGAGTCATGGTATGAGAAATGCGAACGGCTGTTTATTTTTGCATCACAGTTATTGGCTCAGTTTAAATGCGCATCGCTCGAAAAGAAGCATATTGTGCTTAGAACGGTAGGTACTTCCTACATTCTGAGGGATGGTGTATTAGAGTTTGAATACAAAGATTTATTTCAGATATTTGAACGGCTCGAAACGCAACAAACCCGCATACAAAAAAGCCTCAGTGGTTCTTCTGAGGTTCATTCTTCAAACTGGCGGGACTGGCGAGACTCGAACTCGTGACCTTCCGCGTGACAGGCGGACGCTCTAACCAACTGAGCTACAATCCCTTGTAGGTGTATTTGCACAACTGAAATACCATTGTCACTGCACTCATTAGATGAGGCATGTGGAATATAAGCAAATAGCGGGCTGCTGTCAAAAGAAAGTGAGGTGACTTAGCTTCTTTTTTGCCTGCACATTCCGATTAAGTCATCAACTAGCAACTACTACTAGTTGCTAAGCCTTACACTTTCAAGCAAGGAAGAATATTCTGGTGTGAGCGATTATTTCCTGTTTCCTTGCTCCTCTTTCCTTGAGATCGCAAAATTTCGTCCAGGTTAAAAACTTAGGAACGAGGAAATAGGAAATAGACTCGACCGCCTATGGCGATCTCGTGAGCCGATAGGTCGAGTAGTTACATTTCTTTCATTTTTCCTGTTGTGCTTGAGAAAAGAGTTTATATTTATGGTACTACATGGAGGCCACTTTACCGGCGAGAGTCTATTATCACCGAGTAGTGTGTAACATTGTTATCTTATCTATTGATTAGAGATTAGCTGGAGGTTGAACTAATAGGGGATATGCTCTGATCACATCTGATGCAACTGATGGTAATGGTTGGACTTTTACTAAACGAAGTGCAGTGATTTCTTCTGTGAAATTGATTTCTAATGTGTCACTTACCTTTTTTGTAGTTTCTAGATCTAAAGCTTTTGTATATCTAGCAATAGTTACATGAATAATATTAGGCGTCCGTGGCAGCACTAATTCAGTAGGAAGCCTATCTTTGATGCCGATAAGAAACTGGTCTCTCATCTGTTTGATCGTTTCGTTGTTATCAGCTTGAATGAATATTGCTTCTGGACTGGCTACTATTTTAGAAAACTTGATTATTGCCGGTTTAGTGTTGGTGACAATAGTTCTTAACACTTGGTCATAGACTTTTTTTATAGACTCGTTTTCTGTCTCAGTTAGTAGAGGTAAATCAAGTGTGTTTACTATGCTGATGTGTAGAGTCTCAGTTGGTGTCATCCATAAAGCATCTCCCAAGTTTGTTTTCAATTTTTCCTGAATGATATTTATTTCTTTAGCTGTATTTTTTGATAACTCGGTATTTACCCAATAGCCATAAAAGGGACGATTGAAAGTATTGGTGATAGTTTTTTCTAACATGAGGAATTAGGTATTGTGAAGTTTTTTACAATCCAAACGTTTTCAGAAGCGTTGGGTGAAGAACCTGCCAGATTGTAGCCGCATTGGCTGTCAATGAAACTATACTTGAAATGCCTTTTAATAAAGTTTTGACGATAGGTTTGTTTTGCTGGTTAGCCTCTTTAAGAGATTCTTTTGCCACATAATCTAGGCTTGAGAGTATCTCATTTTTTTGTTCGGCATCTATTAGGGGCTCGGATAAGACTGACTGTGAAAAGTTTTTTATGGTCTCTGCTATCTCAGTGTTAGATACGGAACATAAATTCTCAATGGTCTGATTTAGGTTTGTGATAGTGCCTGTATTAATAAGTCCTATATTACTATCGTTAATAGAAATATGATTTTGATTCATATGAATTGTATTATTATCTTTTATTTGATATCTGGGTGTTGTTCTTACGCCACTCATCAAGTCAAATTGCTCATAAAGCATGTTCAACTCTCTGTATGTACTTTCGTTCTGACGTTCTATAGTTTCACTTAAAATTTTGTAACAGTTTAAACATAGTGCTACTTGTTGCCCGTCACCAACTTCAATCATTGCTGGTCTATCACACTGGTTACATTTCATAATCGGTTCTACTTTAGTAATCTACCTTTAATGTCTTAACAGATTTATTGGAATTCATACAACTAGTTTGTATGATATAATGTTGTCAGTTAGCCATCTACAAAACTATGTCTGCTAAACTAAGACGCGTTTTTATTCTCGCTATGTATTTAGCTGTGTTTGGAATCGGTCTCTATCTGATCTTTGCTGGCAAAGACTGGCGGGGATATATTGCTCTGATCAGCACCCCGCTGTTGCATACGTTGATTAAAACTATTAGTCAGAACAAAATAAGCAAGTAGTATTATTTCATAATTTATTTAGTATAGTGTGGATGTCACTCATCCACTATGCAGCCTAGCTCCCCCCATACTCGCTATTTCTTTGTTGATGAGTCTGGTGATCCTACCTTTTACGATCGCCATGGTGAGTTGATAGTAGGGCAACCGGGCTGTGCTCCTTTGTTGATCCTGGGATTCATTACTACAACCAACCCTGAGCCGATTAGACATGCACTGGCTGAATTGAAGGCTGAGATCAAAGGTGACCAGTATCTAGCTGGTATTCCATCATTAGCTGGCAGTACTTTGGCCTTTCATGCGAAAGATGATTGTTTGGAGATTCGCGAAAAGGTTTTTAAGAAAATAGTGACATTAGACTTCAAGGCCCAATTTGTTGTGGGACGGAAGATTGAACGTATTTTTCATAAAAGTCATCAATCAAACCCTCAGGTTTTTTACGATGATCTGACGAAGCACCTGTTTAAAAACCAACTTCACTTATCAGCACATAATACGATTTATTTCTCAAAGCGAGGGAGTAAGAGCCGTGAGCAGATTATCGCTCATGTGATTCAATCTGCAGTCAATAAATTCGAAGAAAAGCATCATTATAAAAATCATAATCATCATCAAATCTTTGATCAAACTCCCAGTGGTGAGCCTTGTTTGCAGGTTGTCGACTATATGCTTTGGGCACTTCAAAGAGCATATATCAAGAAAGAGATGCGCTATATGAATTTTGTTTCTAATAAGGTTAGTTTCGTCTGTGATATTTATGACCGAGATAAATATCCGAATAGTTTCTATAGTAAGAATAATCCTTTTGATATAACTAAAATAAGCCCTCTATAAGCTAGTGATCTTTCGATCAGCACGGCATGAAGCCGACTTTCGCTCATAGAGGAACTTACTATCAGTATATCGCTATCAGTTAAGATTGTAAATTTACTACGATTAATTAAATTCATATTTCTAAGACCTGCGAATTCTTAAAGAAACATTAAAACTTAATCTTCTTTAAAGAATCCAGCTCTTGCAATTTTGAGTAACATAATTAAGCTCAGCTCGTAAACCATTGTTGATTGGTGAATCGACCCCTAACGTTTCGCTAACCATGCTTTTTCGAGTATGAGGCATAAGCCTCACCGCACTCTTGGTCAACGTGACCAGCAGAGACGGGGAGGTCAGGCTCAGATTTCTGAACTATTGGAGATTGGGCGAACGGGACGATCGGTATTTACGGCTGAATTTGTCGAACCTGAAGACAATCCACCCGATGCTGCGGATGATGTCTTGGCTGTGCTGGCTTATACTGGTTTGTTTGATGGCTTCTAATAAGATCTTGGACGAACAGATAACCTATGTGTTGACTAAGCCTAATGTTGGCACGGTTACGAGAGGTTCATCTGCTTTAGTAATGATTCCCGTAGGATTTCTTTTATAGATGGCTGATGGTCTACCATTTCTTCTTTTTAGCAGTGCTTCTATTTTTTCCCGACTATCAATGGTGATATCGTCAGTGGTAGCAATTTCTTCATCGCTCATATCAAGAACTGTCTTGCGTACTAGTAATCCTGCACTTTCTAATGCTCTTAGATTCGAATAGAAGCTAAACTGAATATTGTCTCCATAAATTAATTGACCAGCTTTGGCTCTTGTTTCATCAACTAATGTCGCTATTCTAAGCGTACTGCGCCATTGCAAATAGGTTGTGTGCTGGAGTATTTCTTCAGGTGTTGGTCCTCCAGATGCGAACTTTTCTTTTTTAAACCAAGACATAGGCTTTTATTGAAGCGTAATAGTAGCTGATACAATCTCTATTGGCAACTATTATACTAGTTATTTTACTTTGCTTGCGTGTAGCCTTGCCATTTGAAATGAGTAATATTTTCATTTGCGCTCTGTTATTATTCAAATGTCTTAACTAGCTTCTATGCTCTCTATGCTCGATCCAAAGCAACGTAGGATAGCTATTTACATTCGTGTATCTACTGCTGAGCAACAAACAGAAGGCTATGGCCTGGAGGCGCAAAGGAGGATTCTACTGGACTATGTGAAGAATACTGAGGTGATGGGGAATATTACCAAACCTGAGTGGATTTATTCGGATACTCATACAGGTAGCGATTTGATTCGTCCTGGACTTGGTAAATTACGCGAGGCATTTAAGGCGAAGCGCTTTGATGCTGTTTTGGTGCTAAAGATTGATCGTCTATCTCGAAGCCTGCAACATCTGCTGACGATCTTTGATGAAATGGAGAAGTCAGATGTTAGCTTCATTTCTTTGCATGAGAATCTCGATTTCCGAGGTCCAATGGGGAAGCTGATCTTTCAGATCTTGGGAGCGATGGCACAGTTTGAACGCGAGCTGATTAAGGATCGTACCAGGATGGGTAGAATCGCCTCTGCTCAGCTCGGTAACTTCACTGGTGCTCATGTGCCGTTTGGATATCAGTCTATTCCTAATGCCAATGGGAAAGGAAAGAAGATAGCATTGCTTCCCGCAGAGAAAGAGTGGGTGAGAAAGATCTATGAATGGTATGTCTATGATCAGCTTGGTTCTGGACAGATTGCTAAGAAGCTCAATGACCTCAAAGTGCCAAGAGGGAAGTTTGCTCGGGATCGCATTAGAGTGCAGAAGTGGACTGATGATGTTGTTAGTGGAATTCTGACGAACTCGACGTATCGTGGTACGTTTATAGCGAATCAGAATGATGATCAGGGCAAAGCGCTGGCCACTGAGGATTGGACGATTGTGAAGGTGCCAGCGTGCGTGTCTGAGGTTCTCTTTATGCAAGCTCAATTAGTTCGCAAGCAAAACAAAGGGGGACATGCGGTCTTCACTTATTTGTTGAGTGGTAAGCTGTGGGATATGACTCTGGAGAAGCCGCGTTCATTTGTGGGGGCTAAGCGTACGAAGGGAGGATTTAGTTATCGTCGTAAACAATTCGTGAAGGGGACGACGAGATACCCTGTGTTTGAGATCCCTGGAAAGATGATTGAGGAGTTTGTGTGGCAGAAGATTCTGACAGCTGTTAAGAAGCCGGAGGACTTTCTCAAGGCATACTTGAAGAAGAATAAAGTCGATAAAAACATGGTGGCTGATCTGGAGAATACGATTGCTCACTTGCGTGGTGAAGCGATGAATCTCGATCTAGCGATGGCCCGTATTGAAGCTGCTTTTGAAACAGGTATGTATAGCAATGAGAAATCGCAGCAGAAATTGGAGCTACGTAATGAGGAGAAACTCGCGCTGTTGGACCAAATCGAAAAGCATGAGAAAGAACTGGCCCAGCTCAGTAGTATTGATGTGCAGCTCAAGCAACTCAAAGCTGTGTCTGAACAGCTGAAGTATCGAATTGATACGTATGATCGCAAGAATCAGAAACTGATTTGTCAGTTGCTAGTAGAGAAGGTGGAGATGTTCCGTGAAAAGCAGGGACGTGATTGGCACACGCATGCCAAAGTGTATCTGGAGTTCAACCTCCAAAAGCTCTACCTCAGTATTCTAGGGGGTAGAACTCTCAAAAAGCATAAGGATGAGCCTAATGCCGGAAATGTTGAGGGGAGGGGGCTTGGTGGAGCCGACCAAGGGATTTGAACCCTCAACCTACAGTTTACGATACTGTCGCTCTACCGTTGAGCTAGGTCGGCACAAAGAATCCTGCATTGAGTTTGATCCCAATGCAGGATTTGAATGGATTAGTCTACTAACTGGACTTGGACATCGCTGCGGATTAGTTCACCATCGGCTTTGCTATAACTACTGATGTTTCTGACTAGGTTGAGGAAAGGCATTACGTCTTTTTCGAATGCTTGTTGTTCAGTTTCATCACTATTCATACTGTCGAGGAATGGTTTTGCCAAGGTGACAAGACCGCGGACATTGATGAAGGTGACATTATTGACTGCTCCAGCTTGCTTGAGGAACTCTGGATAGCTTGGACTGTTTTGGAGTGGAGCTGTGGCAGTGAGCAATGCCTTGAGGGCTGAGAGGGAACTACTGACAAATAAGCTTTGATCAGCGGCACGGAGGGTGTAATTGTAGAGATAGTCATTTCCTGATGGTTGCTCTTCTCCCATGAGATTGCCATAAGATACGATCTTGTTGCTTCCGTCAGTCTGTTCGATTGCTTTGCCAGGAGTGGTGACTGTTGGGTCTCCCATACTACTGTCGAAGCTCTTGATTACGAAATCTGTAAGCTTCTTCATTGTGGTCTCAGCTTGTGTCATATTGCTGACTTCGGTCATCAATGAAGCAGCTACTGGGACAAAGAAAGAATCAACTGGATGAACGGCGAGGGCACTTTGTTTTTGGAATAGTGGTGCGAGATCGCGAGCGGCGTTGAGACCTGTGGTTTGCTCGAATTGCTGCATGAGATTTGGTTGCGTTGTGTCGTCATCAGTCATCAAAGTATTGAGACCATTGAAGACTGCACTAAAAAGCTCAAGCTGACCAGCAATGTTGGTATTCTCTACAAAAAGGAGCGAATCTGCTGGTGCGTTGGCAGTAAACTTTGGTGTGCTGTTTTGAAACTTTGCGGTCACCGTGTTATCAGCAAAACTGGTGAAGCCTGTGAAGAGCATACCCTTGGTATTGAATGAACCACCGATTACTGACTGAGACTTGCTGAGGTTGCTCATGTCCTTAGCTAGTTGTGTTTGTAGCTGTCTTTCAGCAGGTGTCATGTCACTTGTTTGTGTCATGCTATTTTGCCATGCCATTTGTTTCTCACCATTGATATAAGCAGTCATGAACTGAGGTCCACTGATCTTGTTCATCAATGTACTATAGCTGGTTTGATTGGTTAGTGATGGTAATTTCTTGTCCTGATTTCTTTGGAGAAGCTCAGTCAATGTGGTCATGTCATTGGTCACTACCAATAATTTATTTTGAAGATTGGTCATGACAATATTTTGTTTCATTGAGTCGCTACCTACTGCTGAAAGTGTGGTGACGGTTTGGTTGCCTACCATACTGTCAGTACTAGTAAATGAGTCAGGATTGCCAGCGAGACTCTTGAGGGTGCTCTTGAGTGCTAAGGTTTGTTGGGTGGCATCGTTTTCATCTTGTACTTCCATGGCCATGATCACTTTGGTGTCATTGATCACGGTCTCCGCTGTGCTGTTGGTTGCTGTAGGTGTGTAGATCAAAGCAACATCGATATCTCTTTGGAGTGCTTCAGCTAAAAATGCTTTTAGTTCAGGCGTGAGATCTCCATCTACTGCACTACTATTAGTGTCAGTTGGTTTGTTGGTCAATTTCTCTAATCCTTGCTTCAGTGTAGCTACACTTGCAGCCAACTGTTGGTTGCTAGCTACTTGCTGAGCGACGACAGGATTGTTGAGGTCCAAGTGGGCATACATTGCGGTGTCAGCTGGCAATAAGTCAGGCAAAATCGTGACTAAGTTGCTTGGTGAGAACAAAACAGTATTGTTTCCAAAAGGCCACCAGTTGCGATCCTTGGCTACCACAGTGTAGGCGCCACCGCCAATAGCAACAACCAGCAAAACGCTGACAATAACAATAAGAATGCGTTTCATACAGGGGAAGTTAATTTGCTTGGGGAGTTTACCGTGTCTCGAAAATTAAGTAAAATCATCCCGAAATCGTAGTATACTGTTCTCGGCAAGTTTGGTGATGGTCTTTTCTAATTGGCTTTTTTGCTCCCCCTCTTTTATGATTCTTGATTCCCTTAATCCTGAACAACAAGTAGTAGTCACTCATGAACGTGGCCCTCTGTTAGTATTGGCTGGTGCTGGTTCTGGCAAAACCAAAGCCTTGATCCATCGCATCGCTTACTTGATGTCCGTCAAACAAGTGGCTGGTTATCAGATCATGGCGGTGACCTTTACCAACAAGGCTGCTCAAGAGATGCGTACTCGTGTGGAGAAGCTGCTCGCAGAACAAACCAATGTGGTTGGTCAACCAATGCTGGGTACCTTTCACTCACTTTGTGCCCGTTTTTTACGAGCTGATATCCATTATCTTGGGTTCAAGAATAGCTTTGTGATTTATGATACCAATGATCAGATCCAAGTGATCAAAGGAGCGATTGAGAAGCTCCGTCTTGATCCCAAAAAGTTTGTACCAATGGCGGTGCTCGCCCAAATCTCTCAAGCGAAGTCGGAGCTGCTGGATCCCGTCCAATATGCGAAGAAAGCCAATGACTATTTCCAAGAGACAGTGGCGAAGATTTATCCTTTGTATGAGGCTGGTTTATTGAATAACAATGCGCTTGATTTTGATGATCTGATTTATAAGACCGTGGTGTTGTTCCAGCGTTTTCCTGAAGTGCTTGATCGTTATCAGGAACGATTTCACTACTTGTTAGTGGATGAGTATCAAGATACCAATCATGCACAGTATGTCTTCTTGCAGCTACTCACGGAGAAGTATCGCAATATTACGGTAGTTGGTGATGACTGGCAGGGAATTTATAGCTGGCGTGGTGCTGATATTCGCAATATTTTGAATTTTGAGAAGGATTATCCAGAAGCAAAGACGGTGAAGTTGGAACGGAATTATCGGTCTACCCAGCTGATTCTCGATGCCTCACATAGTGTGATTGAGAAGAATCGCCAGCGCACTGACAAGAAACTATGGACCGATCGCGAAGCAGGAGAGTTGATCGAGGTTGTGGAAGCGCAAGATGAGCGTGATGAGGCAGATGGTATTATCGATCGAATCAAGAATAGTGGCCAAGAGCTGCATCATCATGTGATCCTTTATCGTACCAATGCCCAATCACGTCCGATTGAAGAAGCGTTGTTGCGTGCTGGTTTGCCTTATCAAATCGTCGGTGGTGTTCGATTCTACGAGCGTCAAGAAATCAAAGATGTGTTGGCCTACCTGTCTTTGATTGTGAACAACCAAAATAGTATTGCTCTCCAGAGAATTATCAATGTTCCTCCTCGCAAGATCGGGAAACTGGCTTGGGAAAAGATTCGTCAGTTCTTTGGCAGCGAACCAATTGCGGTCCAGCTTGGTTTAGCTCGGGCTTATGAGCTCGGTGAATTGAAGCCGGCTACTCGTCAAGCAGTCGCTGGTTTTATGCAGCTTTTAGAAAAGATTCAAACTTTGGGCAAAGAGCTGACCGCTAGTGCTTTGATTCATGCTGTGGTGGAGCGTGTTGGTTATCGTGAGTATTTGCTTGATGGTACTGAGGAAGGGGAGGAACGCTATCAGAATGTGAAAGAATTATTGACGGTGTCTCAAAAGTACGATCACTTGACCCCGGAGTTGTCATTGGCAACTTTTTTGGAAGAAGTGGCTTTGATTTCTGATCTCGATAACTTAGCTGACGGTGGCAAAGATGCTGTTACTTTGATGTCTATTCATGCTGCCAAGGGGTTGGAGTTTCATTCTGTTTATGTGGCCGGACTAGAAGAGAATATCTTTCCGCATTCACGCAGTCAGCTCGATCCGGAACAAGCTGAAGAAGAGCGTCGGTTGATGTATGTGGCGATGACTCGTGCTGCTACTCATCTTCATTTATTTTATGCCAAGAGACGAGCTCTGTATGGAAACTTCCAAGCGAACCCACCTTCACGCTTCTTGGCGGATTTGCCGCAACATGTGATGCGTTTTTCTGGCACTCGAGGGACTGCATACCAGCCTCAGTTCCAATCTCGTACTCCCAGTCTCGCGGCGATGCATGCGTCTGCTACACGTCCTGCGGGACAAATGGTGTCTGCTGAGCAGTTGTACAAATCTGGTGACAAAGTACAGCATCAGAGCTTTGGTCAGGGAGTCATTGTCGATGTGCGAGGTGATGTGGTCAGTGTTGCTTTCCCTGGTAAGGGGGTAAAGAAACTGGCAGCCTCAATCGCGCCTTTACAGAAATTGAGCTAAGACTCTATGTCACCTCGTTTTATTCGCCGTCGTCATCGTCGTCAGCTCCTGGGAATTATGGTGGCTGGATTGGTGATTCTAGGTATGATTGTACTGGCGTTTGTTTATGAGCCTTATCATACGGATGCTAGTGACAAGGCTTTTGTGTTGACTATTGATGGTGCTGATTTTGACCTTCATTGTCGTGAAGCAACAGTGGGAGAGTGTCTTCGAAAAGATGGGGTGGTGGTGATGGAATATGATCGATTGGTCCCTGAGATGACTGATGTTTTGACTTCGGGAATGCATGTGATTGTCCGTCGGGCTCTTTCGGTGCAGGTGACGAATTTTGTCGGTGAGGTCCAGACAATCAAAACCCATGGCAACAAAGTGGCTGATGTATTAGCAGAGATGCAAGTGGTTCTTTCTGCTGATCAACGTGTCGACCCAAATGTAGATACTTGGCTTCAAAGTGATATGAGTATTCATCTCTATGCTGAGCGTGAGGAAAAGTATCAACGTACTGTGGATATCGCTTTTGCTACTCAGACGATCAAGGATCCTACTTTGGTAATCGGTAAACAAAAAGTAATTACTGCTGGTCAAAAGGGACAAAAAGAAGAAACCTATCGTTTGATCTATAGTGGTGATGAGCTGAAAGAAAAGACTTTGTTGTCCAGTGTTGTGGTGAAAGATCCTGTTGCAGAAATAGTTCATCTTGGTACGAAGGCTCCAGAGGGGGAGGAGGTGATCGAGGCCGGCAAAGCGAGTTTCTATAGTCCTTCACTTGAAGGTGGCCGGACTGCTTCCGGAGAGATCCTGCATCAAGCCCAAATGGTAGCGGCTCACAAAACATTACCTTTTGGTACTTTGGTCAGGGTGACCAATACCACTAACAATCGCAGCGTGGTAGTCAGAATCATTGATCGAGGTCCGTATGTTGCTGGGCGTGTGATTGATCTCAGTGCTGGAGCATTTAGTGAGATTGCGACACTTTCTTCGGGGCTGGCCTCAGTTCGGTTGGCTGTGCTGAAAGAGTAATGTATGATGCAGTCGTGGCTAAACTTTTCTTATGAATTTGCGTTGTCTTCCCCATCAGCAGCTCTTGATAGTTACTGATCATGCCAAAGTATTGGTGATTAGTGATCAGAAACAATTTGCGTCATTGCAATCAGCTCATACTCCGGATGTAGTAGTTAGTTTTGACGAGATTGGTACTAAGCTCAGTAATCGTGATGTGTTGGTATGTGATTGGCCGGGTGAGTATGAAAAGAGTGATGTGTCTGTGATTAGTACTAGTTCTGGGAATTATGTTTTGACTCTTGATGGTAGAAGCTGGCTTGCCACTACTGACCGTGACGTTGCCAAGCTTGATCCTGAAGCTGAGCATCTCAATAGTGTAGAATGTTTGTTGGTGTGGTTGACTGACAGAACCAAAAAAGCTGATGTCCAGAAGGTAATTGATCATTTGGAACCAGCTTGTATTGTGTATGTTGTTGGTGAGGACAACTATGGTCCTGAGCTAGTGCCCCCAGCACCGATGGCGACTAGTGAATTGGCTCTCAAGGCCAGTGATTGGCAAGTGTCTACTGAACAAGCTCTGGTGCGGACTTTGACTGCCTAGCCATGATTCGTTTTTCTCAAGTAGTGAAGATCTACAATGCCCGCTCGGTATTAAATGATGTCTCCTTCACGGTTGAGAAAGGTGAGTTTGTGTCGGTAGTTGGTAGAAGTGGTGCTGGTAAGACCACTATCGCCAAGTTGATTCTTGGCGTGGAGAAACCCGATCTGGGTTTTGTCAGTATGGATGGTTTGTTGATCGCTGATATGCGACCACGGACATTGCAGATTCTTCGTCGTCGGATTGGTATTGTCTTTCAGGATTATCGTCTTTTGCCTGATAAGACGGTCTTCGATAATGTTGCTTTTGCATTGGAAGTTGTTGGGGATATGAAAGAGGCTGATATCCAGCTACAAGTAACCAAGGTGTTGCATCAGTTGGGTCTCTTTCTTCTCAAAGATAGTTTTCCGTCCACATTATCCGGTGGAGAACAGCAACGTGTGGCGATCGCGAGAGCATTGGTGCATCAACCCGAGCTTCTCATTGCTGATGAGCCGACTGGCAATCTCGATCCAGAAAGTACACGGGTCATTTTGTCCCTCCTCAAAGCAATTCATGACAGTGGCACTACAGTTATTCTGACCACTCATGATCCCGAGGTAGTAAACTTCTTTGAAGAAAGAGTGCTCTATATCGAGGATGGTCACATTAAGTCAGATAAGAAGAATGCGAGATATCCAGAGATACAGAAATCTTGATTACAAATTATAAATTACAAATTACAAATGTGGCTCGGGTGAGCTGGTTTGTATGGGCGAATTTAAAAAGGGGGCTCAGTTTCTCGAGCCTCCCCAATTTATAATTTGTAATCTGTAATTTTTAATTTCCCGTGTTTTCATATTCTGCATGCTGCATGAAGTGCATTCGGTTGAGAGGGAGGAAGACAAACCAGGCTTTGCCTTCGATGCTTTGGCGGTGGAGGATGCCCCATGAGCGGGAATCATTGCTGGCGTGACGATTGTCACCCATGACGAAGAAGTTGTTCTCAGGGATGGGGATGATTTTGTTTTCTCGTGTGGGTAAGTAGGTGTCCTTGTTTTCAGGTGAGAGATATGGCTCTTCGAGTCTCACACCTTCAGGGTGCTCGGTATTATGGATGATCACTTGACCATTGAGGAATTCGATTTTTTCACCGGGAAGACCGATGATTCTTTTGACATAAAAAGTCTCAGTGTTTTCTGGTGGGATCAGGACAACGATGTCTCCCCGTTCCGGATTGTGGAGGAAATAACTGAGCTTGTCGACCATCAAAAATTCAGATGTTTCTAGTGTTGGTAACATACTGCTGCCATTGACTTGGAAAGGGGATATCAGGGTATAGCGAATAGCGGCGACAATCACTACGATGATTGCGAAATTATAAACAATGTCAGCGATTAATTTGAGGTTCTCTTGCCATTTTGGTCTCTGGATCTCGGTCATGAAAAGGAAATAAGGAAGCAGGAGAAGTATACCAAGAAGGTTCGGTTTCTGCTACCTTAGCAATGTCATTTTTGTCTATGCGTTTCTTTGACCGTTTATTTTTTCAGAAGTTCCTGGAACCAGAGGAGCAAATTGTGGTAGTGATCCACAAGCACTGGTGGTCCATTATTGTGGCGGTCACCAAGTTTATTGGTCTCGCTGTCTTGTTTCCGACTGTTGTTTTGTTGCTGTTTTGGAATCGCTATTTGGTATTCTTTTTTATTCCCTGGATAGTGTACTTATTTGGTATTTGTATTCAGGATTTGGTCAATTGGTATCATGATGCTTTGATTCTGACCTCAAAAAATGTTCTCAATATTGATTGGCAGGGCTTCTTTCACCGCAGTGCCAATCGGATTAGTTATGACAAGATCGATGGGGTCGAGGCGATTACTGAAGGGGTTTTTGCGACCGTGCTTGGCTTTGGGGATCTTAGAATCACTACCACTAATGGTTCTTTGGTACTGCCATCTGTGGCCAATGTGGGAGAATGGCAGAAAAATATCTTGGCAAAGAAAGAGGAGGTAGAGGCTCTGAATGGCACCGATGCTGATGTAAGTTTGGCTCAGCTCAAGTCTGCACTCAATAGTTTGTTGGCTGTCCAACCTGAGGCCGACCCAGTCTCTTATAATATTCATGCGCATCAGGTGATGGTGATGCGTCATAAAAAAATCTCTTCAAAATGATTGATCGTTCACAAATTCCCCGATGGGAGATTCGCTTTTTTGAGGCCGTTCCGGCGGTGATTACTTGGTCAATCCTCTTGTTGCCATTGCTGCTGGCATTCTTTTTCCCCGCAATTGTAGCCGTATTTGTGATTCTCTTTGATATCTATTGGTTGCTTCGATCAATTCGGCTCAATTTTGATCTCTTACAGTCATATGGACGACTCAAGCGTGCATTGGCGACCAACTGGAATGCTCAGTTACAAGCGCAGTGTCCTGAAGACGCTTGGCCTTGGCATGTGGTATTGCTGCCTTATTACCAAGAAGACATTGCTATTCTCCGGAGTGCATTGGAGAGTGTGAAGCAGCAGCATTATGATTTGAAAAAGATCTTTGTGGTCTTTGGTATCGAGCAGCGTGGTGGGCCCGATATGCTGGTCAGAGCTCAGACTGTTCGTGAAGAGTTTCTTGATGATTTTGCGGCTATTTGTATTTATGTTCATCCGGATGACATTGTCGGTGAGGTCAAAGGTAAGGGGCCTAATATCAATTTTGCGATGCAGGCCTTTGAGAAGGAAGTTCTTAATGTTCGTGGTATTGACCCCAATGATGTCTTGATCAACTGTCTTGATGGGGATGCCAAGCTACATGTGCAGCATTGTGCTCACTTTTCCCATGTGTTTTTGGCCAATGGTAGAAATCCCAATACGATCTATCAGTTTATTCCGATGTACCACAACAATATCTGGGACACACCAGCTCTGATGCGTGTGGTAGCTACAGGCTCTTCATTTTGGTTAATGATGGAGGCCAATCGTCCGGAGAAGCTGCGCACATTTGCTTGCTATGGGATGAGTTTGGCGACTTTGCGGGCTGATGATTATTGGGACAAGGCCAGTATTATCGAGGATGGTGTGCAGTACTGGAGAAACTTAGTTGCTTTTGATGGTCAGGGACGGGTGTTGCCTGTCTTCACGCCTGTCTATCAAGACGCTGTGCTCAATGAAGGCTATGTTCGTACCTATATTGGTCAGTATGTCCAACTTCGTCGTTGGGCTTGGGGGGCCTCTGACTTTGCTTTGATCATGCCTGAGTTTATTCGCAATAAAAAAATTCCCTTTGTCGTCAAACTGACTGAAGCCTGGGGCTTGTTGGGTGGGCATATCCCTCGTGCTACAGCCCCATTGTTGTTATTCGTCTCCGGTTGGTTTCCATTATTCAACGAGCAGTTTCGAGGCACTGTTTTAGCGTTCAATTTACCGATTGTGACTAGTAATTTGCTTACTTTGGCGATGCTCGGGCTCTCTAGTGCGATTGTTGTCGGTATGATGATTTTGCCCGCTCCTCGCCGCAAGTACCCTTGGTACACTCATGTGATGCAGGTATTACAATGGATTTTCTCCCCATTTGTCACCGTGATCTTCGGCGCCATTCCCGCAATCGACGCCCAAACCAGACTAGCTTTCGGCAAAAGACTAGAGTGGTTGGTGACAGAGAAGAAGAGAAATGAGTAAGAAATTACAAATTATAAATTACAAATTACAAATGGGGCTCAGGGCTCGAGAGTAACTTTGTTGTGGCAGTACTTACCGGGATACTCGGCAGGATCCTTCACGGTGTTCAGGATGACGGAAGGGAAGGAATAAGGATGGGACCATAAAGGTGAAAGTGAAAGTAAAGGTAAACGTGATGAGGGTTGGCATCGTGTTCCTGCTCCCCATTGCCCTTCTCCCAATTTGTAATTTATAATTTGTAATTTGTAATCTCTCTTACCGTCTTCTCACCAACAATTCAAAATACCTATCTGTTGCCAAATCTGTTGTCGTGGTCAGACTTTGGCTACCTTGACTGGTGCCTTGATAGTTGGCAATTGGTTGTACTTGCTGGTCGAGGATTACTTTGTGGGTCAGGGTTTCTTGTGTGGCTCCTGCTTGTTTTTGTAGCAAGAAGCGATAGTTGTCACCGCTGATCAGATCTAGTTGGTCTGGGAGGCGGTATTGGATATTGAAGTCGGTGCTGCCACCGATTGCGACATCTACTTCGCTGTACCAAACTTGATAGCCGTTCTCTTCGGTGGTTTTTAAGGGATAGACAAATCCTGCATTGCTAAGCAGGGTGCTGCCTTTGGGGACGAAGAAGCGGACTGTGTGCTTGGTCATGCTTTTGCCGATCACAGCCCAGAAGTTCTCTCGGATTTTGCGTGCTAGTTTATCAATATCAGGAAATAGTGCTCTGATCTGGTCTTCTTCTGCACTAGACCACTGATGCTTCCAGGTGCC
Organism: Candidatus Altimarinota bacterium; assembly: GCA_017984655.1. Lineage (GTDB taxonomy): Bacteria > Patescibacteriota > Gracilibacteria > RBG-16-42-10 > RBG-16-42-10 > JAGNZB01. Next base: position 21,342 of record JAGNZB010000007.1, read on the forward strand.
ATCTAGTTTGATAGTGACGTTGCCATCGTCGGCGATAGTTGTTTCATGAGTGTAGTTGCGCTGGAGATAGCGGTCACCTTTGTTGCCTCCAACATTGATCGTATTGATATGCAGATAGTCTAGATGTGGTGTTGGTGGTTGTAATTTGCCATCGATGTGGAATTTGCTTGCTAGTTTTTGGATATCATCGTCAAAGAAAGCGGCTTGGATATGCTTTTCGGCAATCAATCCTGGTACTAGTTGTAATGCTTTGAGAATCAGTTCTGGGTCTTTGCTCTTTTCGAATAATGTGTTGATGAGCTGAATTAAGATTCTTTTTGGTGTCTCAGGGTCATCTTTGTTGGTTTCAATATAGTATTGAAGCACGGTGAAATAATTGTCGGCATCAATGGTGACATTGAACTCTGGTAGCGTGATCGGTCCGGTGAGAGCTAGTAGGGCTGGGGTGATGCTTTGGTCAATGGCGATGATGCCGTCGATGCTGCCTTGTTTTGATTCACCATAGGCCCAGCGAATATCTTTGCTGGCTTCATAGAAATCAGGATTGTAGTTGGTATCGCGCAGAGCGAGACCTTTCATGTAAGGCTGTAAACCATCCGGGGCCACCATGCGGTTGAATTGTTGCCAGTCTGCTGTGTAGACATC
>JAGNZB010000008.1 GCA_017984655.1 Candidatus Altimarinota bacterium
ATAATACTCCATTGATCTGGCGTTGGCTCAAAGTAATGAGACACCCAACTCAAATCAGGAAGCATCAACATCAGACTTTTTTGGAGGGGGCGCTGTTTCAAGATAAAAAGCTGCTCTAATCCAGGGCCATCATCCGGACGCGCACAGAGCGCTGGCACCGTATCAGTAGGAAAGGCTACTACCCTACTCTTTTTGATCTGTTCGACATCTACCGCTGACAGAAATCTGTACATATACTATTTCATCAATTGCTATCACCCGCGAGAGCAGTATGCAGGATGCTGCCACTATTTCAAATCTCGCCCAGCATTCATAGACCAAAGTGAATTTGTAATTCAAGAATCATCCTGATATACATTCACCGACATTACCACTTTTCTATGATGCATGACTCAAAGTTGATTGTACTATCACTGGGAGGGTCCTTGATTGTGCCCGACACTATCGACGCTGCTTTCTTACGGGACTTCAAGGCATTGATACTAGAACATATTGCCCAGGGTTTTCGCTTTGTGATCATTTGTGGTGGTGGGAAAACAGCTAGGATCTATCAAGCTGCAGCGCGAGAGACCACTGACCTCACCAAAGAAGACATTGACTGGATCGGTATCCATACCACCCGCCTCAATGCACAACTAATGCGCGCAATCTTTGATAAAGAAGCCTATCCACAGATCATTTGTAATCCCTATGAAGACATCCAATGGAAAGAGTCGATCTTGGTAGCGGCTGGATGGAGACCTGGCTGTAGCACTGATTCAGATGCAGTGTTGCTCGCCCAAAATCTCCAAGCAAAAAGCTTGATCAACCTCTCCAATATTGATTATGTCTACGACAAAGATCCCAAAATCCATGCTGATGCAAAAAAAGTCGAATCAATCAGCTGGCCAGAATTTCGAAAACTCCTCCCTACCGAATGGTCACCCGGTCTCAACTCCCCGTTCGACCCAGTCGCCTCACAACAGGCAGAAAAAAATGGGTTGGAAGTAGTAGTAATGAACGGCAAGAACCTCGTAAACCTCAAAAAGTATTTGCAAGGGGAAAAGTTTGAAGGTACTCAAATTCAATAAAACTGAGAGGCACACAGCTCATCCAAACTAGAATCAATACCAGCTCTAGCTTGGATGAGTCCCCAAAAAAAATGGACTATGTTAAGATCACCCAGAGCAAGTATACTAGGTAGAGGCCAATCAAAAGCACACCTGAGCGCTTACTCAGTTGCCATTTTTGAGCAATAAAAAGAAAGAGGATCAAGAAAAGACTGGCAAACAATAATATCATTGAGCTCAAGAGGCTCACTGACGAAATCGAGATTGACTCCGCCCCCTGCGCAAACAGCAACAACCAAGGCACTCCCAATGCAAACAGGATATTAAACACATTGGAACCAATTGCATTACTAATTGCCATGTCCAAGCGACCTTGTTTGGCCACAATCACACCAGACACTGTATCAGGAACTGAAGTACCAATGGCTAGGATTGTTAAACTAATGATCACTTCCGACACCCCCAAGCCAGAGGCAATCGCAATCGTATTTTCTACCAAAACCCAACTCACCAAGCTAATCGCTCCAAGAGAATAGAAGAACATTCTCCAGTAATGTTTTGCACTAGGGAAAATAAATGCAAAAAGCACCTTGATTGGTGTCGAGATGAACCGCCAAGGATGCTTACGTTCGAGCACTTTGATTTCATCACTAACAATCTCAATCGGGCTCTCACTGTATGCTAGCCACTTCTTCCAGTTGACCACCGCCCAGACATAGACCATATACAAAGCAACAAAGCTCACCGCTTCGATCAACTCGATTTTCCCATCAAGAAAACTAAAAATCAGTAAGACAATCGTGAGGGTATAAAAAAACAGATCTCGCACTATCGGTTGCCACATCACCTTGGCGCCTTTGACCACTACGGCAGCACCAATGATGACTAGGATATTGTACAAAGCAGAGCCGACAATTGTCCCCACACCAATTGAGCCATGATTCCCCACTCTGATCAAAGCAAGGATAGTGATAAATAATTCGGGAGTACTAGATCCGATCGCCATCAGGGTTGCCCCAGCTGCCTCTGAAGACATCTTCCATTTCTCCGCGATAGCATCCAAGGATTGGATAAAATAAGTACTACACACATGTGCCAATACGTAAAACATCACCAACATCACCACCAAATTGACTAGCAACATCATAAAGGCTACTTATGCTGAATGTATTCTCTACAAAAGTAGCATAGAGCACAGTTGAGAACCATCCTTATCACGCTATCACGAGCAAGTCACCCAATTGAGATGATCCCCAGGCTTGTGAATGCAGTCACTAGCCAAAGAGTGAGTTATTGACTGGCACTTTGATCACTGGATGGCCACGAGTATCAACCATACAATCTCCAGCATTTAAGTTGATTTGTAGAGCAGGAATGATGAGTCTTGGTGCCTGCAATGATCGATCACGACTCTCTCTCAGTTTTACAAAGTCGTGCTCAGGCATCGTGGTATTAACATGAATATTTGCCTCCTTCTCTGCTTTTATGGTGGTTTCGCATTGGTATTGGCTACGGTTTTCTGGCAAGTAATCATGACCGACAAACACTCTTGTTTGCTCAGGTAATGAAAAGAGCCTGCGACTGGAGCGATAGAGCTCATGGGCACTGCCGCCAGGAAAATCACATCGAGCAGTACCATAGTCAGGCATAAAAACAGTATCACCCACAAAGAGGGCATCACCAATGAGATACGACACATCCACAGCAGTGTGGCCCGGAGTAGCCATCACCCGACAAACGATCTCTCCCAACAAAAAGGTCTCCTGATCTTGCCACAAATGGTCAAATGCGAGCTCTTGAAACTGCAAGTCAAAAACCGGCTGCCAAAATATTTTTGCGGAGACAATACCTTCACCGATGGCGAGCTTGCCACCAAGTTGTGTTTTTATATACGGAGCAGCTGACACATGGTCGGCATGGATATGCGTCTCCAAGATCCAATCCACATGGAGCTGATGATCTCGAACAAACTGAATCAACAGGTCGGCTGTTTCATAGCTCAACCTCCCTGTGTGCGGATTGAATTGGGCCACACTATCAATGATGCAAGCAGCCAGCGAGGAAGGATCATAGACAATATAGGTGAATGTATTGGTACTATCGTCAAAGAAAGGCCGCACAATTGGTGTATTTTGCATAGAAGTGTACTTAGTGTTTCTTTCTGTTCCAGGGCATGCGACTCAAAAGGTACGCCATGCCACACCAGCCAGTGATTCCAGATAGCAAGAAGCCCGTAGCTACCAAGAGATTGAGTATCAGGAAAGCGCTGTGCACAAAGTAAGCCCCGATGAGACCAATCCAGATCAGCATGGAGGCCGCAATGAAGACTTGCTGCATGATGGGCAGTCTTCCTTGAGCTTGCACGGTAGCTAGTCCTTTTTCTTTCCAAGCCAACAATCCTCCTCGTACATCCACTACCACTACATTGTCTAGCTGAGACAAGATTTGAACTGCTTTAGCTGATCGTTTTCCGGAACGACAGTGCACATACACAACTTTCTTGCCATTGAAAATAGGCAATGTACTAGTCAGTTTATCCAGAGGGATGTTCACTGAGTTGGCGATATGTTCTTCGGCAAACTCTGCTTCAGTACAGACATTGATCAACACACTATCAGAAGCTGGTGTAATGTGCCCGATTTGAGGATGAAGATCCAAAGGGTCGATATGTTTCATGTTCATTAGTACTATTAGGTTTTGAGTAATTGATCGAGTGTATCAGCATAGAGCTGGTAGCTTTTGACACCAATAATTTCACCTTGATACTTGCCATCTTTCCAGAACTTCACACAAGGGATCGAGCGAATATCAAATTTTTGTGCATACAACGTGTTCTCCTCCGTAGAGTATTTACCAATCAGAGCTTTTCCCTTGTATTCTTGAGCCAATCTTTCAATTGTTGGTGACAAGAACTGACAGGGACCACACCAGGAAGCAAAAAAGTCCACCATCACCACTCCCTTGGCTGAAAGTACACTTTGATCAAAGTTGTCATCGTCAAACTCAAAATATTGATTTGAATCATTCATAAAATTGTGATTAACTACCGGCAGTATACATACCCCCACCGGGTATGTAAAGACACAACTTTAACTGAGCGAGATACTAGCTTATACTTGATCCAGATAACAATTTTTATGTCAGATAGCATTACACGCTTAAAAAGAGTGCACGGACAAATTCAAGGCATTATCAACATGCTAGAAAATGGTGAAGACTGTGAGAAGATCATCATTCAATTCCAAGCAGCGAAAGAAGCACTCAACAGTGCATTCACCCAACATTTGTCACAAAACATTGAGCAATGTCTTCTCGAAAAAGATTCACAAAAAATAGAGAAGCTTTTGAAACTAGTAGTAAAACAGTAGAGACTGATCTTCCCTCACAAGCATCACCACTCAGATGCACGCTCAAGAAGTAGAGAGGATATCTGGTGCAGAACCAAAAGCAATAGTATCAAGGGTGAAGTACTGCTCTTGCGTGATATGAAAGTGCTTCATATAGGCTATCTCTATTCCACCAAAAAAAGCAGCATCCTGATGCAGACCTAGAGCAGCTACCACAGCCCACAACTTCTTCTCATCCAAACACTCCACCTCAACCAATGGCGGCAACCAAGGCCAGGTATCGATATCAATTTTGACACCATTCAACAACCAACTCTCTCTTTGGTTTTCTTGATAACTAGTAAACACAAATCCAGTACTGGCCAAGAAAATCTCACACCGCTGAAAATTATCCACAATGATCTCCACTTCTTTCATACCGCCCAGACTGTGTGATTCTAATTGCTTATAAGCAAGCGTGATTTTATCCCCCTCATCACGCAGTCTAATCCAGCCACCAATCTGATGCAGTCTTCGCTCAGGAGTATCAAAATGCTTTCGCCGCATCATGCACTCAGATTTGACTAGCTTGGCGCCCAGTTCAGACAGTCTTTCCTTGAGAACAGTTTTATTACAAAAAAACTTCGCCTCAATTTCTGTTGGCAATGCAGTCATACTAGATAAATTACACAAGTTAGCAGGAACTTAACACAAGCCAGATCTCGGGACAACCGGAAACTAACCAATATCCAGAAGTCTCTTACAATTATGGTATCGAGGCAAAAAGCACCTGGGCACAACCTCAAAAAGGATGGCGTAGCCCTGTACTATTCTCGTAGGACAAGGCTGACCAACAAACTTCTTATCTGGTAGTATCAAACAAAGTTGATCGTAAAACTATACATACCCATAGAACAAATACCTTGTACTTTGGTGTTGGCATTTTGTGCTGGGACTTCAATAGTAGTGATGCCTGACGATGGTAGATGAGTGCTATATCCAATTGATGGAATAGTAAGCGCTGCGGAACAATCAAATGTTCCTGCAGTCTTTACTTGGATACTAGTCGGTATACCCGCTTTGGCAGTAGTCATCCGTGGCGCATACCCACCTTTGGCCTTAATCTCTACAATTTGCTTACCGTCAACAATTGTCGCCTGAGCTACTGATTCACTCACTGTCGGAGCAGTAGCATTGTTGACCAAAGCTATCAGTCCCACACTACCGAGGATTACAATTGCAATAACAATGAGAGTTGATTTCATAAATAGTTGTTTAGAAATTAAATACAGGATCGATCAAGCCTGCTGCAGCAAAGCTGTTTAGTAGGTTGAAGACACCAAAGAACAGCACTACCAACCCTGCAGTTTTGAAGAAAATGCCTGATTGTAATTTCCCATGCATACTGAGGGAACTAAAACTCAATAAGGCCAAAACTGGCAAGGTCCCTAGTGCAAAGAAAAACATAATCAAAGCACCAGTCCAAAAGTCACCAGTACTCAAAGCATAGATTTGCATCGATTGTGTAAAACCACATGGCAAGAAGAAAGTGGCAATACCAACCAAAATGGGAGTAAGCGTATGATTGATGGTTTTCAAACCATGAATACGTTTACCTACCTGACTGGGCAAGGTGAGCTGTAGCTTCTTCAGGCTAGGAAAGACATCCAAAAGATTGAGACCGAGGAGCAGTAACACGACGCCGACAATAATGCCCAACACAAATGTACCAGTGATACCAAGTTGGAATGAAGAACCAAGTAAGCCAACGAGACCGCCAAGGAGCAGGAATGAAACTAAACGACCAATATGAAAAAGAACTTGGGGACGCACTTTGTCACCTTCTTTAGCAAAGCTGGCTGACATCGACAATACTAAGCCTCCCACCACGGCCATACAGGTAGACACTGAGGCCACCAGCCCCACAATCACAGCAGTGCCATAACTCACTTCTGCCCCACCAACCAGATTGATAATTCCTAGTTTTTGGAGAGCAACAAAAAGACCAATAAAAGCGATAGCAATGGGGATAGCGATTTTGAACTCGGCCCACCTGATCACATGGGTGCTTTTCTCGACTGTGACTGTATAACCATGTTTAGCCAAAACACTATTCAAGGTATCCATAATTTGCATTTCAGACTGACCACCAAAATCACCACTGACTTCAATCTGATGTGACTGGAGAGATGACTTTACAGCAGTAATGCCCGGTAATTCAGACACTTCACTTTCAGTGAGTAAGACACATGACTTACAGTGCATTCCACTCACATGGAATAAATAAGTTTTCATTTGAAAAAGTTAAAATAGAAAAGTAATAAACACACTTACGGGGTCCCACCAGTCTGTTTGTTCCATATACTGACACCATTGGGCATTTCACCCACAGCAACACGAGCCACCTCTTTGGAGGTAGCCACATCAATGACAGAGAGATCGTCACTCAATAAATTAGTAACATACACCAATGTGCCAGCTTTATTCACAACCACTCCATGAGGAGCAGTGCCTACCGTAATAGTCTGATCAACTATTTTCTGGCGAATATTTATTCTATACACCGTATTTGCTGTCGGTTGATCAAAATAATACCCCTGGTCTGCCACATAGGCATACTGAGAATCTGGTGTTGTGTATATTTGTACTGGACCTTTGGCCTCAATTGGTAGATCAATATACCCCTGCTGACCACTTTGCAGATCTACCCACGCGATCTTTTTGCTGTCATACACAGTCGCCAATCCATACTGACCATCGGGTGTCACTGCAGTTTGGATAACAGCTCCAGATAACGGAAATGACTCGATCTCGCCGGTTCTGATGTCGAGAGAAACCAAAGACTTCTTCCCAATAAGCGCAACAAAGAGCTTGGAATCATCAGGTTGCATCCGCAATCCATGAGGCTGACTATTCTCACCCAAATCAAATATCCTAATCACCCTATTCACGTTGAGATCCATGGCATATATCAGCCCCTTCTCCTGTGAAGCAACGTACGCGATATCACTCTCAGCATTAAAGACAACATGGGCCAGATGCATATCACTATCAATGGCAATCGAGTCTTTGATAGTATCGGTCAAAGGATCAATAATGAAGACCTGATCGAGTAATCCATCTGCTACAGGTTGCTCCTCATCCTTACCATCACTACCCATTGAGCCACGATTCACATTTGCTGTCACCAGCACTTTTTGTCCATCAGGGGAAACTTGTACATTGTGAGCGGTATATTGCACAAAAGTATTATTCTGAACATTGGCCAAATTAATCGAAGTGATAAACTTTTTGCTCTTGGCATCAATCACACCAACCCGCCCATCTGCCTCCAGTGCCACATAAACCTTCTCCTCATAGTCTTTGTTGCCTGTGCTGTTATTGGGATCGCTCAGGAGAAATAAGATTAGTAAAAAAGGTGAAGCAATCAGCAGTGAAATCAGTATCCAATAAAATTTATTCATATATTTAGTAATAGAATAGCTAAGAAACTACAGCTTTTTAAATTTCAGCCGTAGTGAATTACTCACCACTGACACACTCGACATCGCCATTGCGAAGCCAGCAAATACAGGGGAAAGCAGCCAACCAAAAAGAGGGAAAAATACCCCACTAGCAAGGGGGATGCCTACAATATTGTAAATAAATGCCCAGAATAAATTTTGCTTGATGCCCCTCATCGTCAGCTTAGAAAGACGAATTGCCTTTGTCAGCTTGGACAGATCACCATGGAGAATAGTAATCCCCGCACTTTCGATAGCGACATCAGTTCCTGTCGCCATAGCAATTCCCACGTCGGCTTGAGCAAGTGCGGGGGCATCATTGACGCCATCACCAGCCATTGCCACTACATGACCCATGGTTTGTAATTCACGTATTTTTGACAGCTTATCAGCAGGCATCACCTCGGCCACTACTTCATCAATATTCACTTGCTTGGCAATAAAACGGGCAGTGTTCTGATTGTCACCAGTGAGCATGACCACCTTAATACCAAGTTTGTGCAGATTTTTCACCGCTTCAACCGCTTCTGTCTTAATCGCATCAGCTACCATAAATACTCCCACAACCTTTTCTCGCGTAGCTAATATCACTGGAGTCTTGCCTTCATAGGTCGCTGTATCAAGTGTTTCGGTTTCAATGGTCAAACTCAAATCACGTATTAATTTCACGTTCCCGGCAAAATAGGAAACGCCATCGACAGTACCTTCCACACCTCTTCCCTCGAGAGCCTTAAAATCACTCACAGAACGAAGCTTCAGCCCTTTCTTTTCAGCAAAAGAACTAATAGCGTGCGCTATCGGATGTTCTGATCGTTTTTCTAATGTTGCTAAAATAGCCACAATTTCCTGATCAGTCTGCGTAGAAAGATTTTGAATTGAGACGAGCTCGGGTTTGCCACGGGTAATGGTCCCAGTTTTGTCTACTACTAACACATCTACCTGATGCAGCTTCTCAAGAGTGGCAGCATCCTTCACCAGAATTCCTTCTCGAGCACCTTTCCCTACGCCCACAATAATCGCCGTCGGTGTCGCTAATCCTAAAGCACAAGGACAAGCAATTACTAGAATCCCCACAAATGAGACCAATCCATAGGAAAGTGCTTGAGAAAACCCAAGAAATGGCGTCCCCACTATGAGCCACCCATCAAGTACTAGGACAGCAATGATCAGCACAATAGGCACAAATATAGCCGATATCTTGTCTGCCAAAGCCTGAATAGGAGCTTTACTTCCCTGAGCTTCTTCCACCATGCGAATAATTTGCGCCAGCAGCGTCTCAGCCCCAACCTTTGTAGCCTTGAATGTAAAGCCTCCAGTAGTGTTCAGCGTACCAGCAACCACACTATCAGCCTTGTTTTTTTGGACTGGCATTGGCTCACCTGTGACCATCGATTCATCCACATATGAAGATCCCTCAACAAGAATCCCATCCACAGGAATTTTGGTACCTGGCTTCACAACAACATGATCATCTTGAACCACATCCCCGATCGGTATTTCTATTTCTGTTCCATCCCGCACCACTAGTGCAGTCTTTGCCTGCAAATTGAGCAGCTTTTCGATCGCGTCACCAGTTTTGAGCTTGGCCCGCATCTCCAAATACTTTCCTAATGTAATAAAGGCAATCACCACAATTGTCACATCATAATAATTGTGTTCCACATCCAAATAGGGTCGCAGTGGTTCTTCCAAGGCAGTGAGCACAAAACTATAGAGATACGCAGCAAGCGTACCAATACCAATCAGCGTATCCATATTCGCCTTACCAAAACGGACGAAACGGTATACACCTTGCAAATACGGTTTGCCTACCTGAAACAGCGCATATGTCGCCATCAATGGTAAAAGATGATGAAAAAACTCGCTAACAGTATCGGACATAGCAGAAAGCCAACCAAATTGGCTAAAGATGTCCCAGCCCATGAAGAAGATACTAATAATCGCCAAGGGTATCACTGCATAGACATACCGCTTGAGCGCTGTCAGTTCTTCGAGTTTTTGATTCTTATCCTGACTAGCAGGCCCTGAGTCAGTTTTGCTCTCGAGTACCAAAGAATAACCCAATGGTTCGATTGCTTTTGATAATGTTTGGGGATCAGTGCTGTTTGGGTCAAAGGCAATCGCAGCATTCTCCGTACCATAATTTACCGTAGCAGTTTGTACGCCCGGCTGCTGCTTGAGGGTCTTTTCGATAATGCTTGAACAAGATGCACAGTGCATCCCTTTTACTTTGTACTTTTGATTCGTAGTCATAACAAATAAGATAGATAATAAAAGACCATTTTGGATGCTGGTTGTTTATTCTTTCTTCACAATGATGCCCACGCGAATCAGTGGCGGCTTATAGGCCAATGCCAGGTAGAGATGCTGCTTAGCGGAGATGCTATCAGAGTGACCAACTACTAGTGCAGTAAATCCAGCTAACTCATGATCTTCCGCTTGTATCCGAATGGATGCCGTCGTACTAACTAGTTCCTCATCAGTATCAAAACAACATGACATTGTATTCTCACTATTGGACGGATCACAATTCACACAAGCTCCTTCGACCATAGCCTCATGACTAGAATGACCGACGTCAGCCATTGCATAGCTAAATGACATCAGACAAGTGCTACTTAGTCCAATGATCATCAAGCTGAAAAATATCACAACAAGCTTTTTGTACATACTCAATTTAGTTCGACAAATTATAAATCTTGAGCAGTTCTGCAATCGCTTTTGGTTTATTCTCCTCCAACTGATGAGCCACACAGGTATCCAGATGTCCTGCTAATAACTCACGTTTTGCAGTCTTGAGCAGACCAATCACACTGTCGACTTGTTGCATGATATCTGGACAGTAGGAGTTTCCCTCCACCATTTGGCTTACCTTGGCTAGAGTGCCACTAGCCTGTTTGATTAAGCGCGATGCTTTGGTTTTTTTGGTATGAGTCATGTGTTCTTTATAACCTCCCCCCCAGGTTACTCCGAAACTAACAAATATTCAAATTCTCACCTCACTGAGACCATTCCTAAACCAAACACACTCTATTTGTAGGGGCGACAAGTAACATTTTTTTCAAATATTTGTTACTATGCCCACACTAATTTTCGTGCATCTATGAAAAGGCCAGAAATCATGGCGCCAGCCGGCTCATTTGAATCATTGCAAGCGGCAATTCACGCCGGGTGCGACAGTGTCTATTTTGGCGTCCAGCATTTGAACATGCGGGCGCGTGCTGCAAATAACTTCTCACTAGATGATCTCCCCGAAGTCGCCACTATTTGTAAAAAGGCCAAAATAAAGAGCTACATTACCCTCAATACCTTATTGTACCAGCACGACTTAACGCTGATGCACAAGATTGTTGATGCCGCCAAGCAATCAGGTATCACGGCTGTCATCATTCAGGATGTAGCAGCGATGATGTATGCTCGTGAGGTGGGTATGCCATTGCAAGCCTCTACCCAGCTATCGATCTCCAACTACGAAGCAGTGAAGTTCTATAGTCAGTTTGCTGATACGATTGTGTTGGCGAGAGAGCTTGATTTGGCCATGATCAAAAACATTTGCAAAAAAATCGAAGAAGAGCAGCTGAAAGGGCCCTCTGGCCAGTTGATAAAAATCGAAGTGTTTGTCCATGGGGCATTATGTGTAGCCCAAAGTGGCCGTTGCCAGATGAGCTTGATTTCAAACAACACTTCAGCGCAAAGGGGCGCTTGTTTGCAAGAATGTCGCAAGAAGTATCGGATCATCGATGAAGAAAATGGCAATGAACTGACCGTCAATGATGGCTATGTGCTCAGTCCCAAAGATCTTTGTACCCTCCCCTTTCTCGACAAACTCGTCGATGCCGGCATCGATGTGTTCAAAATCGAAGGCCGCGGCCGATCGCCAGAATATGTAGATATTGTGGTCAAAACATACGCTGCTGCTGTAGCAGCAATCATGGACAAAACATTTACACCAGAAAAAGTCAGTACATGGATGGACCAACTGAAGACCGTATACAATCGTGGATTTAGCGATGGGTATTTTCTAGGGAAGCTATTACCAGACTGGGCAGCAAGCTCAGGTAGCCAAGCTACTGAAGAAAAGGAACATCTTGGTGTAGTCACCCATTACTTCCCCAAAGCCAAAGTCGCAGAGATCAAAATCCAGGCCGGAGCTTTGAAGATTGGTGACCAGTTGATCATTACTGGGACCACAACAGGAATCATCCGAACCACGGTAACCACAATGCTCAAGGACGAAATAGCAGTCGATATCGCCAACAAAAAAGACACTATCACCATTCCACTTGCTGAAGTAGTCCGCGACAATGACAAAGTATACCTAGTAAAAACACTGGCCAGATGAAAATGATGAAAATCCAACATTTTCGGCAAGACTGTATCGGCTGCAATGCCTGTGTTCAGTATGCGCCACAAACCTGGGCAATGAATGAGACCGATGGCAAAGTCGATCTGATTGAGGGGGTTACCAAAGGTGATATAGTAACAGCTGATTTGATTGCCAGTGATCTAGACGCGAATCGAAAAGCTAGTGCCTGCTGTCCGGTGAGGATCATCAAGATTACGGGACATTGAGAGCATCACAGAGACCAATCTCGATAGTCTCATATCGATTGCTCCACAGACCTACCAGTGCTAGGATCGCCTCTTCGCTTAGCAATTTTCATGCTACAAATCATTGATGGTGGAAAATCTCATGACGTCGTTGTCCTGCCACCTCGTGCGCTACATTTTGAGAGATCAAAACAAATTGTGCGCCAACAAATCATGGATAGCATTGCGGCAAACCCTGATATTTCTTCATGGCAAGCTGCTCTTGATCAGGCTTGGCCAGAGCTCAAACGCATCGGACGGCAGTCGCCCCTCAAGGCCTCGACTATCAACGAGTGGCTAGCACAGCATCCTTTACCAAACACACCAGAGAACCAACTCCTCAGTGGTGGCGAAATACGAATCCCCTTTGGTAGCAATGAAGTGCGACAGTATGAAGCGGTGATGCGAGCAGAGTGGGACTGGCTGATCGGCGATCTGTTGAGCTTTCTCAGTTGGGGAACGAATCATAATTTTGACGATGCCAAGACTGTATTGGCTACACGTGGGAAAAGAATCAATCAGCTCAATCTCTTAGCACCAATGGAGTTGAAGAAATATTGTCGCGCTGCGATCAAAGAAACACTCGCAGCTGCAGTAGGAGATCTAGCAAACAGATACAAACGTTCTGGATGGGGAAATATCAAAATATATGACCGAGTAGCTTGTGTAGCAGCGCATCACTGTGGACCATTAATCGCCAATGCGGAACCCGCTGGGGTTTTGATTGAAAAAGTGGAAATACATTTTGGTTTCCCCATCAAAGATGATGACTTTGCGATATTTACTAAAGTAATTGAAGAACATCACCGACGCTACGGAAAATGGGAAGGTTCCCCAGCGCTTCTCTATAAGCGTGCGATTGAACGGGGCTTACTGCCACCGCCGATCCGAAGCTATGAAACAAGAATCAGAGAGATTGAAGCCCTGATTGAGGAGAGGCACAAATAATACTTTGTAATCGTAGATCGTTTCAGCTGACTAATATACCAGCTTTTGGTAACAAGCTTCACAATACAGGGGTCTACTACTAGTAGGGTTTACTGCGGTTTGTAGGATGTCACCACATTGTGAACAGTTACTTTTCCACAATTTCTGCGGATTTCTCTTTTTCAATCTCGTCAGATGTCTACAAGAGAAACAATGACGGGGTACGGGCAGCGATTGCTTTTTGTAGAATGCCAACTCCTGACTCAGGATTCGGTATTGTTTCTGACAGCTTTCACAAACCAAGCTCTCCCGGAGAATAGTAGTATCAATCTCATGAATACTATCTGGTATTAATCGCGGCATATTAGCCACTTCTACCTCTTCTCTCCACAACCCACCTCTCACTCTCACACTCACCCTATCGCTAGGCATTTGTTCATAAGCAATAGTTTCGTTGTAGCCAAAACCAGAAAAAGACAAAGGGAAAAATTCACCCCATTCACCAGTACTGCACATATGTTCAATAATCTGAGGCACTAATTTTTCGTATTCATCTTTCGCATATTGCTTATTGAAGATGCAGTATTGTTTCTTCTTCAATCCAGAACAACCAAAACAATCAGTTGAGTTATGACACTGAAAACAATAGTAAAGACGCTGACTGCTAAAGCATGTGGCACTAAACAATACTTGGTACGCACCGCCACCGACTTCCATAGAGTAATAACACAGCTCTGCCGGCATCCCCCAAGCGAACACATCCATACAATCCTTTGCTTGGTAAAAAAACACACAATACTTACAATTCTCGATTTGTGAGCAGCCAAAACAATACTGGCTATTTTTACTTTGAGAGATGTGATCACCGGATACATTGTCATTATATGTACCATTCATATAACGAACAGGATACTTTTTGATGTGTTCTCGCATGAGACTATCAGCCCTTCTTACTTCGCTATGTTTGCCAAGATCAAACTTTCGCACTGCCATTTGGTAGTCTTCTTTTGAATATTGCTGATTGAAGAAGCAATATTGTTTATTCGAAAGGTTCACACAGCCAAAACAATTGCTACAGTTGTAGCAAGCCTGAAGAAACTGACTATCATGACAATTGGTACAGTCTTGAGAAAATGAACAGTTATAACAGTTTTTACAATCAGTACACTCATAACAAAGTTCACAAGTCTCTATCATATGCACATCGACACAATTCTTCGAAGAGAGAAGATATTTGCCATAGTAGCAATCCTCATCATAATTGGACCCTGCCAATAAATAACAATTCTTAAGATTACCGGTAGATTGATTGTATTTACTATTCTCACCTTGGACATTATACAGTGCCGCGCGCGGTACTTGTTCCACCAGTGTTTTGAACTGCTCAAAGAAAGTCTTTGTGAAGTTAAACTCTCTCCCATAGCTACAAGCATCCCAGGCATCACTCCACCAGGCATCGCCACTATAGACTGGATAGTCTTTGTCTGATGCGTGAACAGAAATAATCTCTTTGCCAGTGAGGTCACATTTCCGACTATAAAGCTTGTGCTCATTACGCCAAACTAGTCGAGACTGCTCACGGCAAAGAGGACAACGGGTAGGTGGCGGGACCAAAAAAGTCTTTCCACCAAAAACTGGAGATACCTTTTGGTAAAAAGCCAGATCAGCCTCCTCAATCAAAAATGACTCCTTACATTGATAACATGTTTTAATCAATTCAGGCATACAAAAAATTCTTATCACCAAATTAGCGGATCAATTAGCTATGATCAAATCGGCTTAGCAATAGGTGCTACCAGACAATGCCTTTCATAAAGAGCTCCCAACAAATTCCAATACTGCAAACCATTGACAGACAAGAAAAGAAAAGTAGAGTGGTTTCTCATTCTCAATTATCAATGAACGCAAAAAACTTAAGCACATTTGTGCTCCTAGCAGCTATGAGTACCAGCTGTGCGAGAGACCCTGAGTCTCAAAGAAGAATCCAAGAGATCTATGATCGTAGAGCAGCGAACATGCGGAGCACACGTAGCAGTGAAGCCCCAGTAACTGCATTGGATGAGGCTACGGTAAGGCCTTTTATGCAAGCACTCCAGGGTGATGTTGTGGAATGCAGACACGCATTATGGAACTGTATTGATATGATCCCCAGAGAGCGCACTAGTGCTTACGAGACTTGGAGTGAGCGCAATCAACTGAGTGATGGTACTGCCACACTCCAGATCACACCCACCCAAACTGCAAGTAGATATGATAAAGCCCGAGCTTTGGTAGCACTAAATCGCTATGCATCAGTAGCACTAGACCCCTTTGATGCTACTCGTAGCTGTTTACAATCCATAGTGGCTGCCAGAGATCTCTGTCGTCGAGACCTCGCCACCTGCACAACAGTACTACAAACCAATCATTGATACGCTCAAAAATCCTACTACTCGATTAGGAGCCTGCAACAAAGACAGTAAGCCAAGAAACTACAAGCAAATGGTTCTAGAAGATTTGTGCTTGGATGCAAATATATGTTACTTTTGCGCCTTCATTTAACGACATTCCTGCCATGAAGTCACCAAAGCAACCAAAACGGCCCAAAGAGCCTACAGAGCCAAAAGAACCGCCCACGAATTCAATATATGATGTGCCCACATTGCCGCATGGCACATTAGTTCAAGCTATTGGGAGCTTATTGCAATATCTCCAAATACCAGAGCATGCTCGCAGTCAGGTTAGTGACGTGCTACACGGGAGGCATGTGAATAACATTGACAGGATCAGTACGCAAGCACGACAGGAAAGATTCGCCGAGCTGATCAAGGGTTTAGTATCTGCACCACTTTCTCACACTACCGGACCAACAGGTCGGTATTATTTGCATCAATTGTTCCAGCAATTGTGTACTGAAAGCCGAACTTCAGTTCTTTTTATTATGGCAAGAGATGCTTTTTCTCACGCATTATTGGACCTATTTAGTACACTACAAGGTCCACAAGTAGATTTGAGTGAAGTGACTCCTATTTTGGAAAAGATGGAATTTCGTAGGATACACAACATCGATACCTTTCACGCCCATATTGCTGAAATCCACAGCCAAGCTCAAACTATTCGACTGCATAAGGTAAAAAATCCCAAGCAGCTTCGCAGAGATATTTGGAATGCTGTCAGTGAGGCTTGCAGGTTCATCGACAGTGCGAGTCAATCCGCCATTGCCACGCTCACGCTAGAATTGGGCCATCAAGCTTACCTTAGGCTCGTTTCACCCACTGTTCGAGAGGCCTCAAATCTGTCCGCTACAGTCAGCACGAAGTGCCCCAGTAAGGAATGAACTGGTGGGTCACTGTGTAAGCCAGCCTATGCTGATGATTTACGGAAATCCAGTTGACCTTGCTTGGGCACTGGTTTTGGTGCTTCAGGCTCTTCTAAAAAAGCGAGCAGGTTGCTGATTACTCTTGTTCTTTGTTTTTCAATTTTACCCAGCGCAACACTATTTTTGAGCTGACCATCGCGCGTTATTCCTGTTTCAAACTGAGCCAAGAGTGCCAATTCATCAAGATAGATGCTGACCTGCAGCAAATCAGCCAACAAAGCGCTTAGCTCCGGTCTCTCAACAAACTTACCTCGATAAGGACTGACCAACTGGAAAATCTTTTTCCCTTTGCGTCGAATCCCAATAAAGTCTTTGCCGCGATAGAGGGGGAGATGATGTAAGGCTGGTAGTTGCTTTAGCCGGGCTTCCGCTTCATCGAGTGAGTTGAATTGGAGGCTGTGATGATCAGCATCGCTGGCCTCAACTTTTCGAGCCAAACCCCGACCGCGGTTCTGGCAATTGCTGATTGCCCTGCGCATAGTGGAGCCGACCACATAGTCATAAGTCGGTGAACCCGTGATCAGATGTGTCTTACAATAGCGAATACAGGCCTTGCCAGCTGGGGTAAATCCTATCTGACCACTTGTGAGATCTCTTCGAGCGATGATCAGTCCTTTTTCTCGTTTGTCGGGATCGCCAAAGCACAATACCTGCTCTGGATATTGACCTAATAGACGACTATACATGGGAAAGATAGTGCCCAAACAATAGAGATAGCCACAATACCGCTGCAAATAAGTTTCTACCTCTGGCCAGTGCTGAAAAGTATCGTAACTATCATGTACTCGCATCGCTTTCGCTTGGTCACGGAGATGATCTCGTAATACTTGTGTACTGATACACTTCACCTCAATAGGAGACATCCCTCCACTATAGTCAGGGCGACGATCAATCAATGCAGTGATCAGACGCTCGCCTTCAGGAGTAATGCGAGCCTGCTCTCTACCGGATTCCCCTCCTGAACTAAGAAGACAGACAATAATCTCGAGACGACTAGAATGGGTACCCAGCAAACCCGTATAATATTGTAAACTACGGTTGGTACTCACTTGGTTCAACTGGGCTACTGCAAAGGGCAACAGCGGTTGTGGTGATTTGCTATTATGTGGTTTTGTAGGCCTCGCCAGCACAGGCACATCTCTCAGTGGAGCGATTTCTAAAAGACCTAATTCAGGCAACAATGCATGCAACCGCGTCCGTACTTCACCAATAGTACGGCAACCGGCCACATTGATAGCGTCAATAACTGCTCGCGGGCTTGCACGTCCTAGAATCTTGCTATCTCCATCCACGTAATTTATTTATGTAACTGACTGTGCCAAAAAGTCATGTTTTAGTCAATACAAATCTCCCGCCAACACCAAGCATATTCTCAAGCCCTAGCGATGAGGACACCCTGGCCAACAGCATGGTCGACGCATTCCCTTGCGCATTTTATCAAGTCCTACTGCGATGCGATGGTTTCTGGTGATTTCTTTCTTGGCAGATGTAACCCAACAAATCCACTCATTGCGTGCCAGTGGAGTAATGTCCATCCAGACATCCTTCACAACCGGGTCAGATTCGATTGCTTCGCGAAAGTCTGTCGGCATGCTATGTATCCCACCATTAGCATTGTCTTTTGTGACCATAGAATTATGTTACCGATTTCGCACTGACTATCTGCCATTCTATCAATCACCATCCGAGCAGACAAGCAAAAAGCTAGCCTATATATGACAAAGCAGTCACCCACTTAACCCAACTTCAGTGCTACATAGTGGCTTATTTTGATACCACCAGTTTCTCTGTGGTATACTGAGGGGATACAAACACAAACCATGTCCATATTCACCGAAATCAGTCTCATCCTTGTCATTGTGCTCACGGTCTCTGTTTTGATGAGGATACTCAAGCAGCCCTTGATTATTGGCTATATTCTTACTGGTATACTAGTAGGACCATATGCTCTCAATATTCTCCATTCTACTGATGTGATAGAGGTTTTTTCCCAGTTGGGTATTTGTGCTCTTTTGTTTATTGTCGGCTTGGGGCTCAATCCAAAATTGATTCGCGAACTGGGTGGAGTCTCATTGATTACTGGAGTAGGACAAGTAGTATTCACGTCTCTTCTGGGGTACGGGATCGCACTAGCCTTAGGATTTAGCCCGATTGCGGCGCTTTATATCGCTGTGGCCCTGACATTTAGTAGTACAATCATCATTCTCAAGCTTCTTTCTGATCGTGGGGATGTCAACAAGCTCTATGGTCGGATTTCGATCGGTTTTCTTTTGGTGCAGGACGTACTAGCTACGATTGCTTTGATCACGATTACTTCGATCACTAGCCTTCAGAGCAATAATAGCGTATTTCAAGAGATTGGCTTTCTGCTGCTCAAAGGGGTCCTACCGGTGATTGTTCTTTTTGCCATTGCCAATTATCTACTACCCAAGCTAGAAAACTTCATTGGCAAATCTCAGGAGTTTTTGTTTATCGCCGCTTTGGCTTGGGGGCTAGGCATCAGTGCTCTGTATGCCCACCTCAATCTTTCACTTGAAATTGGTGCTTTGGTAGCTGGTGTCTCTCTTTCGATGACACCCTATGCCCATGAAGTATCGTCTCGTCTGCGACCACTACGGGACTTCTTCATTATTCTGTTTTTTATCCTCCTGGGCAACCACATGGTGCTCGAGAACTGGCAGAATCTGATACTTCCTACCGTGCTTTTTTCAAGCTTCATCTTGATTGGCAACCCACTTATTGTGTTCTTGCTTCTCAATCTGCTGGGGTACAGCAAACGAGTAGGATTCTTCGCAGGTCTTACTGTAGCTCAGATTAGTGAGTTCTCATTGATCCTCGTTGCGCTTGGCTATGGTGTCGGTCACCTAGACCAAAATATCGTCTCTTTGGTTACCCTGGTGGGCATAGTCACTATCGCCAGCTCCACTTATCTCGTACTTTATGCAGACAAGCTCTACAAGCTACTCAGTCCACTACTCTCACGGCTAGAGATTCGCCAGACAAAAAAGATACTAGAAAAAACCGATGCTGTATTTGATGCCATCTTGTTTGGTTATCGCAGAATAGGACCAGAATTCGCTCGGGCATTCCAGAATACCAACATGTCCTATCTCGTCGTTGATTTCAATCCAACCACGATCAATAAGCTCAAAAAATCGGCTGTGCCTTGTGAATATGGTGATGCCGGTGATCTGGAATTTCTCCAAGAATTACCGATCAATTCCGCAAAGTTGATTGTCTCCACCATACCAGACTTCGTCACCAATGAACTCTTAGTAAAGACGGTGAGAAATGTCAGCCCAGAGGCGATTGTGCTTATTTTGGCAGACAACCTTGATCAAGCAGACGTGCTCTATCGAGCCGGGGCGACGCATGTGATTATGCCTCACTATCTCGGCGCTAGTTTTGCTGCTGAGATGATTATCAAAAACAAATTCAACAAAGATCAGTACCAAAACATTTGGCAAAGCCACCTCGGCTCTGGGAAAAATGCCTATGAAGTCTTTGTCGATACTGTGCAGTAAGCAATGCTGTCCATTGGCATATATCGGATGGTCTCAAAGTTCTGGGGAGATAAGAGGATCAGGCCTCTCATTAAAACTCTAAAACATAAGCAAAATTCATTCTGCCACCGGCTACTTTTTTCAAATCAGCATTACGCATTTGAAAATCAACAGGAAGTAATCGGCCATTTTTAAGCGCCTTTTGCTCTTGAGCTCCGATGCTCATGTATATTGTGCCACCTTGAAACAGATCTGCTGGAGCTGGTAGTTGGAGATTTTCACATCCAGCCAACAACCCGAAACCCCCAGTTTGAATCACCCCTAGTTTATGAGCTTGCACTACCAGATTCATCAAAGCATCCATTACAGTGCTAAGCACAAAAGTACTATCGGTAGGTTGCAGTGTCATGACACCATTGATTTTATCAAATGATCGACTAAAATCTAAACCATCCGCACTCAAAGCAGACTGACGAAGCTGATGACTCCCTCTCATTCTAGCGGGCAGATCGTTTGACCAACGACGATTCCTAGCAATCGGATTTGCAGTATCATTCCCCTGGATCAAAATGGTTCTTCCCAAAGAAGTTTGTAGGGATGCTGTCAGGCAGAGCTTAGTAGTAGATTGTGCAAAAGGCTGAATTACTTTTGGATCATCTGTAATTTGAAGCTGAACATCCAAAGCGTTATTCATTGGCGCATGAAAACGGAGGCTGTTGGCGACAGTAATGACCTCGCCTTCTTTCAAGCCACTGGAGACCAAAGACGACATCGCCAATACGACATCCGAGCTATGCAAGAGTGCTGTACTCCAGCCACTCCAAAATGCTTGCACTTCTGCTCGAGAGATTTTCCCGTCAATGCTAATTGGACCAACACAATCTATTCCTGGATCTAATTCACGTACCCGCTCAGGTGCTCTGAGAGTTCGGTGAAACATACTTCTTAGGTCCAAAGACACCTTGAGATATCCACTCTCCTCACCCAAACCTTCAACTACGAACCCCTCACCACAATCAGTGCAATGCATACTTTTTAAAAAATCAGAAAAACTATTATAATACATTTCAAAATAATATCAACAT
>JAGNZB010000009.1 GCA_017984655.1 Candidatus Altimarinota bacterium
CAACTAGTATAGTTCACTTATTCAATCTTGCTAGTAAGACAAAACTCATGCAGTTTTGTGCTTGGACTTCTTTGCTGGCAGTGCTGCCGCTATTGCATGCAGGATCCTCACTAATTCCGGAATTGAAGTAAGTTGCTCTTCTGCGACGACATAATAAGGCTTGGAACCAGGATAAGCAGGGCTCTTCTCACATATTTGTTCCAGAGCCTGACTCTCCGGCAAGATCTTCACATACAGTGTGTCATCACAAATCAGCCCCACGACCTTGTCGTCAGTATAGAGAGCATATTCACCAAACATTGGCCGAGCTGAGAACACCGTGGGATCATCCAAGCAGTCGAGAATATAAGTGACAGTGTCTTTTTGAGTGGCCATAGTCATGTAGCTAATTCTTTTCTCTCAATCACCAATAGATTACACCACATTTCTGTGAACCAAAACCTAGCTAGTTTGAAACATACCACCAATGGTAATCATAATCAGCTGCGTCAAATGCGAATCCATTCCGATGATTGTACAAACACCTGGATACTTCCATAGTGGCTTCAATCAAAATCATTTATTGCCAACTACACATGACAACAAAGCAGCCAAGTAGTTTCCTGGTTCGAATACTCTACGGAGTAGAGAGCATCTGGGCTTTTGGGTCGGGACTTTTTCTACCGATATTTGCGATCTTCAGCGAGCAAGTAGGTGGCGACATCACTGATGCTGGTATTGCAGCTGCTTTGTTTCTATTTGCAACATCTACGATTGCTTGGCCAGTTAGCATCTACCTCGATCGCTTCAACAAAAAATGGTTTATTGTGGCTGATTATTTCCTCGAAGGAGTGGTATTCCTCGGCTATGCTTTTGTCACCACCAAATACCAACTCTTCGGTCTACAAATACTATTAGGCATCGCTAACTCAATTGGCGACCCCGCTTGGGAATCACTCTTTGACAATGCTATCCCCAAGAAATCAGCTGGAAAATTCTGGTCGCTCAGTCACTTATGGATCGGTTATGCTAGTGCCACTGGTATCCTCATAGGAAGCATCCTTGCTGATACTTATGGTTTTTCAATCGTCTTTCTGATCGGTGCCGTACTTTCTTTTACTGCAGCCCTACTGAGCGCAATCCTGATCAAAAATCATCATGGGAAGTCAAAGGCCTCGCTGTAGCAAATCACTAGCTGATCGCTAGCACAGCTAATGCACATACTTGTTCAACAGTTTTGTTTAGCAATGATTAACCTTCAAGGTATGCTTTCGATAGCTGGCGATAGTACTTGGAACGGAAGCAAAGTAGAGTGAATACTAAACCGATTAGGCCACCGACTGTAAATACCAAGGCGATACCACGATCAGGACCAGTACCAAACCAACTGCCAATCCACTGGGCACCTAAACCATCAGTCATAAATGGAATCGCTGCAAACTGGGTGATCGGCCCAATCAAGAACGCAGTAAGCGGTGAAGCAGCTTGTTCGACACTTTGTGAGAAACCAAATACCCGCCCCTGACGATCATGTGGCACCATTTTTTGAACAATAGTTTGCTCTGACGCTTCAATAAACGGCATCACTGTTAAATAGATCAGCGAACCCACCGTTAGTAAGGCAATAGATGGCTGTAAGGTAAAGACACAGCTCACCGACCAGATCACCAGGTTAGCTAAGAACATCGAGCGCAAAGGATTTTTCCCCAAGCCTACTTTCGCAATAATCAGACCACCGATGATAAAGCCCGTACTGAGGAATGCCCAGAGTAGCCCCCATACTTGCACAGAGACTAGAGATAATCCGTACGCATCCATCAGGGACATAAAGATTCCTCCCAAGAAGTTGTTGCAGGTAGTAAACAAAATCAAAGCAAACAACCCTGGTATTTTGCGCACGACCAACAAAGTACCTTTGAGATCAATTTTCTTGGGCCGAGTGGCATCGTGCACAATTTCTCTCTCTTCAAGTGGCAACAAAAAAAGATGCAAGATAGTGACCAATGTCAGCGCAATCGCGATCAAAAAGACATAGAACATCCCACCCCAACCGACTAAGAATCCACTGATCGCTGAGACAATAAAAAACGAGGTGCCAAACACACTACCAAGGAGTCCATTGGCCTTGTCACGACGATCCTCTGGAATCAAAACAGTAACCAAAGTTGGCAATGCAATGGACCGTAAGTTGCCAGCAAGAACACCAACCAGAAGCAACACCACAAACAACCACAATAGAGGGCTATCTACCCGCGTAAACACGGCAGGATCGACCACACTATAGAGAATAAAACTCACACTGTAGAGCACCAATGAAATCGCGCTAGAAACCAGCATAATTGGTTTCTTACGATGATGATCAACAATACTACCAAGCCAAAACCCAGAGACCGCAACCAACAGTAAATAACTGCCGGACATGATGCTGGTCGTCAAAACAGAGTGTGTCTGGAGATAAGCAAAATAGGTCAGTGCAAACCACACCGTCAGATTGGTAATCGAAGAGATCAACGTATTGACTAGCAGATGATAAAAGACTTTCATAAAAAATTAGGAGTACAAAGCCGATTGACCCATAGTACTTGGTCGGACCATAGAGATCAACCTTTGAGAGGTCTTCACGATTGATGACGGTACAACTTGAACTCTCCCTAAAGCTAGCTTATGTTCAAATTGTACTATTGAACCATCAGCTCATATGAAATCTTCACTGGAAAGAACAGCTTTGTTCGTTATGGACGTACAACCGGGAATCATTGAGAGAGCCAAGGACAAAGAAGCATATCTCGCTGGCATTCAAAAAATTATCGATACAGCTCATGCTGAGCAAGTACCTGTTTTCTTCGTGGTAGTTGGTTTTCGTCCTGGGGTCCCCGAGATTGCTGCTCGCAACAAAATGTTTAGTTCAATGAACACAGACATACTGATCAATCCTCTTCCCTTAGTCACGGTCGGCGAAAATGATCTATTGATCACCAAACGTCGGGTAAGCGCCTTCACGGGCAGTGATCTCGAAGTCCTCTTGCGAGCTCAACAGATCGACCATCTCGTACTCACCGGGATCTCCACCAGCGGCGTAGTACTCTCGACACTCCGCGAAGCTGCTGACAAAGATTACCAAATCACCGTACTCTCAGACTTATGTGCCGACATCGATGATGAGGTACATACAGTACTGCTTCAGAAAGTATTCCCTCGCCAAGCGACTGTGATGACTAGTGAAGAATGGCTCGATCAATAAGCACTTAGAATTGTTGCTGATAACACTGATCACAGAGGATTGGCTGCACTTGGGGATCAAAGATAGTTTGTAGTGTCTGTTGGCATTGATGGCAGTGAATAGTAGCCAAAGGTTTTATAGCCAACACTTTTGCTCGATTCAGAATCCTCTCGATCGGAGCTACTCGAGGAAGGGGCACCTGCATCTGACGGTAGAAATCAAGCTCTTGTTTGGTAATCCGGTAGGGTTTTCCTGTTAGTTGGCAACGGAATGTCTTCTGCAAGACCGCATCGGAAACCATAGCAGAATCATCAGGTGCTATCTCTGATTGAGACTCAGCCACCACAGTCTCATCAGCCCAAGTAAATCCAACAGCCAGCGCTTCAGCTTTCTCCAAAGGAAAAAATGTACTAGCGTCTGACTGGTTGTAATAAAATGGTGAGAGGGACTGAGGGAAGAAATCTTGCCACTCACCACGATCGATCATGTTTTTCTTGATCACTGCCACAAATCGCTCATACTCGTCTTTGGAGTATTGTTTGTTCAAGATACAATATTGGGACTTCTTGAGCCCGATACATCCAAAATTGTCACTACAGTTATTGATACAGTACATACAGAACATCAGGTTCTGACCATGAAAACATTCAAGACAAAACTGATTATTGTAGTTTTTTCCCGTCACTGAGTGATAGACCAACTCAGAATCAACAGAAGAAAACACCCCAAAACAATCCTTGGCCCGAATAGCGATCACACAATTTTCGAGATCCTGAGAATTATTGGTCAAGAAGCAATTATTACAGTTCTTGTTGTTGAGAAGATAATTACCAGTGACATTTTCATTACTCTTTCCTTTGTAGTATTTGATCGGGAATTGTTTTCTAAATTCAGCAAACTTCTTTTTTTCTGTTGCGATCACTTGGTAGCTAGTCATGGTCAGCTTGTCCAGACGATTTTCATATTCCTCTTTGGTCAGCTGTTCATAGTACCAACAGTATTCCTTGTTATTGAGATTGACACAGCCAAAACAGTGCTTACAAGCCTGACAGTTGTAAAGAAAAGCACTGTCAGAACAATGATTGCTACTCTCGGAGTACATGACATGATAACAACTCTCCAAATCGATTGAGTCATAGCAAAGCTCACAAGCCATACAATAGACAACATCCAGGACATTTTTGCTACTAAACACATTCCAACAAAACATACTATCTTCACAAACCAATGTAGTAAAACAAAGGTAACAATTCCGTAAGTTTTGGGCACCATTGACGTATTTACTGTTGCTTTCACCAGTATCGACAATAGAAAGGTTGGGCAATGGCACACTATGCAGTAGCGCATCAAACTGTTCAAAAAACGGCCTAGTAGGATCATAGTCCAGCCCATACTCTTGACCATTCCAAGAGTCACCATTCCAGATACTACTATCAAATACTTTGTATCCTTTCTCAGGTGGAAAACAGCTCAAGATCGCCTTTCCCGAAGAAGCACACACGGCATTATAGAGGTGCACACGATTCCGAAATGCCTGCAGTTTCCTCAGCAATGTCAGTGGTTCGATCGTCGCCAACGGCAAGCCGCGATCAGTACAATATTTTTCCTCAGCTGGTGAAATCACAAATCTTTTGCCAGTGACTTTGCATACCTTCTCCATAAAGCCAGTGTTTAAGCTTGGTTACTGTATACGATATGTATATGCAAAAAACAAACATGGCTACTGACCAAACACTCTCGGTACAGATGAAAAATTGACCAGCTCACTGCCATCTTGGTTGAAGATCACTTCAGCCTCAAATGTCTGTCCGGCCAAGATCATCGGTATCCATTGGCAATCAGCTATCCACATCTCAGCAAAGGGAAGCTGATCTTTGGCAAACCATTGAGGCTTCATTTCCTCAGTTTCCTTAGGCTCACCTTGCCAGTCTTTTAGTAAGAATACTGAACACTCAAACAATGGTTCAGTTTCAAAATAAAACCGAATCAAAGCCACGTGTTGGAGAGCAGCTTCAGTGGCAACCAAGTGTGACTCTTCTACCAACTCTCGGACAGCGGCGGCCACGGGAGTCTCATCAGCCTGGACCTTGCCACCATAGCCATTCCACTTCCCCACACCAAACCCACGCTTTTTCATAGCCAAGAGCACTTGATCATTCTGGAGACAAAAACACAATGTAGAGAGCTTCATAATAGGACAAAATCAATGCTGTAAAACTACCACAGGCTACTGACAGTGTGAACAAACACTAATCTCGCTTGCTCGCAGCTTTTGAATTGTGTTGTGATTGACGAGATTGGCTTTGGAGCAACTAGCATGAAGAGACAATGATGATTCTAAAAGAATTGCCACCAAAGTTTCATCAGGAATAGCAATTGATACCTTATTCCGCCATGGCCTCGTCTTTCAACTCCAACAAATAGTGATATTGCCACTGACGTTCTTGAATTACAGCACTAGCAGCATTGGCAGGATCATTCGCTCTGTATATTGCTTGCAATGCATAATTTGCTGCGGCCAGAGCATGAGTAAACACATGGGCTGTGGCAACAGCATGACCTGCTGATCGGGCAGCAGAATGGGCTGGATCATCTGCTCCAACCTCACGAGCAGCAGCATGGGAAGCTAGTGCAGCCTCACGAATAATCGGCATCTCAAACTCACCGGTCTTGATCCATACCCTACAAACACGGATAGCATTTCTGGGACGATTGTCTCTAGGGTATCGCTCTTCAAAATAGACCAACACGCGCTCAGTACATGCAGTCGCCCATACAGCTGCAGTCTTCTTATCCACCTGGTTTAATAAATCTACTAGGCGTTCATCTCGGTCAGCAATGGAAAATCTAGATTTTTTCATGCACAGTCCCTAGTCAGAAATTATAGTTTCACTGTCACAACTTCAAACGGCACCTGAGATTTCACACCGGGAGAGATCACAGAATCGTATTCATTGATACATTGCTGTGTCCCAGTTTCACTTGTCGCTTTCGAAGTAATAAATTGATCCATTTTAAACCTCTTTATTTTTGCTGTCTGCTTGCCCCAATCAACACTGACGATCTGATAGAGCGACTTGTCTTTATCAATCAGTGTTTTTCCTTGGTTTTGTTCAATATCCCAAAGACCGACCATATTGGGTGTGAGGTACGGACCACCAACATGCCCCTCCCACTCTTCACAAGAAGGAATGTTCTTGGCACTCTTGCTGGTAGTCAAGATGGCACTCAAATCATCACTGATCATGCCACTAGGTGCATATGACCATGTATGACTGCGAACATCATAGGTGACGAATTTACTGTATCCCTGATCATGACAACCTATAGGCAACACAACAGCAACTACTTTCTGGTCATTTGGTGACCAACCAAGGATCGTTGGCACAGTGAACCATCCCCCAGCTTGAGCCTGAGGAACAAAAGACCAAGTAGCAATATCCAATCCACAATCAAAAGTAATTTCCTGTCTGCGACCATTCTGATCTAGGAAAGTCCGCATTTCCCAAGCACAGCGCTCAACCTTGGTAATCCCTGGGGGCAGCTGAATAGCATCTTCCAATCTATCCCAAAGGTTTTGACTGCAATCCGTGATATAGCTGCTGACCAAAGACTGACCATCATGAGATTTTTTGCTACTAAAAGGCAAGTAGCCAGGTACATCAACAACCTCATGTTCAGGTATATCGAGCGCAAGCTGAGCTTCTGGAAAATACTGCGACAGACGCAAAACCAAGTCTGCATGAGAAAGTGGTTTTGGGTTCGATGGAGCCAGACTCACAGGTAACTCACGATAATGATTCTGCAGTGACACTACCCCAAGTGATAGTAAGAAAGCAGAGATAAATAATATGCCAAAAAGTTTACGCAACATAAAATAAATTATGCCCCAACAGTAACAGCTGCTGCTCCAGCGCGATAGATGAGTACTTTATTGGCAGATTGCTGGCTATCCCTATTTATTGTCGAACACAATTCGAGGGATTCAAGAACGTAATATGAGTTTATGGACCTACCCAGGCAAGACTCTTACGAACTCTCGTTTTCCTTTCTGCACCAAGATTCCTTCAGAGGGGATAGTAATCTCTTGCTCAGTATCAATCACCTGACCATCGATCTTCACACCTTTCTGCGTCACCACTCGGCGAGCTTCACTCTTGCTGATAGTGAGACCTGCTGTCACTAAAAGATCGAAGATATGCACAGGCGATTCAGACACTCTCACCTCTCTGATCACTTCTGGATTGAGCTTTTTTTGGAAGACCTCGACAAAATTATGTTCAGCCTCTTGTGCAGCAGCTTCTCCATAGAAGATCCGACAGATTTCAAGGGCTAGCTTCATCTTGGCATCACGAGGATTCTGGGCACTCATGATTTCCTTGATCTCAGCCAGAGAAAGAAAGGTATTGTTGACAAACAACAGCTCGAGCATCTCATCAGTCTGAGACATCACCTGACCATACATTTCCTTCGCAGAGACATGCAAGAATACCCCAGTTCCTTTGCTCTTTGACATCAGCTCGCCAGTCTTGGGATCAGCCATCAACGTCACCGCCACTACAAACTTATCTTTATTATTGATCTTCCGTTGTAGTGTACGACCGACAAGCGCATTGAAAATCTGATCGGTACCACAAAGCTCGACATCGACATCCATTGCGACAGAGTCATACCCTTGCATCAGTGGGTAGAAGAACTCATGCAAGTGAATCGGCTTGTTTTCAGATAAACGCTTTTGGAACATATCGCGCTCAAGCATTTGCTGCACCGTAAGATGACTAGCAAGACCGATCACATCTTCAAATGTGAGCTTAGAGAGCCAATCATGATTGTACTTCACCACCGGAGAATTGTTGGGATCATCAAAGTTCATCAGCGGTCTGATCAGCTCTTTCCAACGACGCACATTTTCCAATACATCCTCACGAGTGAGTTGCTTTCTTGCTGAGCTCTCGCCTGTAGGATCACCGATTCTGGCGGTAAAATCACCAAAAAGTACAATTACTTCATGACCAAGCTTTCTAAACTTCTCCAACAAGATAAAGTTCTTCGCATGGCTCAAATGAAGCGTCGGTGCTGTCGCATCAAAACCTATATAAAATTTCAGCTTCTTTCCGCTCTGCAACACCTTCTTAAATTCATCCAAAGATGGTAGGACTTCTACTATGGTTCCCCGACTAAGGACTTCATCAATTTTCTGTGGGTCAGTAATGATCGCATTCATAGAAAGCAGCTAAGACATTGCTAATTTTATATACTATTCTCTACTACTAATCAATTATTCCATCACCCTGGATTCCACCTCTGTCACGCGATTCCAATGATCCAGCTAGACCAAGCTACGCTGATAACAATCCTCACAAAGGACTGGCTCAGTGGCATACACCGAAGCTAGTGAGACCTGGCATTGAACACAGGAACGTGTCACCAGCGGCACCATTTGTAAATAACGGGAGACATTTTCCAATCTCACCAATGGAGCGATCCGGGGGATAGGGATCTGGAACCGACGATAAATATCAAGCTCGGCTTTGACCAAGCGATACTTCTTACCAGACTGACTACAGACCAAGACTGCTTGTAATATGTCATCCTGGACATCACGGATATGATCGGGGATCACATAGTTGGTCGGTGTCGGATCGATTTGTTCGTCCTTCCACTGATACCCTCGCTGGAGTGCTTCCACCTTGCTCAAAGGGGTAAACTCCATAGCATAGGAGTGATTGTAATAATACGGTGACAATGAAGCTGGGAACAGCTGACCGTACTCACCAGTACTCCGCATATGATCACGGATCTTTGCCAAGAGGACCATATAGTCTTCTTTGGCATACTGTTTATTCAGGATACAATACTCTTTCCGCTTCAGCCCCACACAACCAAAACAATCATGGGTACCTAGCGTGCTATGGATACAGTATTCCAAATCATGGGTTTGATTGGGACAATCCACTGACCATCGAATATTGGAGACATTATTGACAGCCCCATGGGAGGCATAGATTTGTTGGGCATTGTTGGCAGCGAAAGCTGAGCTAAAGACATTGTTGGCCTTCACTACCCGGATACCACAAAAGACGTCCTGAGCCTCCAAGACAAAAAAGCCATCGCTGACATTCTTGGAGCTATTGATATAATTCCCGGTCACATTCTCATTATTCTTTCCTTGGAAATACTTGCCAACCGTATGCTTCTTGCGAGCACTGTAGCGGAGATACTCTTGCTCCCAGGCAGCATGGCTACCCAGGTTCTTGGCCTGCAATTTTGCCGCATACTGATCAGGTGTACATTGCTCATTCTCAAAACAATACTCTTTGTTGCGCAGATTGACACAACCATAACAATTCTTGAGATTCTGACAGTTGTATAGAAAATAGGAACTAGTACAACTGGCACAATTTTCGGCCCAGAACAACTCATAACTACCACTGACATTGATACAGCCATAGCACAGCTCACTATTCTGGACACTGATGCTCTCCACCGTATTTTTGCACTGATTCAAAACCCGACTAAACAGACAATCCTCACAATTCGTCGCATTGAATAGTAAGTAGCAATTCTTGGCGCCCGTGACACCATTCACAAAATCACTATTCTCGAGAGTAGATAGTGTCAGAAACCGGCTAGGCAATGGAACTTGTTTGAATAGATCAGCAAACTGCTCGAAGAAAGGACGAGAGAAATCATAGTCACGACCAAAGCTCGTAGCATCCCACTGATCACTGATATAGACATCAGGACTATACGTAGGATGACCAAGTTCCGGTGGCAAAGTAGTCAAGATTGCCTGACCACTAAAAGCACACTTGCCATTGTAGAGATGAATACAGTTATCAAAGCTCGTGATGGCACGAATACGCTCCAGTGGTGATATCGTAGGAAGCGGAATATTTTGACTATGACAGTACTCTTCTTCCTGATCAGAAACAGTGAAGCTTTGGCCAGATTGGGCACAGATTTTCTGTTGAGCCATAGAGATAGTATAACAACAGTACTATAGAGATACTGCGCCAAGAAAAACAAGATGAGGGATCTCAGCCAGTTTGCCTAGAAAGAACCAGTCTTTATTTCACCTGCTCTTTTGAATGAGGCGACGATCACGCCACTGGGTGATGTGCTGGATGCAGTCAAAGTAAAAGCTGCCGGAATCGTACCGCTGCCAAAGAGACGCTTACCGGCGCCTAGGGTGACGGGGAAGATCTTGAGCCAGAGCTCATCGACTAGGTCATTGGCCAAAAGAGTTTGAATTAGATCACCACTACCGTGGACCTGGATATCGGGCCCCTCTTCTTGTTTGAGTGCCTTGATCTTCTCGACAATATCGCCATCCAAAAACACTGCATTTTCCCATGGATGACTAGTGAGGGTATTGGAGGCGACGTATTTGGTAGCAGCATTGATCCCTGGCCAATCCTCTTGATGCTGTGGCCAGTAGGAAGCAAAGATATCAAATGTTTTTCTCCCCAGGAGTAAGGCAAAAGGTTTGCTCATTTGCTCTCCCATGACCTTACCGAGGTATTCATCAAAATAAGGCACTGTCCAGCCACCATACTGAAATCCCCCAGCAGTGTCCTCTTCTGGCCCACCAGGAGCCTGCATCACACCATCAAGGCTAATAAAAGACAAAACAATAATTTTTCTCATAAAGTGATGCTAGGGAATAAAAACAGATCAACAGCACCTTACCAAAAATCACCACAATCACCAGCCCAGTGAGCACGTTTCTCTGCTACCAAAAGCATGCGACTTTGGTAGAAAAACTGCTCACCGATAACACCAATTCAAACACCTACTATTGAGCAGGGGTTGATTGGCTACTACCTGTAGAGAGGTTTGGTACTAGCGAATTGGGAATATTCAACTCGCCAGATACTTTAGTTGTATCCGCGGGAGCCCCACCATTCCCCGCGCCACGCATATAGTTGTACCCAAGGAACAGGACTATCGCTACAACTGCAGCAAGTAGTATACCCAACAAGACACCAGAGGAGCTGTCAGAGTGAACTTCAACCATAGGAGTAAGTTAATGTTAACAGTAATGCTACACCTGATCACCACAACCACAACCCAACGACTCGTCATTAGCTAGCACATTCTCCAAAAAAATGTTCTTTTCTGTCTTTCACTCTGGGTGATAGTGATAGGGAGTGAATATAGCCGGGATGATTATTTTGTGGTAAGTTTCTTTCTACTAAACAAATACGTTCATGCGACCAAATGAACTAACGGTAAGAGAGTTATTGAACCAAGTTGATGTGACTCGAGAAAACCCGCTCTCAACACAGCAACTCGCTATTGTGGCAGAAGCACTGCATCGCAACAGTAGAGAGGCAACTCAAAAAATTCCTTGGCATCGAGAACTAGATGGTTGCATTGATCTTGTGATTGGATTAATGAAACACGCAACTGTACGAGAACAACTTGAGAGAGCTAGAACCCGAGCGGGCATTAAGGATGGTGAGTATCCTCAAGCCTTGATTGAGCCACGAGTTGATGATCAGTCCGCGACAATGAACAGTAGACCGGGCACAGATTTGTTTGCTGGTGAATTGGTGGCGATCAAAAGACTAACAAAACTGAGGAGCCAAAGAGACAAAGCACTGGAAACAGTGGAATTATTAGAAGATTGATGCTGCAGCCATGTCGGCTCATGCACCTGATCTCATGAAAATTGATGTTGAGATTGATGAGCTCCATCG
The DNA here is from genome assembly GCA_017984655.1 of Candidatus Altimarinota bacterium. GTDB lineage: Bacteria > Patescibacteriota > Gracilibacteria > RBG-16-42-10 > RBG-16-42-10 > JAGNZB01. Next base: position 11,905 of record JAGNZB010000009.1, read on the forward strand.
TCAAGTCTACTTAGAAGAACATACTGATCTGTCGCAACAGCGATTATCTCATGAACTAGAACGTGTACGATGGCTCAAACAAGCAATGGAGTCACCACTAGTAGCAGCACAGCGAAAACGGTATGAGGATCGACATCAACAACGCTTAATTAGGGACTCTTACACAAGACAATTGGTGCGTGCCCGTGCAAATCTTGAAGCATTGGAAAAACAAATCAAAGCAGAAAGCATAGTCATTTAGCTACATCTTGATAGTTCAAATACCGGGGCTAAGCATGCTATTCGAAAAACAAAACAAGTCATCTAGTTAATATAGCTAAGAACTGCTATAATTAGGAGAAAATTAAACACCAAAAACATGCACGCTACACCAATTGATGTGAGAGACGAGGCCCAAGAAGCACCTGAATCACCCCAGATGCGCCAATATCGCACACTTTGTGGGAGAGCGATTCATGCACTTGAAGCACAACAAAAGGCAGAAGCTACTGCCAGTATCAGCGCCACATTAACTCAGGGAGAAAAAGCAGCACCTAGACCAGCACACTTGCGCTCCCTAACTCCCCAAATGCAAATCGATTATATTAGATCCCTAGCTCACAAAAGTGATGCTGAACGCCAGGCTTGGATGGATAGATGGATCCGTGATGAAGTCACTAACACGCTAGAAAGATTAGACAGAAAAGAGTATGTGTCAAAATTGGCTGTTGGCGAGGTATTGGTAGCAGGTTTAGTCAATCCTGAGTACATGCCTGAAGGTCAGCTCGGTCCAGTATTTGCAAAAACAGCGCAACGCTTCAATCAGCACGACTTCTTCAAACATAGTATCGTTGGTGCACAAAGAAATGGGATGATCCCTCTCAGCATGACACCTGAGCAAGCTGAAAAAGCTATGTGGCAAATCTATAATACGATCGCAATTACTGACTAGTCGTGGACTGCTCAGTACGCATCAATTAGCTGCCCCCATACATCTGCCCACGCTTCTCACTATCTAGAATGGTGGTAAAAGTAATGATTGCAATTTTTCCTGATACATAGGAAAGGTCGTGATCGGACTGGCTACATAAATAAGCTGACCATTGGCAATGAACGGGTAATCGAAACTAATCCCTTCATCAGTGCTGGTATACTGAGCGAAACGATCAGTAAGAATATTATAAAGCCGGATACTTCTAGCCTTAGTAATATCATTGGTGTATGCCCAAGCCAAAACACCATTGGCCAGTGAAGTCGCATTGATATAGTGCTTATCTTCGATCGGGATCCTTTTTATAACACTCCCATTGAGGTCCGCAATCACATACTCTGATGCCAACTTATCCTGTGAGCAGGTGGTTTGAAAGTCGGAGATGGTTGGCTTTGTATTTGCAGAATTCGCTGAGTCTTTGAGACCGACATTACAACTTCCGGTACTAGCGTAATAACTAACATGTTTACCATCACTGAGGATTTGACTCACAACACTATAGTTGTTTGACCATTGTGTTGTAGTCTTGTTTACAAGGCTATATTGATAGGTCGTAGTTTGCATAAAACCACCGACATCAGTGTGTTCAGTCCAAAATAAAGTGTCTTTTATCATCTTCAGCTGTTGCATCGTCCCCTGAACTGGCAGAGTAGCTGTCACTACTGGCTCTAAGAGGTTTGAGATATCATAAATTTTCACCATTTTTTCTTGGGCATTGAACACTGCTAGAGCACTACCATTGACATCAAATTTCCCTAAAGGTTGCAAATAAAATGGAATTGCTATGTCTGTCATTTGCCCAGTCTCAATATCATACATGGAGATGGGATTCATTTGGATATTGGCACCAGCAGGATTGAAGACTAGAAATATTCTACCCTGATCAATCTTGGCCAAGAAAGGATCATAGTCAGTAAACGAGTAATTGATCATTTCTTTGCTTACAAAATTATAAACATGCAAGTCCATAAAAGCCTGATCATTGCTCACTGGCAGAACAATATAAGGTGACTCTAGATCAGCATAATCCAAAGCAGATCGAGAGGGCACAAATGAAACTCCACGTGCATCCACCAAGGGAAGATCTACTGGCTGAGCACTAATCGAAGAGAATACTGTAGTTTCCTGTGGTACAGAAAGAGTAGCAGACGCCCCAGAACCGCATCCAATGAACAAAACCGTTGTTGCAATCAAAACACTAAGACGATTGAATTGAACTTTAATCATTATTTTGTAGTAATCCTTCAAAGCTTGTCATAGATATTCAAAATAGTCTAATTATCACTATACCTTTGCCAATGTCTCATGTACTGATACTTGCTCATCTACCACACTGAGTAGTTCATCATCCTGGTGGATAGACCACTCGTTGCACCAACACTCCAACCACTATAAGCTAACCAGCAGTTTGAATTAAAAACTGATCTCGCTTTATGAAGGATTACTATCAACTGGACTTTCAAGAATGCGCTAACCTAGTCGCTACCGATTTGGTTCGTGGCCTATCACCAGCAGAAGCTTCTTTGCGCTTGGAAAAGTATGGCAGAAACGAAATGCAAGCTGCAAAAAAGACCAGCATATTCAAGCTTTTTCTTGAACAACTGATCAATCCAATTGTGATCATTCTCCTGATCGCGGTTGGGATCGCCTCTTTTACTGGGAAATTGTTTGAGGCTACGTTGATCGGATCAATCGTGCTCTTCATGGCGATCATTGGTGTATTTTTGGAAAAGCGCGCAGGTGATGCTGTTGCAAAACTCAAAAATCTGACAGTATTCCAAAGCACCGTCATTCGTGACAATCAGCAGTTCCATATCGAAGCAGCAGAAATAGTACCAGGTGATATCGTCCATTTAGTGGAAGGTGAGCGAGTACCTGCCGACTGCCGCGTATTTGTCGCCAATGAGTTGGAAATAGACGAATCTCTCCTCACTGGTGAATCACTCTCTGTCAGTAAAAATAATGAAGTGATCACTAAAACTCTCCAGCTTGGTGACCAAACCAACATGCTCTTTGCCGGCACCTTTGTGTTGCAGGGCAATGTCAAAGCGATCGTGGTCAAAACAGCAAGCACTACGGAGCTCGGACAGATCGCTGAAAAATTGGCTGAAAGTGAAGCGAAGGAAACACCACTTCAACTCCAGCTCAAGAAGCTCAGCAAGCTCTTATTTGTCAGTACTATCATCGTATGCGTACTGATCTTGTTGCTGGCATATCTCCGCGGGGAGACTTTTATTGATGGACTGCTCCAGAGTCTCTCTTTGGCAATCGCCTTCATTCCTGAAGGCCTGACTGCAGTGATGACTGTGGTGCTGGGACTGGGAGTCAAAGAAATGGTCACTAAACAAGTAATCATCAAGCGACTTTTGGCCGCTGAAGGATTGGGGTCAGTCTCAGTGTTGGCAACCGACAAAACCGGTACGATCACCACCGGCAAAATGACCGTAGAAAAGCTCTGGGTATTTGACCAATTCATCAACAGCAAGAACTTTTCCCCCCACAATCAACTAGAAAACCTGATGGTGGATGTGATCCGCTACTGCAACAATGGCAAGGGTGCTACTGAGCAAGCACTGATCCAGTTTCTTGATGGCATTGGCGTCACCTTTGAGCTGGAAGGACGTTCCAAAGAGCACCGCTTCTCTAGCGATATCAAACGAATGAGCGTGATCAAAGAAATCGAAAAACAATACTTTAGTTATTCCAAAGGTGCTCCCGATGTCTTGATCCCGCTCTGTAGTCACTATGTTGATCACAGCACAGACGAAATCAAGCCACTGGATGAGACATTGATCCGTGTGTTTCTCCAAAAAGTAGAAGAGATCGCTAGTGAAGGCTACCGAGTCCTTTGTCTAGCTTACAACCAGCTTGATACTACGGTCGACATCAATGATCGTGATCAGATCGAAAAGAATTCTGTTTTCCTCGGCCTGATTGCCTTGATGGATCCCTTGCGTCCCGAAGTCAAAGACACGATCAAAAAGCTCAAGCAAGCCGGTATCTTGCCAGTAATGATCACAGGTGACCATCCCGCAATCGCCCGCACGATTGCTCTCCAGGCAGGTATCTATACGGACACCATCACTGCCCGCGTGCTGACAGGTACAGATCTCGACCAGTACTTCGCTGGTGAGAGTACTACCATTACCAAAACTGATGTAATTACCTGTAGTGTCTTTGCCCGAGTCACTCCATATCACAAGAACCTTTTGATTGAGTTGTTCAAACAAGAAGGGAAACTAATCGCGATGGCGGGAGACGGGATCAATGATGCGATCGCCGTCAGTCGTGCCAATATCGGGATTGCGGTGGCCAATGCTACGGACATTATCAAAGAAGCCGCTGATGTCGTGATTACTGGTTCTTATGATGCTCTCGCCAATGCCGTAGAAGTAGGAAGACTGATCATGACTCGGACCAGACTCTATTTGCACTATTTACTCAGTGGCAACTTATGCCAGGTCGGCGTGTTTGTGTTGGCTCTCATTTTCAACCTCCCCTTCCCGCTGACTGCTGTCAGTTTGTTGATCATCAATCTCCTCACTGACGCAGCACCAGCAATGGCCATGGCAGTAGAGCGAGGCAATGCTTCAGTGATGCAGGTACCTCCAAAACCTGCTCGCGAAGGGATCTTGAACAAACCAATCTATACCAGTATTGCCATCCAAGGCCTGGTCTCAAGCATGTTCCTCTTTGTGGTCTTCTATCTCACGCTACCCGAGGGACTGCTCTATGCCCAGACAGCGACATTTACAGCCTATATTTTCCAAAAGTTATTACGGGGATTCACAGCACGCAGTCTCACAGACTCTGTCTTCACCTACGGCTTCTTCACCAACCAGCTGATGCTTTGGTCGATCGTCAGTGGCTTTGTGATCTGGTACTGTCTGGTCTATGTCTTCCATGAGACATTTCAAATGGTAGCCCTCCCAGCCAATACCCTCTTGATCATTGCCAGCAGTGCCCTGATCCCACCTGTCACAGAAGAGCTCTTCAAATACTTCTCCAGACGCCAGCGCCTACAGAAATAGATTGATTGTATTTTTGCACCCATCTACAGACTAAAAAACGTAATTTTGAATCCCTCAGGATCTTTGATACAAAATGATCGATCCCCCCAACTATTATTTCTCAGTGGATGTTCGATAAAGTCGACATCCTTAAGCTTTTCCCAAAGCTGATCCACATCAGCCACACGCAAAGACACTGCACAACCTTGTACAGGTGCATACTGGTCGGGAGACAATAATTCAATAATCGCGACACCAGTAGAGAACATCACGCCTTTATTATCAGGCCCATCATCCCACTGCTTCACAATCGGAAATTGCAGAACGTCACGATAGAACTCTTTTACCAAACCAAAATTGGCCGGATATAATTTTAACCTAAATTCACTTGTCTTCGTCAAAAAGGATTCTTCAGGCATACAATTCTTTAAAAATCTTCCCGGATACTATAGCAGCTGCAAAAAAACTGACCACGAATTGACAGCAAAAAACCACCTGCTACTATCGGCACACACTAAAAAAGTTTCGATGTTGAGAATGCTAGATGATGGGAATCAGGATGAAACAGTAATTGAGCTAAGGGAACCTAAAGCTCCTGCAACTGCCACCAAAACAATTCATCTCACACATGAGCAGCTCCGGAATGTGCTGGTCGGAACAGATCAGATCGTCTTTCCCAATGGTCATGTTTTCGCTCGTCGAGATCCCGAACAGCGTTAGATAATCCGTCAGTCTCAAACACGCTCTACCATCAATATTACTGCTGATGGTAGCTTAGTTGTGCCTCCATACACACCAGAGTGAGGGTCTACATACTCCTTGTAAGTTATCAACGAACGCTTATACTGGTGCAGTAGTTTCTCATATATTACCAATATTTATGAAAAAATTCCTTGTCGGTTTGACACTCTTATGCACAGCATGCGGATCAGTACCACCGCCAGCGCCATCACCAACACCGACAAGTACTAGCAGCATTGATCCCCGATGCTTGATGTCTCCAGAGGCAAGACCTCGACCTGAAGAAGGTATCATCTGTCCAGGTGCGACTACTCCAGAGAGTGTAACACCATCACCATCAAGCACACCGACACCAACGACACCAGCAGATCCTTCAAGCCTACCAACAGCAACGCCATCACCAAGAGCAGCAATCACCTCAAGTGACATCGCATGTTTGAGTGGTCGCTGGCACCAGGGTGCTAGTGAATTGCTCTTCCAGTACTTGCAGTCTCTCCCAGCGACGCCAATCCTAGTCGCACCAGGTAGCAGTGTAGACTACAACTTCACACGTACTGGCAATAGCGGCACATTCACCCAGACATTCAACAATGTCGTCCTGCAGACATCAAAAGCCAGTACCATGAGTCGCAATGGACGAGATGATTATGAATTCACCTTCAACGGTACAGCATCAGGTTCTTTCCAAAAAAATGATGATGGCAAAATTTATTTCTTTGATGTCCGACCAGAAGGTACAACACTCAGTATCAAGGTCAATGGAGAGGAGATGCTATCCGACCCTAATCTCAGTGGCGATATGCTCCCAGTCTATGCGACTGAAGTCGGTGTTCGCTGTGGTACCAACCTGGAAATGACCTACCAGATTCCTGGCCGCCCAGTCACTCTTTATCTCGATCGCTAGACACCAAACTTTTGAGCAAGATAAACTATTTGTTTTCTTAACCAAAAACCATGTCAAAAACCGCTAGCGTTGGCACCAAAAAGCCTTTGTCACCAAGGGAACAAAAAGATCTCTTGGAACTATTGAAAGCTCGCTTTGAAGAGAATATGAAACGCCACAAAGATCTGACATGGGCTCAGGTACAAATAAAATTGGAAGCTGCTCCCAAAAAACTGTGGTCACTGAGTGAGATGGAAAGAACTGGTGGTGAACCAGATGTGGTCGATCATGACAAGCATACTAACGAATATATTTTCTTTGATTGCTCTGAAGAGAGTCCCAAGGGACGTCGCAGTCTTTGTTATGACCGCATCGCCTGGGAAGCTAGAAAAGAGCACAGGCCAGCTAACGATGCGATCAGTATGGCAACAGCTATGGGCATTGAGATTTTGTCAGAAGCAGACTATCGCGAACTGCAGCAGCTCGGACACTTCGACACCAAGACCTCCAGCTGGATAGCGACACCAACCACGATTAGAAAACTAGGCGGAGCCATCTTTGCCGATCGCCGCTACGACACCATCTTCGTCTATCACAACGGAGCAGAGTCTTACTACGCCGCGAGAGGATTTCGAGGCTCGCTCAGAGTCTAAAACATCCAGACTACATCAACTTTGCTGAATCCATTTTATAGCTTCAGCGCACACCTGAGCAGGTGCGAGTTTGCTTGTATCTACGACAAAAAACTGATGCTTCTTACTGTCGGTGCTCAGCAAAGAGGAAGTATAAATACTATTTTGTACAAAATCCTCAACTGACTTTCTAGTAGTTCTCAGCAATTCCAGCACTGCTGATTCTGAACTATATCTCTGCAACAACCGTGATGCTAAATGCTCTTTGTCTACATGCAAGAGACAAACAACAGGATGCACACCTAGGCTTTTACTAAAATCAATAATTTCATCAGGTTTCACAAATCCGCAAATAATCGTGGAGACCTTTTTGTCTAGATTTTGTTTGGAAAGAGTAAGCCAGTAAAGAAGTTCTGACTGACGCCATTCGATATCAACATTCGCAGGCACACCGCGCTCATCAAAATCATGAATTTCAAAATCTGTGGGCAACCCCTTCTCGAGCAAAGGAACTAATGTGCTTTTGCCAACCCCACAAGCACCAATAATAAAGAATATTTGCATACTACTAATTCAAGGCTGAACAACTAGTCGAAGCTTCACTGTCATAGGTTTTCCCGACAGCCATGGTTGGAGAGAGACAAAAATCAGCAAAATCACGCCAGAATCGTTCACCAATCTCGGGCACAAATGCCTGCTCCAAATCAATCAAGATCTGTCCACTAAATGAGGTCCAATTGGCATGTGGTGTACCAGTGCTATCAATGCGAGTGCGCAGTGCATCACGCTCTTCTTTGCGACGGAAACGGCCAATAATACGCTGCACCATATTGGGGCCATACAGCTGCTCAATTCGCTGCCAGAAACAGTCACCAGTATTGTACATCTTAATACTATCATTGGAGAGATAGTCATAACCTGTCAACTGCCCATTTATCTCATATCCTCCTTGGTGACAAACCATATAATGTGACTCACCGCTATCTTGTGCATAATTCGCCAACCCTTCATCAATGAATGAACTGAGCCCAAGTGTCCAATTAAACCGATGAATGAGTTCATGATCGCCTTCCACGGTATCCCAAGCTGTAGTTGGCAAATAACCTGTCCGTGATCCCTCAAGCTGAATCGATTCAAGATACTCCTCACGAGTGCCAGCATTCCAAGTCAGAATATAGCCATCCTCTTCCGGTCCACAACAGGATCCAGAAGCGAAGTGATTCAATTCAAACTCCTGAATAATGCTATTTGGCAGAGCATAAGGTTCGAAGCCTAAGACGCTACGAATACCAGCATAGGCCAAGCGAAGCTGATAGAGCCGAATGCGACCATACTCCTCCGCATTGGGGCTAGCATCAGGTAAAATTACCTGAAAGCGCTCACTTTTGAGCACCAGCTTCCCACTAACAACCCGTCGCTCATAGCCAGGAATCTCAAGCGCTCGTGCTCGCACACGCCAATCAACACCAATACAGCTCTCAGGACGACAATCAGCACCCAGCGTAGTTGGAGAGGTAGGAGAAGCTGAAGATGGAGCTGAAGATGGAGCTGAAGCAGAAGGTGCAGCAGTAATGTCAGAAACTGAATCATCATCTGCATCATTCACACGCTCATCATCTTCATCCAAGGGATAGAGATCATCATCGTGATCATATGCATACTCACTAAGCTTGACGATCAGTTTACTCATCTCAGCACGGGAGAGATCAGCCTGAGGTCGAAATTGGTTACTGCTATCACCAATCAATTGCATCTGGACTGCTTGTGACACAAAAGGAGCATACCAAGTATTGTTGTCTACATCAGAAAATGAGGTACCACGGTCTCTGACTGAGATAGCATATACACCAAGCAAAATCTTCAGTGCTTCAGCTCTAGTCACACGATAGTCAGGAAGAAAGACTCTTCCCTGAGCACAATTTGCTGCCTGCCCCTGTACAGCATTGGTTTGAGCCAAGGTATTGATA
>JAGNZB010000010.1 GCA_017984655.1 Candidatus Altimarinota bacterium
ATCAACATCAAGTAGTAGCAGTGAATAAATTTGTAGAGAAACCCGATCTAGCAACCGCACACCAATACCTCCTTCAAGGCACCTATCTCTGGAATAGTGGTATTTACTTATGGACAGTCGGAGCCATGCTTGAGGCATTTGAACGCTTACTACCAGACATATTTCAGCCACTCAAGCACAACCTAAACAACTGGCAAGACATCTATGCCACATTACCAGCGACCTCATTGGATTATGGCATCACGGAAAAGATCAACACTGTAGCTACTATTCCCACGAAAACCCTCGAGTGGAGTGATATCGGTGATTTCCGCGCTCTTGGAGAGCAGAAACTCGGCAATGTCACAGCCATCGATGTGAAGAATAGTTATATTTGCAATCAAATAAACACTCCCATAAAGATACTAGGCGTCGAGAACATCGTCGTTGTCCAGACAGAAAAAGGCTTATTGATTTGCAATCGGAACCGAGCTCAAGAGATCAAAAAGCTACTTTAAACCCACTCACCTTGACGGTGTATTAATACTCACCTACTATTCACCCTGCTTACTCAATTACCTCACATTTATGACTGAACCTACACAGACTAAATCAGCACCCCACAGTACATTATCAAAAGACAAAAGACGTGCTATCGAGCTCGCAATGAGCCAAATTGAAAAACAATTTGGAAAGGGAGCCATCATGACTATGAATGACGCCAACCGCGCAGCAGTGGAAATGATCCCAACTGGGTGCCTTTCACTTGATCTTGCCTTAGGTGGTGGTATGCCAAAGGGGAGAATTATTGAAGTATTCGGCCCCGAATCATCTGGAAAAACTACTTTGAGCTTACACGTCATCGCCGAGTGCCAGAAGCACAATGGCCTTGCTGCATTCATCGATGCTGAGCATGCTTTCGATCCAGAGTACGCTCGCAAATTAGGTGTAGACACTGACAATTTGTTGATTTCACAACCTGACAATGGTGAACAAGCACTGGATATTACCGAAACTCTCGTCCGATCTGGAGCTGTCGACCTTATTGTTGTCGACTCAGTTGCGGCATTAGTGCCAAAATCTGAAATCGATGGGGAAATGGGTGACCAACATATGGGTCTCCAGGCACGTTTGATGAGTCAGGCTTTGCGTAAGCTTACTGGTATCGTGAGTAAGTCAGGCACCACTATCATCTTCATCAATCAGCTCCGTCTCAAGATCGGTGTCATGTTTGGCAATCCAGAGACCACTACTGGTGGTAATGCACTAAAATTCTACGCATCTATTCGTATCGATGTTCGCAAAGGAGAGAAACTCGAGATTGGTACTGGAGACAATCGTGAGATCATTGGAAACCATACCAAGGTCAAGATCGTCAAGAACAAAGTAGCAGCTCCATTCCGCACAGCTGAATTCGATATTTTGTACAATGAAGGTATTTCCAAAGCCGGCGACCTCCTTGAGGTTGGTGTGAAGTATAATATGATCGAAAAAGCAGGAAACTTCTACAACTACGGCGACCTCAAAATTGGCCAAGGCAAAGAAAATGCTCGCGCGTTTTTGAAACAAAATGAAAAGTTGATGGACGAGATTAGTAAAAAACTCCGCGATCAAATCAAACTCGAGAAAGAACAAAACAGTGCCAAGCCCCTTCATATCGAATTAGATACTGACACCGAAACCAACGACACCGACGCCACTGAAAAAACTCCCAGCAAAACAAAATCTACTAAATAATTCCTAGCACTACCCATGGCCACTCGCTTAGGTGAAATCATCCTGATCTCGCTTCCAGAACTAACTTGTGAACTGTATCCAGCTCATAGCGCAGTAATAGGTAGTATGATCTCGATCGAAAATAGCGAGGTGATTGGAATTATTCACCAAATCGTATCCGTAGCTGTCGATGAAGGCAAAAGCACCCAAGCCCTAGGTGACAGTACCTACACGGATGCTACACTCAAACAACATTATCCCCACCTCAGTAGTAGTATTCGAACCTTAGCAAAAATTTATAGTTATGATGGCCTAAGCCCGCTGACTATCAATCAAGGTGTCTATGCTACTACTGCTGGACAAGAACTAGAAAACGCACAGTACTGGAACACCGTAGCAAGGCTCTCCTTACCGACGCTCAGAGCCCATGTGGAATGGCTAAAACAAGACATCCCAACCTTCGACCTGACGGGATATATTCGAAAACTAAGCCAGATTGAAAAATCCCTCGCTTGGAAGTTATACCTGACACAAGAAGCAGCATAAGTGATGGTACTACAGATAAGGCAATGCTACACTGACCCCGATTTTCAGTGTAACCTTTCCTTATGTTCTTTGATCACATTTTGCTCTTAGCTATTCTTGTTCTTGGAGGAGTTGGACTACTGGCAGTGACATACATGGCGCGCTATCCGAAGCTTAGTTATGTTCTGCTTTTTTTGAGCATTGCAGCTGGCCAAGTCGCTCGTTTTTCCCTAAACACTGATAGTCGCGGCGGATCAGCGATTATCGCTACAGACCTGATCACATTACTAATGGTAGCAGTATGGCTATGGCGCAAACTAGCGCTCAAAGAACTATTCCGCGCCCCTCAGCTCACAAAACCAGTACTGCTCTTCTTGGTCATAGTCAGTATTTCCACGCTAGTAGGATTGAATACCCTCTTCTCACTTGATGCATTTGATCTCAAGAGCGTTGTTGTCAGCTTCTCCTACCTGATCAGGTTGGCGGCCTATACCATGCTCTACTTCATTACTGATGACTTCCTTAGTACTGATCCTCAAAACAAAAATTTTCTACTCAACTGTATTTTCATTACGAGTATAGTCGTCAGTATTGGTGGCTTTATTCAGTTATTGCTAGTACCAGATTTTACTGCTTACGCTATCCAATACGGCTGGGACCCACACCAAGATCGGCTCCTGGGTACTTTCTTCGATCCCAATTTTATTGGTAGTTACTTTGCCTTCATTATGGCGCTAGGTATGGGACTCTACCCCACAGCCACCAAACGTCACAAAATAATTATTGGATTCTCAATCCTGTTTTGTGCTGTAGCCTTATTACTTACATTCTCACGCACTGGCTATGTCGCTTTCCTGGCCGCATTCATCATTATCGGCATGCTGCGATCACCAAAAGTATTACTGATCGGTAGTGTTTGCATTATGATGGGCCTCATAGCATCACCCAAAGCCCTCCAGAGAATTACTGATGGTCTCTCAGTAGATGAAACAGGGCTCAAGCGGGTAGCCTCTTGGAACAAGGGCACACGAATTCTCAGTAGCTATCCACTCTTTGGTGTGGGTTACAACAATCTTGCGACAGTACAAGACTTCTACGCACTAGTAGACGAATTTGATGTAAACAACCGCGGTGGACTAGAAAACTCAGTGCTGACCGTCGCAGTCACCACAGGTGTATTTGGTGTATTAGCCTACATCTATCTCTGGGCGCAATCTTTTATTTTGACAAATAGAGTATGGCTAAAGAAGAAGCTATCACAAAATATACGCAATCAAAGCCTTGCAATCATGGCCGCTTTGGCTGCAGTAGTAGTCAGCTCCATCTTTATGAATAGCTTGTTCTATCCGTTCTTACTGGTACACATTTGGATTGTCAGCGCCATGATTCCTTCTACCACTCATTACAATGATCAGGTTACTTATTGATCTTCCCTATCTCAATCCAATAGCATTCGACTTCGGTGTGCTGCAAGTGCACTGGTATGGCATCATGTATCTGATGAGCTTCATTATAGTGTACGGGTACCTGCGTCGCCAACATTCACTACAGCTCACCAAAACGAACATCCAAGATCTGCTCTTTACGGTTGGTATTTCTTTACTAGTAGGAGCCCGTATTGGTTACATGTTGTTCTACAATCTGAGCTTCTATATAGCGAACCCTGCCAAGATTGTTGCGGTATGGGAAGGTGGCATGTCCTTTCATGGAGGCTTCATTGGAGCGATGATCGGCCTGATCATCTTTTGGGCTTATCATAAAAAAACTTTCAAGTTCTTTGCGATCACCGACGTCCTTGTCGGTATTCTACCCATTACCTTGGCACTGGGTAGGGTCGGGAACTTCATCAATGGTGAGCTCTATGGTCGCCTAGCTACGGCTCCTTGGGCGGTCAAGTATTTTGGGACAACAGACTATCGCCACCCATCTCAAATCTACGAAGCGATCTTGGAGATAGCACTCCTCGCCCTACTCCTCAGTCCACCAATCCAGAAGCTGTATCCTGGTAGAAAAAGTGCTTTATTTATTATCGGATATGCTATCATTCGGTTGTTTGTAGAGTGTTTTCGTGAGCCAGACAGCCAAATTGGCTTTATTTTTGCCAAGATCACACTCGGACAGATCCTCACCCTCCCCATGCTGATCCTCGGTGTTGTCTTTTGGTTCTATCACACTCATTCTTCAAAAAACTCTGTTTAACATTTTTCATCATGAAACTCTCTCAATCACTCTCACTACTCAGTATATTCGCAGTCACACTGACTGGCTGTAATCTCTTCAATTCAGATGCTGATGCCTACAAAGCAGTCTACCGTCGAATGCAAACCCCAGACAATCAGACAGTTGCTCTGAGCACACTCAAAGATGAGCTCGCCGCTCGCCTAGCCAAAGTGCCCAACAGCACAGCAACCGTCAGTATTGAGGGCGAAAAACTAGTAGCACTCATAGAAGGGACTGACTTAACTATAGCCAAAGCAGTAAACTTCGGAGCTACTACCCATATCACTCTCCAGGAGAACCGTACTACATACACTACTGAAGAACAGAATCAAATCAACTCCTACAATGCTGAGCAGAAAGTACTACTGCAGAGAGCACACAGTTTGGCACTCGAGCCCAACCAAAGTTTTGATGATGTCGTCGCCCAATATAGTGAAAAGAACAGCTTCCTCGACAAAGGCATAGAAGGCCCAAAAACTGCCGGATTCATTCCTGAAACTGTATTTGTCGATGCACTCAACCAGACAGCAGTCGGTAGCATTACCAATGTGGTTGAGCTGCCTTATGGCGTGTGGTTTGCCAAAGTAATTGAGAAGAGCACCAACAATAACCAAACTCTGTTTACTTACCAGCAAGTGATCCGCTACCTCAAAGAGACCACCCCTAGACTAGACAGCGTACCTGTCGCCAACCTCACTCACCAAATCACCAGCGCCACCGTGACAAAAAAAGATCCTGCATCAAAGTCCATCAAGGACTATGTGATCACTATTAATCTCACTGATGAGGGCACAAAAATGCTTGCAGCATCACAACACAAAGAGAGTGAACTGACACTATTTATTGATCGCATACCATATACCAAGCTCACCCTCAAGAATGTATTGCAGGGATCAAGCTTGGTTCTAGACAATCAATTCACAGAGAAAAATGCCCAAGACATCGCAAACTTCCTCAATCAAGGTAGTCTCTCTGCCGGTTTGACTCTGCTAGAATGGACACCACCAGAGAAACCTCAAAGCTAGTCAGCTTTTTTTATCGGGGCCTGATCGCCGTCTGCTTTGTTGGCAAGTTGACCACAAGCAGCTGCAATATCAGCTCCGATAGTGACACGAATTGTCACTGGAACAAAATACTCTTCTAGTACGCGAGCAAATTTAAAAATTTGCGCCCGTTTTGAAGGTTTGAATAGTGGATGATCTGTCTGATTCCAGGGAATCAAGTTGACATGACAATTTTGCTTCGAGATCAATTTACCAAGCATATGAGCTAGTTCGACAGTGTCATTCAAGCCATCGATCAACAAATATTCATAGGTAACACGACGATTGGTGTTGGCAAGATAGGTTTGAATTGAGGCAAATAACTCATCCAAATGATACTTCTTAGCAATAGGCATAATCTTCTCTCGTAATCCTTGTTCAGGAGCATGCAAACTGACAGCCAAATTAACCTGAGGCAAATCAGTCCCCAGCTGAATAATCTTGGGGGCGATACCAGATGTAGAGACCGTAATGTGACGCATGCCAAGACCAATCAACTCAGGATTATTGATCATATGAATCGCAGCTACAACCTCATCGTAGTTCAAAAGAGGCTCACCCATTCCCATAAAGACCAAGTTGGACAAACGACGCTTCTCGGCTTGCAGTTTTTGGGATAGCCACCATACTTGCTCAAATATTTCCACACGACTGAGATTGCGACGAAACCCAAAGTCTCCCGTCGCACAAAAAGAGCATTTCAATGCGCAACCAACTTGGCTCGAAACACAAGCCGAAGCTCTACCATCCTCAAATTCCATCAAGACCGCCTCCACCATTTCTTGATCAGCAAGTGACAACAAAACTTTGGTACAGTCACCACTAGCTGAGCTCACCGCCGTCTTCTCTTTGACTGTAAATAATGAGAAATCCTTCTCTAGTGCTTCTCGAGTATCTTTTGGTAAGGTCAAAATATCAGAAAAGCTACGCTTCCCTTCGGCAAAAAGAGCATGCATGATCTGTTTATAACGATACGATGGCTCTTCACGAGCTTGTAACCATTCTTGTAGTTGCTGAGGAGTAAACATAGTAGAGAAAAAGTCTATAGTGTTATACCACAAAACGAATTGCTGTGCTCATCTTGTCAGCAAAAAGCTTTTACCCATACTGTTTTTTTGCTACCATCGAGTAGATTTTGTCATATCCCCACTATGTTTGCCCTCAAGCACAGCATTGTCACTCTTGGCACTCAGGATCCACACAATGAGATCCTCACCGGTAGCTACATTCCCAGTGAACCAAGTGAAGCTGCATACGGTGCCATATTTTTCGCATTTGCTCTCAACGATATCAAAGATTTAGCACCAGAGATCAGAGCAATCATTATCGAAAGCTTCCAACAACACTTCTATCAAGATCTCGACCGCAATCCTGAGCTAAGCTTCGAAGAGGTCTTACAAGTGATCAATGATCAAGCAGCCAAGATCAGCTCAGCTGAAGGAATTACTTGGGCTCACAACCTCAATATTACCTTGGTAGTATTCTCACAAAATGACCTCCACTTGTCTGTGGGTGGATCAGCAAGTATTTACCTCCTCCGTGGCAAACACATCACTCGTATTAGTGAAGGGCTCAACCCAGACAATGACACTGACAACAAAATGTTCATCTCTTTGGCTAGTGGCAACTTGCTCAAAGATGATCGAGTAATTCTCAGTACCGAACACCTAGAAAATATTATTGATACTGAAGCCTACAAAGAGGCTCTAAACAAAGTCCCATCTCCACTTAGTCTGCCAGCAATGCATTATGCTCAGACCATGGTGATTAGTTGCCAAGAGGCCCCAGCAGAAGAACCAAGTATCCATGTGATTGGCCACCATGCTCCTGTTAGTGCTGACAACACAATCGAAGATCTACCGGGTGTCTCCAAAAACAAGCTAGGCAACACCATGGACTTGCTCAAGATGAATCTCAAGAAGAGTCTAGAAAGAATATTCAACCGTCAGCGCCCTTTAGTCAGAAGACCACTCCAACTAAGCAAAATACTCGCTATTGGCGCAGTGGCACTGGTAGTAGTCCTAGCCGTCTATGCTTTTGCAAACTATCAACAAAACAGCAGTCTCAAGAAATCACTCCAAACGCTAGTCACACAGGTCAGCCGTGATCGTGAAGATGCGAAGACTCGTGCTATCTATGATAAAGAAAGTGCCAAAAATTTGTTGTTGGCAGACCAAAGACAACTCACCGAAGCGCTCCCAAAAACCACAGATGTCATCCTTCTGAGCCAAATCAATGGCGAGCTCAGTGAGATCAAGACATTACTAGCGACCATCGACAATATCTTCCGCATTGATGCACCCAAGATCGCATTTGATCTCAGTACTTCACGTGAGAACTTCGTTGGTAGAGGTATTACTAAGCTAGGCAACGATCTCTATGCTTTTGACAACAATGCACTCTACAAGTTGATTGTCGATAAAATTGATCGCCGTACGGTAGTCGTCAACGGTGACACCACTGCTGACATCGCCCTTATTGCACCTGAGACCAAAGACAATGCATTGGTACTCTATACTGAAGACAAACAAGTATTGGAATTCAAAAACGGCAATTTCTCTTTCCTCACTCCTCCAGGTTCAGGATCTACTTGGCAGCCAGCACAAGCTATTGCTGAGTATATTGATCGCAAGTTCCTTTATTTCCTTGATCCAGAGGGCAATACGATCTGGCGCTATGGTCGCGATACCAATGGAGCACTGCAAGCACCAGTCAGCAAGAATATTGCCAAGCTAGACTATTCAAAAGCAGTTTCATTAGCTGTAGATGGCGCAGTGTATGTCCTTTCAAGTGATGGCACTATTAGCAAGACCTATGCTGATGAGAAGCAAGACTTCGTGATCGATGGTTTGACTGACCCACTCAACTCACCAAAGAAGATTGTCGCTGATAAGAATCAGGAAACCGGTAAGCTTTATATTCTAGATGCCACCAATAGCCGTGTAGTAGTACTGAATAAAAACGGTAAATACTTAGCTCAATACATACTAACAGGCATCACTGACCTTATCGACATCGAGCTAGTCCCAAGCCTAACCAAAGACCAATTAATGGTAATGAGTCAGTCAGGAAAGGTCTATCAAATCGAGATCAATCCATAATTCACCACTGCCACAGAATCAAAAAAAGTGATTAGCCTTAGCACAGACTAATCACTTTTTTTGTGAATCCCCGCCGCTAAGCACCCAGTCATCACTAACCACCATGAATTCCATTCAGAAGATGCTTATGGTAAAATATCTAGAAAACAAAAATCATCATGATCGATCATTTGAATACCTACTGTGTCACCACTGATAGTCCTTGCCTCCAAGAAATAGTCCCACCATCCAAGGAAGTTTTTCGTATTGGGGTAATGGGGGCAGCTTCGGGGCACATTAGTAAAGAAGCAAAAACCAAGGCCTATCATCTTGGCGAACTGATCGCAGAAGCTGGGCATAAATTAATTACCGGGGCAACCAATGGATTGCCACTCTATGCAGCTCAGGGAGCTCATAGCAAAGGCGGCGAGATCTATGGCATGTCACCAGCCAAGAACGCCACCGATCATCAAAAAAACTGGCACCTACCACTTGAGCCGCACACATTCATTACCTATACCGGACTAGGGTTTGATTTTCGTGACCATCTCAACATCTTTAATAGTGAAATTGTGATTTTTGCTGGTGGTGGTATTGGGACGCTCAATGAATTTACCCTAGCCTATCACGAAGGCAAGATCATGGGCGTATTACTGGAGACGGGCGGCATTGAACGCCGCTTTGAAAGTATTCTAGACGCACTCGCTTACCGCACATCGGCCAAACTATTCTTTGCCGACACTCCTGAAGAATTACTGCGACTGACACTAGCAGAGCGAAAACTTGGTCTCGATGAATCTATTTATCATTACGAGTAGCTAAATAGCCGCACAGCGCCAAACCAAGAGCATCAGCAGCATCATCAGGCTTGGGAATACTATCCAACTTCAAGAAGCGCTGGATCATTTTGCCGACCTGAGGTTTGGCAGCACTACCACTACCCGTGATCAGCCGCTTCATCTGTAGTGGAGTGACTTCCTGAATCGGAATACCAAGCTTGGTCACTTCATAGATAATCACCCCTCTAGCCTGAGCCACAGTAATCACATTGGTCACGTTGCGAAAGAAAAAAAGCTGCTCGATCACACAAAGCTCTGGTCGCTTCTCAGCCAATAAGGCGGCAATATCCTGACCGATCTCATAGAGTCGCTGTTCGGTAGTATGAATTTTCTTGGTCTCGATCACGCCACACTCCAAAAAATGGGGCTGATATTGCTCCGTTTTGATCAGACCATAGCCAACCGTCGCAGTCCCCGGATCGATACCCAAAATAATCATTGTTGCCAGGCTAAGAACAAGCCGATAATATCAGGTCGACTTAAATCTATCTACATGTTCGACAAACTCCAGAATCTCTACAAGATGCAGAAACAAGCAAAAGCAATGCAGAACGAATTACAAAAGACACTCTTCACCGCCCAAACCCCTGACATGTTGATCCATGTGACTGTCAATGGTGCGATGGAACTGACTGAGCTCACGATCAAGGAAGGTGCTTTTGGCAGCTACAATGAACGCTCCCTCAGCAAGGCGACCCATGACACAATTGAAAAAGCGATGGCTAAAGCAAAGAAAGCAAGTTCAGAGAACATGAAAAAGATGATGGGTGATATGGGCGGTTTTCCAGGGTTAAGCTAAACTTCCTGACTCCCCCCCAGAGTTATGCTGCTTGATTGATAATCAGCCGCTCGTCACGTGAAAGCAAGCATTGACGACTATCCCCTTTCTCACTAACTGACATCAAGTAGCTGGCCCCCGTCGTGGTGTGTTGCAATCCCAAAGCATGGCCAATTTCATGTGCCAATGTCTCACCGGGGCGGCGGCTTTTTTCACCGACAAAGATCACTTCTCCCAAGTAATCATCGGCATAATGAATGCCAATAGTGTCTTGCCCTTCGATATGGTAATTCCAAACTAAGAATACATTGATATCTGCTGGTGTCCTGCTCGTAGCTGAAGCCAATACGATATTTTCTTCTGGAGAGATGTCTTCAGCATAAGCATCAATGGTGGGCCCGAGGTTGCTCGGCACCACAACGACTTCTTGATTATTGATCTGCACCGTAATACCAGCTTGATTGAGGATGCTCTCAGTATCTTGCAAATACGTACTCATCGCCTGCTGATCGAGCCGAATTGATTGATTACCACTGACATCACGTACATGGTAGAGATTGAGCGTAACTATTTTTGTTGGTAAAAAATCCAGCACATAGAATTTTACCAAGGCATAATTACTGTCATAGATCCGCAAGTTGGTAGTACCGGGAGCCAAATATGTCACCTGGATTACTGACTGTCCCGCAGCATCTGGTACTACTTGCACAGCACCCAAACTAGCGTTGTCCAAAGATGGTATCAAGAGAGGTTTCACAGTGGCTGGTATAGCACTACTATAGAGTACCAGAGGCTCTACAGCAGAGACTGACAAAGTCTTGGTACTAGGATCATACCCATCACAGTCAGCAGCAGTCTTGAGCACAGCCTGATAAATTGTCAGGGGAATCAAGTGGGAATAGACCTTTTTTTGAGTAGTAGTCGTCGCTTCTAGTTGAACAAACACAGTGCCAGCTTCAATACCTGTCACATATAATATGTGACCGTTGACTAGGTAATGAGCTGGCATCTTACCATGCGCGGTGACACGAATAGCAGTAACCACAGCATCATTCATAGCCAGACCAATCAGCTTAGTAGGCTTATTGTCCATATTGATCGCGATGCTAGTTTCTCCGACCAAATACGGCGTGCCAAAAGGAGCTGCTTCTGCTACATTGAACAATGTCTGCTGCATGCACAAGCTCAAAAGCACAGTTACAATCATGAGTTTCTTCAGTCCAACAGCTTTCATAAGTAGGAAACAATAAAAGACTCTTTATACAATATTTATCACAAAACGTCAATAGTCTATGTTCTCACTTCCCTCACAGATCCAAAACGCAATTCAGGCACTAGCAAAGCTCCCAGGAATTGGCCCCAAAAGCGCCTCTCGTCTGGTCTATCACCTGATCAAAAAAACCGACCAAGAGGTGCAACAATTAGGCCAAGCAATCATGCAACTCAAAGTCAGCCTGCGCTTTTGTCGCCAATGCTTTCAGATTACGGATCATGAACTATGTAGCATCTGTGCTGATGATAAGCGCAATCAGTATCAAATTATGGTTGTAGAGGAACCGCTCGATGTGATCGCATTTGAGCGCATCAAATACTATCAAGGTGTTTATCATGTCTTGCATGGCATTCTCAAGCCGATGGAGGGGGTTGGACCGGACCATCTCAAGATCACTGAGCTCGTCACCCGCATACAGGAGTTGACACAAAAGAATACAAACAACGCCCCAATTGAAATCGTGCTCGCAGTCAGCCCGAGCCTCGAAGGAGAGTCTACATCTGCCTACATTGCCCAGTTGATTACTCAAGATAACGTCAAGGTTTCCCGAATAGGGGTAGGCATACCTATCGGTTCTAGTGTAGAATATGCAGATGAGATCACTTTGGGCCAGGCCTTCCAAGGCCGACGCCAACTCTAAATCATGAAACCAATCATTGCTATTATCTTCGGGGGCGTATCAGCTGAGCATGAAGTCTCGCTGCTCTCCGCTATTCAGGTAATCGAGCATATTGATCATAATCAATACGATATCCTCCAAGTTGGCATCGACAAAGACGGCACCATGTATGCCGGTCCCCAAGTATTGAGTGTACTCAAACACAACAAAGATCGCGCCATGCTGACCAAGTGTACCATCAGCACCACGCACCACTTTCCCGGAGTGCTAATCATGCCAGAAAACAAGCCGATGGTGTTTCAACCAGTCAGTCTCTTTTTTCCTTTGACACACGGAGCCAAAGGTGAAGATGGCACCCTCCAGGGCGTGCTCGAGTACAGCCAAGTCCCTTATGTGGGTAGCCAAGTATTGGGCTCTGCTCTTGGCATGGACAAGATCGCAATGAAAAAACTATTTGCCACATATCGTCTCCCGCAAGTACCTTTCTTACCCTTTACCAAACGCGAGATTAGCAATGACATTATTAGTGTACGTGAAGATATCGTGGCTAATTTACACTTCCCCGTCTTTGTAAAACCGGCCAACTTAGGCTCGAGTATTGGTATCCGCAAGGCAACTACCACTGGCGAATTAGAAGATGCCTTAGAACATGCTATTCGCTTGAGTGACCGAATTATTGTAGAGCAGGGCCTTATTGACATGCGTGAACTAGAATGCGCTGTCCTGGGGGACCACACGCTAACCGTGAGCACAGTAGGAGAAGTGGTCAGTGGCAATGAACTAGCTGACTATCAGCTCAATCATGAGAATAGCCACCTACAAGTGATTATTCCCGCATTGATCGACAAGGTCACTCAGCAAGAAGTCCAAGCATTGGCAAAACAAGCCTTCCAACTACTGAACCTCCGAGGAATGGCCACGATTGATTTCTTCATGACCCACAATCAGCTCATGATCAATAAAGTCAGCACCATCCCTGAATTCACAGCAGCAGGCATGTTTGCCAGACTTTTTGCCGCTGCCGATATCGACATGAAAGAATTGATTCAGAAACTAATTACCATTAGTCTAGAGACAAGCTAACTGTCTCGACACATGCACGCCATCGATGTCCCTTCATGGATTGAGATTGATCACCGAGCATTGCACCACAATGTCCAGTTTCTTCGCAGCCAACTCTCACCAAGGACCAAACTTTTTGTAGTGGTCAAGTCAAACGCCTACGGCCATGGCATTGAAGCCATCAGTCAAAGCATCGAATCACTGGTAGACGGTGTCGCCGTCAATACGATTGCAGAAGGCCTCAGCCTTCGAGATCTTGGTTTCCAAAAAAGAATTGTAGTAGTCGGTGCCTACAAAACTGCCGACTTGATAGTCGCAGCTCAAGAAAGAGGGTTAGAGCTAGAGATCGTCAATGAAACAGATATAAGTTTGTTGCAACATCTCACTAGCACTGCCGCCCCATTGCATATTCATATCAAGCTGAACACTGGCCTCAATCGCCTGGGAGTAGAACATACTGAACTCCACAGCTACATTGAGAGATTGAAACATACAGCCAATGTAACGATCCAAGGAATCTTTTCTCATCTTGCTAGTGCTGAAAATCCAGACAGTCTCAAAACCAAGATGCAATTAGCATTGTTTTCCGAAGCAACAGCAACGCTACCATATGAGCGACACATCGCTGCTTGCGCTGCCACCTTGCTAATTCCAGACAGTCATTATGAAATTGTCCGCCTTGGTATTAGTAGCTATGGCCTCTGGCCCTCACCAGAGACGAAACAGCAATGGTGTATCCAGCACCCACAAGCTGGTGATCCCCTACAGCCTGTACTCAGCTTCCATACTAGGATACTAAGCCTGAGATCGCTGGAAGCTGGTGAATCAATAGGGTATGACAATACATATACTACTAGTGAAAAACGCATCACAGCCGTAATCCCTGTCGGATATTATGAAGGCCTCCCAAGAGGACTCAGCAACAAAACAAAAGTGGTCATTGGCGGTCAGTTAGTGCCTGTGATCGGCCGGATCGCTATGAATATGACTGTCTGTGATGTCAGTAGCGTGCCCAATGTAGTAGTCGGTGATCTTGTCACTATCATCGGACAGCAGGGTGACGCTGTTATTAGTGCTGACGATCATGCTGAGCACAATCAGACTATCAACTACGAGATCGTCACCCGACTCCCTGCATTTCTGCCACGCAGACATCAGGGGCTCAATCAACAATAATTATTTCATCTTTCCTAAGCTACACTTCAAGACATGACAACAATTACTCATGTCTCAGACAGTATATGGTGGCTGCATCAATGGCATCGAAGGGATAATTATTTCAGTAGAGATTCAGATCTATAATCAGCTCAATAAGTTTACGATCGGAGGATTGGGGGACCTTGCTATTCAAGAAGCCAAGGAACGGGTCTTCTTTGCCCTGAGCAATCAACAATTTTATTTTCCCAAACGAGGCATCGCGATCAACCTCGCTCCAGCTCTAGTACGAAAAGGAGGCAGTCAGCTGGACCTGGCTATCGCTCTCAGTATTATTATTGCCAGTAAACAATGTCCGCTCACAGACTATGGCCAAAGCATTTTTCTCGGTGAGCTGGGCCTTGGTGGTGAAGTCCGCAGAGTGCCTGGCATTCTGCCGATGCTACTAGCGGCCCAGAAAGCAGGTCTCAAAGCGGCTTATATTCCTCAGGCAAATAGTATTGAAGCCAGCTTAATTGCTGATCAAATGCTGATCTACCCCATGACAACATTGGAGGATCTACATCAGCTCCCTCCAGCATTAGCACCCTATCAGTACGACCGAGCCTGCCAGCCAGCTACTATAGCAGTCGATTTCTCTGACATTGTCGGCAATGTGCATGCCAAAAGAGCCCTCCTCATTGCTGCAGCCGGTGGTCACAATATCTTGCTCAACGGTCCCCCCGGAAGTGGCAAAAGCCTTCTCGCCAAAGCATTCAGTAGTATCGTCCCGAGACTAACATTACCTGAGCTGCTCACGACCACTAGCATTCGGTCTTTGCATGGTGAAATGGTGACCAAGATCGAAACTACTCGCCCATTTCGCTCGCCCCATCATACATCCTCAGCTCATGCCATTATTGGTGGGGGCATGATTCCGAGCCCCGGTGAAATCACCTTGGCCCATCGAGGCACATTATTCCTCGACGAATTACCTGAATTCCAACGCTCGGTATTGGAGAGTCTACGAGAGCCACTAGAAGAACGGATAATTACCATATCCAGAGCTCAAAGCAAAGCGACATTTCCTGCTGACTTTCAATTGCTAGCAGCAATGAATCCTTGTCCCTGTGGCTATAGTGGTGACAATGAAAAAAACTGTCTCTGTTCGGAGGT
This sequence comes from Candidatus Altimarinota bacterium, assembly GCA_017984655.1. Taxonomy (GTDB): domain Bacteria; phylum Patescibacteriota; class Gracilibacteria; order RBG-16-42-10; family RBG-16-42-10; genus JAGNZB01. The sequence continues at coordinate 15,445 of JAGNZB010000010.1, forward strand.
CACCAAGGCTCGTTATCTGCGCAAACTTTCCGGACCATTTTTGGACCGCATTGATTTATTCAGCCATGTACCGAGGCTAACAACCAATGAATTACAATCACTCAAAGCAAGTGATAGCTCTGCTCAGCTACTGGAACAAGCAGAGCAAGCGCAAGCGATACAGTTTCACCGGCAAACAACCACCAATGCCCGACTCCAGGTGGCCTTGAGAAGCTATATGGATGACCTGAGCATAGCAAAATCCGTCAACACTACTTTGACAAAGATTCGTCAGCAATTACATCTCTCCCCTCGCGGATATGTCAGACTACTCAAAGTCAGTCGGACAATTGCTGACCTTGCTCAAAGCGAAAAAGTAACTTTGCAGCACTGTGAAGAAGCGATTAGTTATCGCCAAATATCAACCTAATAAAAAAGAGGAGCCGAAGCCCCTCTTCTACTTTCATCACTGTATATAAGAACTTAGAAACTCACTGTCAGTTGAGCGCCGTTTGTACTACCGATCAAGGGAGTTACTGTCCATTGCGGATCAGTATTTCCATCGCTTGCGTCCGTACGCTGACCACCGGGACGAACAGTTGTTGCAGGCGCTGGAGCACGACTGGGACGAGTCATACTATAGATCAACCCAGCGGTACCAACAGCAGCCACTCCGAGCCCTAGACCCAACGCAATAGTACCATTGTCTCTTGTCGCCGTAGCATCAGTATGTTGTTGACGCAAAGTTGCTAAACGGGCATTGCCAGCAGCAACCTCCTCTGCAGTCAAAGGACGATTTCTAGCCAAGGCCTGACTTTCGGCAATGATCGCCTGCTGAGCCTCAACTGCCTCATTCCGACCAGACACACCACTTGCAGCCAGGATTCCACCAACAACAGCTGTTGCTGTCCCTACTCCTAGTGTAGTAAGACTAACTGGAAACAGCCAACGGTTGGTAGCTACTGGTGTTTGGACAGGAGGAACACGTGGATGTGGAGTCACTACTCGAGGATTGCCAGGTCGTGGCACAATAGGAGTACCTTGGTTAGCAGGTGTCTGAGCTACAGTATAGGGGGTGACGACAACCAAATGCTCAACAAAGAGTGGCTCTATGCCAAGTGGCGCAATAACTGCAGACGGATTGAGTTCATGGATCCGATTGGCTATCAAGTAGTAAGCATTGAGTAAGTCTCGATATAAGCTCAATTTCCCCATGAGTGTAGAAATACTGACTTGTTCATTCTCAGGAGCCGCATTATTGGCTGCTTCAAAACGCTCACGATAAGCAGGAAAGCCAAAAGTTGCTCGCAGTCTGGCATTGGATGGTGTTGATGGCAACTCACACTGGCAACGAGCAGCAATCACTCTCAACCGTTGTAAATCCCCACGAAGTCCCTGATCGGTGATCTGCAACGCAGGAATAATGTGTTCGAGATGCGCAACCAAACTACCGATAGAAGTCATCGAAGTTAAAGCTCCTAGTGCAGTGATATTGTGCTGTGTTGCTGCAGTGATAGCATTCACATTCGCTGCAAGATGAACTTCAGTAGTTGCAAATGGATGTCCACGGAAGGTTTCCATGCCATCCGGCAAAGCCAATGGCGCTGGCACATTAGTGATATTAAGCAATGCGGCAGATGTTCGCAGAATATTGAAAGCAATCGCGGGCGATCTGTCCACAACGGGATTTGCATACAATCGCGTAAAAACCCGATACGCTCGAACATAGTCATGAGTTCTAAATGCCTCGACTGCCTCATTAAGATCTTGATTAACCTGCACACGCTGAGGATCAACTGCTGATTGATTAGGTGCAGGTCGTGGTTGGGCCTCAGCAACAGACGGTGTAAGGCCACCAAGCCCCAATGTTGCCAAAACAGCCAACCTTGCCGCCTTCGATTTGATGGTCGCTGGTGATCCGCCAAGCTCTAATGATGACATACTGAATGTATTTATTAATCTAAGGGGATAAGACTATCAACATTTAACAAATATGTCAATACAATAATTATTGAATTTGTCTAGAGATCTGCTATTCTTGGCCAGAACCAGTACGCATGTTAGTATTGGCTTCGCTATTTTAACTTTTCCGCTTCTTTATGCATATGCAAAGAACTCTTGTGTTGATCAAACCAGATGGTGTCCAACGTGGCTTAATTGGTGAGATAATCAGTCGATTCGAGAAAGCTGGTCTCAAAATGATCGGTCTCAAAATGGTCCATGTTTCTGAAGACTTTGCCCGCAAGCACTATACTGAAGATCTCGAGCTACGACGAGGCGCAAAGGTCCGCAATATGATGGTGACAGCCATGTCAAAAGAACCAATTGTCGCTATTGCGCTTGAAGGTGTCGAAGCTATCGAAGTAGTGCGCAAAATGATCGGCAGCACTGAACCAAAGGCTGCTCTCCCAGGCACCATTCGTGGTGATTACGCACACATTAGTTATGGTCGTGCTGATGCTCAAGAGAAAGTAGTTTACAATCTAGTCCATGCTTCCGGTGATGCTAAGGATGCAAGCTATGAAGTACCATTGTGGTTCTCAGATAACGAATTAGTGGATTATAAGACTGTACACGAGTATCATGTGTTCTAATTCGCACACTTTTCTGTAACAGTTCTGTACTGTTTCCGTACATAATAACGTCTTGGTCAAGTGATTACTACTATCCAATATCAACAATTCGCAGCGTACTATGAAGAATACTTCAATCAAGTATATCGTTTTGTACTGCTACGCTCTGGTAGGAATAAAGACTTGGCCTTTGACCTCACGTCGGAGTTGTTCCTCAAAGCTTTGGAAAAATTCGACAGCTTTGATCCAACCATAGCTGAGTTCAAGAGTTGGATATTCAGCATCGCGAGAAACCATTTGATTGATTTCTACCGCATGCATCGTGAGCACGTCGACATCGAGGCTGTCGCTCATGAGCTAGCCTCACCCAATCAACTAGCTCATGAACTCAACGTCACTCATGACACCGCTATGGTGGTCTATGCACTCAAGAAAATCCCAGTCGCCCAGCAAGAACTGATTCAACTAAAATTCTTTGCGGAGCTCACCAATAGCGAGATTGCCGAAGTGCTCCACAAAACAGAAGGAAATGTCCGTGTCATGCTCCATCGCGCCATGCAGAATCTCCGGCACGCGATCGCAAACCTTTTCACACCGCACCATGATCAAGAAGTCACTAGAACCAAATTTCAAGGAATTATCGCACATTAAGCCACCATTGTGGGCCAAGCAACGACTTCGCCTCCGTCTCTGGTTTCGCTTCATGTCAATGAGATTCAAGACCAGCAATGCTGCTCTATGGATGCCCCGCTTGGCACCCGTTGCCTTCTCCTTGGTAATTCTAGTGGCCATCGGTAGTACCAGTGTCTATGCTTATCAAAGCAATCAGGTCACTACTACCAATATTCTCTATCCACTCAAAGTTGCTGGTGAAAGCTTGGTTATTGCTATGACCAATGACCCTAGTGCCAAAGCTGAGCTTTATTTGAGCTTAGCTCAGAAACGAACTGAAGAAACACAACATCAGATTACCACCAGCAAAACTATTGATACCGGCACACTGGTAGCTATCGAAACCAACAATAAACATGCGATGCTTGTCGCGCAGACCATTACTGACACGACTGAGAAGAAAGCAATCGAAAACAAAATTGTTGCTTCATCACGCCAACAAGTACAGGCACTAAGGGAAGTAAAAGCTCAAGGGATCAAAATTGCTGCAGCACAACAATCAATTCCACTCCAATCAATCAGCAAAGAGGATATTAGCCTTGGTAGTAATAGTGTCTCAAATAATATCGATACCAATCTTCCATTACCAACCACCACACTATCAGAACAAATTGTAGCCTCAACGCCAGAACTACAAGTAGTGGAGACGATCCTCACTAATACTCAGAAATTCACTGAGACAACCATTGCTGCAGGGACGGGAACCAGTACGCTTGATCTCCCTTCTGAATCAATAAATCTTTAAGATCACTACTGTTGGTTTCAAGCACAGCCAGAACAGGCTGATGTGAGGGATACAATGGACAATTCACAATCGAATCTGGACAAGGCAAAGCTTCTGCTACTACTTGAACTACCCGACCATCTGCATCAAAGAAGATCATGGCCAAGGGCATTTTGGTATGCTTCATCCAGAAGCTCACCGGCAAAGGATCATCAAATAAGAAAAGCATCCCATGTCCCTTTGCCAGATGAGGTCGATGCATCAATCCCAAGGTTTGTTCAGTTTTTGTAGTTGCTCGCTCAATGAAAAACACCGAATTCCTATCAGCAGTTTTGATCACTAGTACAGCTGACATATTTGCCACAATGGCGACTACGAGAAGGAGAACCAAGCCGACTGCGAAGATACCGCGAAGACTGTTTTTCATCATCATAAATAGATTCACAACAATACTAACTCAAAAGTAGCTCAAACTACTAAAGTTCTATATAGTACTGCTGTTTAATGTTGGCAATGACTCCATTCCTTCTTAGTGCATTAGCAAGCTGTATAGTCGCATTCCTCTTGGTCGCTGTAGTGATACGGATCCAGCGGGGCAAATTTGCACGTGAAGTGAACGACAGCATTGGTGCCAATCGGGAACGGATGGAAACCAAGGCAAGGAACCTCCTGGAACGCAGCAGAAACGAATATGACCGTCGCCAAGAACTGATCGCTGAGCAACTCAAACATGATGAGACGTTCTATCAGAGCACAACACTAGCATTTGAGGAGCGAAAAAAAACACTCCAAGTAGCAGACGAACATATTGCCGAGAAAGATCAGATGGTAGAAGAGAAACACCAACAGCTTGAGAAACTAAGAGACCAAGTCGCAGCCAAAGAAGCTGAGAGATTACAACTCCTGGAAAAAACAGCTGGCATCATCAGTGAAAGCTGCTTAGCTACTTTGATGCAACAATACATGGAAAGTGAATGTGAGAACCAACAAAAGAGACTTGAAAAAAGACTCTACCACTTCAGTCAGTCAGCCCAACACCATGCCAAGGCAGTAATGAATGTGATCAATCAGCGATACTGTGGCGAAAGCACCCGGGATCCCACCCTGATTGAGATCGAGTTTACAGACAAAGAATTCGAGCGCATTGTCGGTGACGAACAAATGAGCAAGATTATTCATCTCGAACAATCACTGGGCAGCGAGCTCAAATTCGAACTGCAAGAAAAAAAAGTACGGATCTTTGGTTATGATCTCTGGCGACGATACATTATCAAAGGGGCGCTGGAGAGAATGAAAAAACAGCCACAATTTACTTTGGAGAAAGCTCTAGCTGACACACAAGCCTATACGGAGACTAGAATGCTCAAGATTGGTAACAAAGCTTGTCAGTACCTCGGCATCACCGACTTTCCAGAAGAATTAGTCAAATTAGTGGGCAGATTGGACTATCGCACTAGTTTTGGGCAGAATATTTATCGTCATTCGATTGAGGTAGCGATGCTAGGCAAGATGATTGCTGAAGAAATCGGTTGTGACCCGTATATCTGTATTGTTGGAGGCCTTCTCCATGAC
>JAGNZB010000075.1 GCA_017984655.1 Candidatus Altimarinota bacterium
GCTCAGGGGCTGCCACAGCAGCCCGCCGTCCTGAGCGTAGTCGAAGGATCTTGCCGAGTATCTCGGTTCTATGTTCTATAGTGATTACTATTCTTTACTTCTTCTTTGATGGCTTCTTGATGGTGCTAAATCCATTTTTTTCAATTTCCTTGGCTAATTTCTTATCACCTGAGCGGATGATTTTTCCTTGGCTCATCACATGGACGAAGTCGGGGGTGAGGTGGTTCAAGAATCTTTGGTAGTGGGTGATGATGATGAAGCCAGTATGGCAGCTCTTTTTGAGACTGACGATTGCTTTGCTGATCAGCTTGAGGGCGTCGACGTCGAGACCGGAGTCGGTTTCGTCGAGGATGGCATATTTGGGTTCTAGTGTGATGAGCTGGAGCATTTCCATTTTCTTTTTCTCCCCACCAGAAAAGCCGACATTGAGTTGTCTCTGGGCGAAGCTTTCTTCTAGGTTGAGTAATGCCATCTTTGGTTGCAGGAAGCGGAAGAAGTCTAGAGCTGAGATCTTTTCTTGATGTACTGCCTGCCATGCAGTGCGGAGGAACTGGGCGACAGTGACCCCCGCTATTTCTGGAGGGTACTGAAGTGATAAGAATAAACCTGCCTGTGCTTTTTGGTCCGGACGAAGCTCGGTAATATTCTGTTTGTCGAGCAAGATTTTTCCTTTGGTAATCGTATATTTGGGGTGCCCCATCAGGCTGTTGGCTAGTGTGCTTTTGCCTGAGCCATTGGGACCCATGAGGACGTGGATAGTGTCAGGGGCGACTTCGAGATCGATGCCTTTGATGATAGCTTTCTCAGCGATACTGACCTGAAAGTCTTTGATAATAAACATACAAAAGATAAGTTAAACGGGAGGAGTGAGGTACTTCATGATGCCTTTTTGAACGGTGCGGAGTGAAAGTAATGCGCATTTCATTCGGGCTGGTCCGACAGGAATACCAAGCATGTCGAAGATTGTTTGTTTGTCGAGCTGGAGTACATTGGCTAGTGGCATGCCAACCAATTGGTCACTGAGCATCGACATGCTTGCTTGGCTGATCGCGCAGCCGTGACCGGTCCAGCAGATATCACTGACGGTATTGTGTTCACCAATCTGAAGGCTGATTCCTAGCTCATCGCCACAAATAGGATTGTGACCTTGCTCGCTAATGTCAGCTGTTTCCAATAAACCATGATGGTGTGGCTCGCGGTAATGATCAAGAATATTTTCTCGATAGATCTCCTGGATCGGTGTCAGTGGCTGATCTCCAAAGGACTGTGGATCTGGTAATTGGCTCATGGGTGAAATAGCTGTAAGGTTTTGTGTAGGCCTGCAATCAAGCTGTCGATGTCGCTGGTAGTAGTATAACAACCTGTGCTGATTCTCACACTGCTTTTGATACCAAGCAGCTGATGGAGTGGCATCGTGCAGTGATGGCCCCCTCGTACTGCAATGCTGTCCATGCCCAGTACATGTGAAACATCATGACTATGAATGGTACCGAGATTGAAACTAATAATGCCCAGTCGTTGTTCTGCTGTCTGTGGGCCATAGATGATTACGCCCGGTACGGTCTGTAGCTGGGCCATCGCATAGCTGGTCAATGCTTGTTCGTGTGCAACAAGTCCTTGGTCAAATGCTGACTGTAAGTAGTCGATTGCCGATCCCAAGCCAATGGCACCGGCGATATTGCTGGTGCCGGCTTCAAATCGATCAGGAACATCAGCCCAGGTCGCATCTTCAAACGTTGCCTGGGCGACCATGTGGCCACCATATTCAAATGGTGGGAGAGATTCTAACAGTGCTTGTTTGCCATAGAGAATGCCAATCCCAGTGGGGCCATAGATTTTGTGCCCAGAACACACTAAGAAGTCGCAATCTAGCTGACGAACATCGATGCGCATATGAGGAGCACTTTGACAGGCGTCAACAATTACTAAAGCTCCGACTCGATGTGCTGCTGCGCAAATCGTTGCGATCGGATTGATCGTGCCCAATACATTAGAGGCTTGGGTGATGGCAACGAGCTTGGTTTTTGCTGAAAGTGCATTCTCATACTGCTCGAAATCTAACTCCCCAGAGCTGAGAAGGGGAATGACTTTGAGTACCAATTGATACTGTTTTGCTGCTTGTTGCCAGGGGAGGAGGTTGCTGTGGTGCTCAGCAGCACTAATCATAATTTCGCCACCTGGTGACAGCTGGCTACAGAGCGTGCGAGCGAGGTCATTGAGTGCTCCGGTGCTGCCTTTGGTAAAGATGATTTCTTCATCAGCCTGGGCGTTGAAGTATTGGGCAATACGGTGACGACTATCTTCATATGCTGTAGTGGCTTGTTCACTGAGCTGATAGAGACCTCGGTGGGTATTGGATCGATAGTTCGTGTAGTAGGCGGTGGTTGCATTGATCACGGATTGTGGTGTCTGGCTACTAGCAGCACTATCAAGATAGTGGAGATCAGGGTGCTGGGTGAAAATGGGAAAGTCAGCTCGGAAGGGATTGGTGGTCATGATTGCAATGATGAATTGATACTAGTCTCGAGCCATTGCTGTGTCTCAGCTGAAGGGATAGTCGAGAGTAAGCTGTGGAGAAATCCTTGGATAATTAAGTGATTCGCTGACTCTTGGTCTAGTCCTCGTGAGCACAAATAAAACTGGTGGTCGGGATTAATAGTAGTACTACTAGCACTGTGGCTACAGGTGACATTACCATGGTTGATATCGAGAATCGGCACAATGTCGATTTTGGCTTGTGAGCTTAGGAGGATTGTTTCTTCTGACTGTGCGCTGGTACTGCTGTCTGCCGTGATTGCTACTGTGACCGTGCCACGATAGATCATGTGGGCCTGGTCGTTTACTACTACTCTGGTGCGTAGCTGTGAGACTGTGGCTGGCGCTACATGTTCGATGTGACTGTGAAGGTCGTAGCGTGCTTGATCCTTGAGGTATTCTAGATGTAAGTGTTGGGCTTGTGCTTTGTTGCCGATCAAGACTGTGTGAATGTTCTGTTCTGCTGTCAGCCTTGGGGTGCTTGTGTCGCTGTAGATCAACTGGCTATGGCTGCCGACTTGATGCCAGCGGTCAGTGAAACTAAATCGGGCTCGGTTGTGGATTGCGGCACTGTACTGAACACTGCTGTCTTCTTCCAGAAAGAGACTGATATTGTGTCCGTGCTCAGCTTGGCAAAGATTCTTTTCGATAATGGTGCAGTGCGTGCCTGGTCGTGCGATGATAATGATGTGGCCATAACTGGCTTGTTCGTTGCTCAAGACCAATTCCAACGGTCGATCTTCTTGGAATCCTGCCGGAATCTCAATCACAATGCCGTCACTGGTGTTGGCATTGATTTGAGCGGCTAGTTTGGTCCCTAAGTGTTGGCTGAAATGGGTGTTGATATATTCTTGGTAGCCGGATTGATCTACAGCATCTGCCAAGGCGGTCAGGGTGACCTCCTGTGGTGCGTGCCATTGGTATTTGGTGAAGCCTGCTGCATTATTTTGTTGATGAGGCCAGAACGCAAATAACTTTAATCCGTACTGGGCTCGTTCTGGTAAGTGCTGCTCGAGAGATCTAGCTGCTGTTTGTAGTTTTGTCAGGTTGAAGCCTGGCTGTGATTGAGTTTTCATAGTTAGCCTGTGGCATCCTCCATCTCAAGTGCGATTAGTTTGTTGAGTTCGACAGCATACTCCAATGGTAAGGCGCGGACAATTGGATCGATAAAACCATTGACGATGGTCTGTACTGCCTGTTCGTAGCTGAGCCCTCGACTCATCAAGTAAAAGATATCATCGTCGCTGATCTTGCCGACAGTGGCTTCATGAGCGACTGTGGAGTGAGGATTTTCGATCTTCATAAATGGATAGGTGCGCGATGCGGATCCCACACCAAATAACAATGCATCACACTGGATATTGCTGGTACAGTGATGAGCATTGGGGGTGACACGGACTTGGCCACGATAGGTAGAGATGCCGCCCGCTTTGCTGATACTTTTGGCTCGAATTGTGGATGTGGTATAGGGGGCGATGTGAATTACTTTGGCTCCTGTGTCTTGGTCTTGGCCTGGACCAGCAAAAGCAATCCCCATGCTGTCCGAGTGAGCGCCTTCACCGCGAAGGATGCTGCAGGGGTAGAGCATCGTGACACCACTACCGAGATTGCCATTGACCCATTCTATGGTTGCATTTTTGTCAACGACGGCTCTTTTGGTATTGAGGTTGAATGTATTCTTGCTCCAGTTTTCGATACTGCTGTAGCGCATTTTGGCACCTTCATGGACATGGAGTTCGACGCAGCCGGCATGCAAGGCGCTAGCTTCGAAACGTGGTGCGGAGCAGCCTTCGATATAATGAAGCTCAGCGCCTTTGTCGACGATGATCAAGGTGTGTTCAAACTGCCCTCCTGCCATCGCATTCATGCGGAAATATGCTTGTAAGGGGATCTCTACTTTGATACCAGCTGGTATGTAAATAAATGTACCACCGCTCCAAACTGCAGCATGAAGCATGACAAATTTGTGGTCATTGATACCGATACAATCAGTCATGAAGTAGCGTTTGACCAGGTCAGGATATTTGTGCACAGCCACGTCCATGTTTTCAAAGATCACCCCTTGGTCTGCCCATTCTTTTTTGAGATTGTGGTAGACCACATCACTGTCGTATTGAGCGCCCACACCTGCGAGAGCGTGTCTTTCTGCTTCTGGGATGCCTAGTTTTTCGAAGGTGTTGCGGATATTCTCCGGGACATCTTCCCATTTTTTCTTCTCGGTAGTATCTGGGCGAACGAAATAGGCAATCTTCTCCAGATCTAGTTTGTCCAAGCTGGGGCCAAAGTTTGGTAGGGGGGTATTGATGTAGAGCTCATAAGCTGCCAATCGCTTCTTGAGCATCCACTCTGGTTCATTCTTTTGAGCTGAGATCGCTCTTACCGTATCCTCGGTCAATCCAAAGCCCGCGCTAAATTTGACGGCGCTTTTGTCAGCGTCGTCGTAGCGGGAGCGGTCGATAATGAGATCTTGGATATCTGCCATAAGTAGGATCAGTGGTAGCAGTGCCTAAATAAATACGGTCTCAAAGACGTGACATTGATGGCAAGCAAAGTCGCCGGCATAGTCATATTTGGTCTCGCGGCCATGCTTAGTTGCTTTGATCACTCCATACGCCATCAATGCCTTGAGGTGATGTGAGATCGTAGGCTGACTAACTGCCATTTCTTTTTCAAGTAGTTTTACTTGATTGATGCCGGCGCGAATTTTGGAGAGAATAGTTAGTCGAGTGTCGTCAGCTAGGAGGCTAAAACAACTGACGCATTTCTTTTGCGTAGACATGATTGATTGATAGTGGTCTATGGAAAGATAATGAAGTGGGGGGGAGAAAGCAAGAGAAAATGGGGAATTACAAATTATAAATTACAAATTACAAATTTGGCTCAGGGTTCGAGAGGGACTTTGTGGGTTTGCAGTACTTGCCGAGATACTCGGCAGGATCCTTCACAGAGTTCAGGATGGGTTTAATGCTCAAAAATGTGTGCTGAGAGTAGTAGAAGATGTGAAGCAGATGAGGTACAACTAAGGTT
>JAGNZB010000011.1 GCA_017984655.1 Candidatus Altimarinota bacterium
GTCCTACACAAACATTTTCACCAAATCTCCCTATCACCAGAGTACAAGCAATAGTTTGGCTGGTCAGCATTCGTCGTCAACTGCCAATCAGCGGCCCAAATTACTTCAGTGATACCACCAACACACCTTGGACCGGAAGCATCTCAGTGGCAGCACAAAAAGGCTGGATCCAAGGGACCAATGGGCTATTCTACCCTTGGCAACCACTGACACGAGCTGAAGCAGCAAAAGTCATTGTCAATTCTCGTAGTTAAGTTAGACTGACTGTGCTTTATTTCAGCACGTGGATATTCATATTCGGCATGTCAGTAAATCATTTTCACTGTTCCACAAACAAGCCGGTCTTTGGTCAAGTATCAAAGGGGTTTTTTATAGACCAAAGACCATCAAGCATGCCCTGACAGATATCAATGTCAGTATTCCTGCAGGCACCGCATTAGCGCTCATTGGCCCCAACGGATCAGGAAAGACCACACTGACAAAACTGATGAGTGGCATTCTCACCCCAACCAGCGGTCAGATCACCATCGGAGAGTTCATTCCCTGCCAAAGAAAACCAGCATACTTGCGACAGATTAGTCTCATTATGGGACAGCGTAGCCAACTATGGTGGGATATCCCAGCTCTTGATAGTTATCAGTTTCTCCGCAGTATCTATGAAATACCCAAAACAGACTTTGATCAAAGATTGGCTCGCTACAGCAAACTCCTCAATATCGAAGAGTTGATTACGGTCCCTGTAAGAAAGCTTTCACTCGGTGAGAGAATGCGTTGTGAATTCTTGGCAGCCATACTACATCACCCCCGTATTCTATTTTTGGATGAACCTACCATTGGCCTGGATATCATATCTCAACAAACAATTCGTCAATTCCTCGTACACTACCATCAGCAAGAAGGTGCTACGGTCATTCTCACTTCACATAATATGCAAGACATAGCCGCCATTTGTCAGCAGGGGTTAGTACTTCAGCATGGCAAAATCGCTTTTCACAATAGCCTAGCAGCGCTTATGGATCACTATGCCAAAGAACGCACGATTACTATTCAACTCAACCCAGGAGATCACCTAGCGCCATTAGCAAATCACATCAAGAAGATTTCCCACCCCAATCTTGTGGTGGACCTAATCGTCCCGTACAATGAAGTAGCTCTAGTGACCGCCCAAGTCCTCCAAAATAGTACCCCTCAAAAACTGACTATTCGAGAACCAAGCCTCGAAGAGATCGTCAGCCAATTTTTCCTTGATTCCTCCTCCAAATTATGAGCACCAAAAATTCCATTACCCCTCAAGCCAAAGATTTCTCTCAATGGTATCTTGACGTCGTCAATCACGCAGATCTTGCTGACTACTCTGCTGTCAAAGGCTGCATGATCATCAAACCCTATGGTTATCGTATTTGGGAGCTGATGCAAAGTGACCTCGATCATCGTATCAAAGCAGCTGGCGTCCAGAATGCTTATTTCCCACTGTTTATCCCTGAGAGTTTCCTCAAAAAAGAGAAGGACCATGTCGAAGGTTTTGCACCAGAAGTTGCAGTGGTCACTCATGCTGGTGGCAAAAAACTCGAAGAAGCACTGGTAGTCCGACCAACTTCAGAAACGATCATCTACGACACCTACGCAAAATGGATTCAAAGCTATCGTGACCTCCCTTTACTAATCAATCAATGGGCCAATGTAGTCCGCTGGGAAATGCGCACTCGACCTTTTTTGCGCACAACTGAATTCCTCTGGCAAGAAGGCCATACTGTTCATGAGACCAAAGCTGAAGCGGACCAAGAGACCTTACGTGCTCTCCAGATGTATCACGATTTTGCTGAACAAGCTCTCGCGCTCAAAGTACTCACAGGCTACAAATCAGAAAAAGAAAAGTTTCGTGGTGCTTTATACACCACCTGTATTGAATGCTTGGCCAAAGATGGCAAATCAATTCAGTTCGGGACATCACACAATCTCGGCCAGAACTTCGCTGAAGCATTTGATATCAAATTTATTGATCGAGACAATGAAAGTAAGCGCCCATGGCAGACCAGCTGGGGTGTCTCCACTCGCATGATCGGAGCCTTGATCGTCGCTCATGGTGATGATGATGGTTTGGTACTACCACCAAGTATCGCACCAATTCAAATCATCTTTGTGCCAATCGCCCGCGATCCAGAAGTATTCAAAAAGCTTGTCGCTCATTGCCAGATCCTAAAAGATAGTTTACCAAGCACCATTCGAGCCAGCATCGATGACCGAGAAGAGGTCAGCCTCGGATTCAAGCGCAACCATTGGGAACTAAAAGGGGTCCCTGTCAGAGTGGAACTAGGCGAACAAGAATTAGCCCAAAACAGCATTGTCGCTGCCCGTCGTGATACAAAAGAGAAAATCACCATCGCCATCGATACTGCATTCACAGCACTTCCAGAACTACTGGATGTCATCCAAAAAGCAATTTACCAAGGCTCAGCCGACCGACTAGCACAATCAGTCACACCAGTCAGTACTATGGATGAATTTGTAGCTGTCATCGAAAAAGGCGGCTATGCGTTGGCCTATTTCTGTGAGGATCCTGCTGTTGAGAAAGAAATTCAAGAAAAAACAAAAGCCACTACCCGTTTAGTCAGTTTTGATGAAAATATCGGTGAAGACAAAGGAGTGTGCTTCTATACTGGAAAACCAGCACAAAGACGATGGTATTTTGCTAAATCATATTAAGTATGTTTGGTAATCTTTTTGGCGCATTCTCACATGATATTGGTATCGATCTCGGTACAGCAAACACCCTAGTATTCGTCCGCAGTAAGGGGATCGTCATCAATGAGCCCTCGGTGGTAGCGATCAATGACAAGACCAAACAAATTCTTGCCATCGGTGAAGCAGCACGCCAAATGGTCGGCCGCACACCAGCGCATATTGTTGCAGTTCGACCACTAGTAGATGGGGTGGTCTCTGATTTCGAAATCACAGAACAAATGCTCAGGTACTTTATCGACAAAGTACACAAAGAATCATTCACATTATTTCCTCGCCCTCGTGTCGTTGTCGGCATTCCTTCTGGTGTCACAGAAGTAGAAAAGAAAGCAGTAGAAGATGCAGCAAGAAATGCAGGAGCAAGACAAAGCTACCTCATCGAAGAGCCAATGGCTGCTGCTATTGGTGCCAACCTCCCGGTACAAGAAGCAACAGGAAGCATGATCGTTGACATCGGTGGTGGTACTACCGAAGTCGCAGTCATCTCACTTGGAGGGATCATCACTAGCAAATCTCTTCGTGTTGCCGGAGATAAACTCAATGAGGATATCGTGCAATTTGCCAAAGATCATTTCAACCTCTTGCTCGGCCTCCGTACTGCAGAACGAATCAAATGGGAGATTGGAAATGTTTATGAAAGCAGAGAACGTGGTATTTTCAAAGCCCGAGGTCGGGACCTAGTAACAGGCCTACCAAAAGAAATTCAATTTGATGAACGGATGATTCGTGAAGCATTGATGAAATCAGCCATGACCATTGCTGAAACAGTGAGAATTACGGTCGAACAAACACCACCTGAGCTAGTCTCTGACATCATGGAGCGAGGTATTGTCCTCGCTGGTGGGGGAGCGCTGCTCAAAGGGTTAGACCAATTAATTGCCGAGCATACCCACATGCCAGTCTACATTGCTGAAGATCCACTCTCAGCGGTAGTACGCGGTACGGGACAAGTATTGGAAAATATCGACACCCTTCGTGATGTCTTGGTATCAACTGAAGATCGCTCATTATTACGTTAATCTATGCTACTACGATTACTGTGGAACTGGGTACTGAATAGTTTGGTCTTGGCGGCAATTATGTATATTGTGCCAGCAATTCACTTCGCAGGCACACCTGATGGTCGCACCTACTTGCGGTTTTTACTGCTATCTGGTCTGATACTGGGCATTCTCAATAGTGTTGTAAAACCAATCCTGAAACTCATTTCACTACCATTCATTTTACTGACCGGAGGACTTTTTTTAATCATCATCAACATCATCATCCTATATGTGATAACATGGCTTGTGCCTGAGCTGATTATTCCAAGCATTGCCACCTATATCATCGCTGCAATCTTGCTTGGAATCCTTAACACCATTGAAAACCTGTTTTTCGTCTAGTACTATACCAACGATCATTTCTCTTTATGAACCTTATCAAATACCTTTTCATTGCCAACGCCGTCTTGTTAATTTTGTTTGTATTACTACAGTCACGTGGTGTTGGACTCTCTAGTACCTTTGGTGGAGATGGGGCTTTCTATCGCACACGTCGCGGACCAGAGAAGTTGTTATTCAATCTCACCGTGTTCCTGACTACTACTTTTGCATTGATCAGCTTAGCCCTACCATTCTGGGATAGCATCACCGCAGCACTTCGTTAATTACTCCCATGCTTGAGAAAAAGCATATATTACCGTTATTCTCACGAGCAGAGCGTTTTATTATCGCTCTGCTTTTGGTAGTTACCGTTCCCATCACTACCATCTGGCTCAGTGAGCGCATCTTCGCCCAGCCTACTTTCACGCAGCCAGCGAGAGGAGGGACTCTGACTATTGCTGAAATGGGAGTGACTGACATTTTCAATCCCCTCTATTGTACGACAGCAATGACAACCAGGACTGTCTGCAGCCTAATCTTTAGTGGCTTGACGAAAATTGATCCATTCACCCGTGAGATCAAGCCAGATCTAGCTAGCACCATTGAAACCAGCAGCGACCTCAAAGTATATACTGTTCAATTACGTCAGGCATATTTTCATGACGGCCACCAAGTGACCAGTGAAGACGTGCTCTTCACGTACGATCGCTTGCTCAAAGATCCTAGTTATGATGGCCCATTCAAAGGAGCTTTCAATGGCATCAAGATCGAAGCCAAAGATCCCAAGACAGTGACATTCACATTAGCTGACAACAACACCTTCTTTCCTCACACACTCACTATTGGCATTATCCCCAAACATATCATTGGTGATATCACTGGCACAGATGATTTACTAAGCCATCCGTATAATCACAATCCAATTGGCACAGGAATGTACCAATTCACATCACTGTCCAAGGGCACCAATAGCACCGAGGTGAGCTTCCGTAGCTTTGCCCAGTATTATAGTACAAAACCACTGATTGAAAACATCCACATTACTGGTTACCGTGAATTAACTGACCTAAGCAAGAACGCCGATCACTATGATATTATCTACAATCACGACCAAGTATTTGATTTACCAGAAAAAGAATACAGTCATGAACAATTCATTCTTCCACAATTCATTGGTACTTTCTTTAATACAAATACAACCCCACTCAAAGACAAAAATATTCGCTTGGCACTCAAAGTAGGCACTGATAGAACAAAAATCACTGCCAAAATCGCCAACAGCCAACTTATCGATTCGCCATTTCCAGATATTCTTCCCCAGAAGATTACCTACAATCTCGACAAGGCGAAATCTCTCCTCAGTACTGCCAAGATCACACCAGAGAAACCAATTACCATCAAGATGGTATACCAAAATGACGAAAACCTTACCCTTTTGGCCCAAGAACTCCGCGACCAGTGGGCCCCACTTGGTATCAATGTGACTATAATCCCTGTGGATTTTGCGACATTACAAAACGAATTCCTCCGCACCCGTAGTTATGATGTCTTACTCATCGGTGAACGTGTAGGTGGGAACGTAGATCTCTATCCGTACTTTCACTCTTCACAACTAGAATATCCAGGACTCAACTTTCCCCTCTACAAAAATGTAGCCGTAGATAATCTGCTTGATAAAATCCGGCTCACCAAGAGCGATAGTGAGCAGGTGAAGTTGCTCAATCAGGCTTATGAAAAGATTCTAGCTGACATGCCGATGATCCCGATGTACACGCCAACATACCATGTCTATATCAACAAAAGAGTCAAAGATAGCTTCTTACCAGCCTTTCCAAGCTCACCAGAACAGATTTTTGCCTTGATTTCGTCTTGGTATATTGCAGAAAAGCAAATCTGGATATAGACTGCCCTCGACTTACTTTAGTAATAATTTATGAAGATCGTTTTGAATCGTGATGTTAGTAAACTAGGAAAGAAACATGACGTTGTCGATGTACGCCGAGGATATGGCCGCAATTTCCTTTTACCACAAGGCATGGCAACCCTAGCGACACCAGCAATGGTGAAGCGTAGTGAAGTGCTTGGCAAGAAGCGTGAAGAGCGCAAGACTCAGATGCAAGCACAAGCAAAAGAGCTCGCACAAAAGATTAAGAATGTGAAATTAACTTTCGAAGAACGAGTCACTAGCAAAGGTGCACTCTATGGTTCTATTGATGAGAATGTGATCGCTACTGAGCTCAGCAAACAAATCGAGTTTACTATTGATCCAGAAGCGATCATCATTGGTGCTCCCATCCGCTCACTAGGAGCTCACCGTGTCAATGTCCGTCTCAATCAAGAAATTGATGCAGTTCTCCACATCAGTGTCAAAAAACTTTCATAAAGCATGGCTCAATCTGACTATATCAAGACCGTGAATGTCGCCGGCACTACCGTTGACTCTGTGAATGGAAGAACCGTTCATGTCGTCCGCAGTACTGTCAGCGATATTCACACTGATGATGTCGATGTGAAGCAATCAGCTGTATGGAGTATGCATAGTGAGAATGATGCAGTGATCAATCAATCTTGTGTAGGTAAAGCTACTGGCCGCATTGTTAAAATTAACCACGGCGTTAGCTTTTATACCAAAGGAGACATTGTCGAAGGTAATAACTGGTACAGTGTCATTACCAATGCCGAGCATGTGCAAGGTACACTCAAGACACTCTTTACCAACCGTTCAGCAGCTATTTTCGCTGGGATCTTGGTTGGAGCATACATGCTACTACGTCGCAGAAAACACTAATTGGTGAGGGTATGAACACATTTGTTGCTCTAGTCGGAAGACCTAATGTTGGTAAATCGACGCTGTTTAATAATCTTATCGGTAAGAAAAAGAGTATTACACATGACCAAGCTGGTACTACTTTGGATATTATTCTGGGAACAGCTCATGCTGCCAACATGGATATTCAATTAGCCGATGGTCCTGGTGTCTTCGAGTCTTTTGACGACACGCTAAATACGAGAGCTCAAATGAAAGCCCTGGAGCTCTTCAAGCGAGCAACACTTTTGGTGTTTGTCATCGATGCTAGCATGCCCATGACCATAGAGGACCGCAATATCCTCAATTGGATTAGAAAACAAAGCCTGCCATTCATCACTTGTGCTACAAAAGCAGATTTTGCAGCAGCAGAAGCCAACATTGCTGCAGCAGAAGCATTCATTGGCCAAACTATCCTCCCAGTCGCCGCATTACAGAAAAGGGGACTAAGTACGCTGCTTCATGCAATTCAGACTTATACTGAAAATAGTGAAGAACCACTAGTCACTGATGAAACAATCAAGGTTGCCTTGCTTGGCCGCCCCAATGTGGGCAAATCAAGTCTTTTCAACCTAGTGATAGGGGAGGATCGAGCCCTAACATCAGATTTACCTGGTACTACCAGAGATCCAATCGACTGTATCAAACACTATCCTGAAGAGGACCTCACTATTCAGTGGATTGACACAGCTGGTCTCCGCCGCCGCAACAAGATCAGTGAGGATCTAGAATACTTTACCTATGTAAAGTCACAAAGAATCATTGAGAAATGTGATGTTGCTGTAGTAATGCTCAGTAGTGATGCCGAGCTAGTCCACCAAGATGAAAGCATCATTCAACAAGTACTAGAACAAAACAAAGCATTGATTCTGGTCGTCAGTAAAATCGATCTCTTTACTGAAGTGAAAATCAAAGAGTTACAAAAGAAACTCCGAGGCCACCTCCAATACGTAAAGTGGGCACCAATGATCACGATTTCAAGTAAGGCGGAACGGGGAATCGACCGTCTATTTGTAGCAATCAAAAAAGTGTCCCAAGAAATGCTCAAAAAAATCCCTACACAAGCACTAAACCATTTCTTCACCGAGTTCCAAAGTACCCAAGTACCACCATTAATTCGTGGGCACCGTGCCAAGATTTATTATGGCACACACATCGAAGTAAAACCTCCAACATTTATGCTATTTGTCAATGAGGCCGATATCTTCCGATTTTCATACCTAAGAGCAATAGAAAATAGTCTCCGAGAGCGATTTGGATTCATCGGCTGCCCCATTATCATGAAAATGAAGTCAAAAGCAGAAAGTAGCCCCAATCCTTTCTTGCACAAGGTCAAACGAATGTCTCAGTATTAGTACCACATCAAAGCTTCACTGCGAAACGCTTCTTCATTGTGGTCATTGTTTCTGAAGAAACGGCGTGAACGGATTGGTTACCATGACGATTCTCCACAATCACACTAAAGACTTGATAGTGATGAGCTGTTGCTAATTGGAAGTAGACAGACATCTCCCACTCTTCTGTAAAAGTATTAGCAACAATAATCAACTCTTTTGCTTGCAGCATCGCATCTCGACACTGTTCCTGACACCATTGGTGTGCCTGTGGCAACTTAGCAGCATCAAACTGATAATTACCATCAGCTAACTCAAAGTATTGGTCAGCAGAGAGACTTTTACTAGACGAGTGGTTAGCGATCAAAATAGCGGCCAAGGTAGACTTTCCAGCCCCAGGCAGACCACGCAGCAACAAAAGACTCTTCATAAAGAAGTAAGTATATTAGAAACTGACATGCACAAACCGATCTCGCTCATTGAGATCAGGGACTACTTCGATGTTGGGAAGGGGGTAGGAGTCTAGAAACAACCCCGGAATCAAAGGGACCTGCTCAGGACTAATCTCCCACCACATCTCTGGCCATGGTAAGGATTGATACTTACTCGCAACCTGGCTCAAGAGCTCTCGATAAAGCGCAAAACCATCCTCTCCACCGTACAGTGCTAATAGAGGTTCATGAGAACCAACATTAGTTGGTAATGTTTCCATCAAAGCAGCAGACAAGTAAGGCAAATTAGCCACGATCAACTGAGGCAAATCCCCCTTGATAGGGTCAAGTAAATTACCATGGAAGAACTGCACCTGACTTAAACTTGTTGGTGTAAGCAACGCATCAGCATTTTTCTGAGCCACAATCAACGCATCAGTACTAACATCAATCAAATAGTACTGATGTTTGGGCACTAATCTCGCCAACGTGAGACCAATACAGCCACTTCCTGTACCTATATCAGCAATCACCACAGGCTGCTTCTTTGTTTGTAAGTATGAAACCAAGACACTTACCAATTCTTCAGTCTCTTGCCGTGGAATCAGTACTCTAGGATCCACAAAATAATCGGCATCGTAAAATCGTTTATAACCAACGATATAGGCTAGAGGTACATTATCTATCAGCTTATGAAAAGATTCGATAATGAGTTTATGTGCCCCCTCTGCAATCACCGCCTCAGGATGACTCAAGACCCACAACCGATCACAACTAAGATGGTAGGCGATCAGTATCTCCATCTCATGCCTTGGCAACTGATTACTATATTTATGCAACAATTCTTTTACAGTCAATCAAGCAACTTAAAACTAACACCACAATAACAAAAACTACCAACTTCACCAACGCATCGAGAAAATGGCTCAGGAAAGAGCAGAGTAGGGCACTGTGGAAAACACCCCAACAATACTTTACTATGCACAATGTATCTTGTACTTACTAATAACATACCAACTAGTTTTCCACAGGCCATGGAAGGTTTCCACAATTGGCCTTATAGATAATAAAAATGGCCCCAAAGCATAAACTTAAGGACCATATATCAAACACATGTCAACATCACCAAAACAATACTACAAACTAATTGGTGAACTGATAGGTAGTAGACCCATTCAGCAAAGTAGAGGCGAGTGAGTCAAAAATCACAGTAACCTGATAAGTAGCACCACCCTCTCCAACACTGTACTGATACTGCCGAGTTGGGAATAAAGGATCTTGCACCCTACGAGTGAGATACCCACCACTAATCAGTGTATTCAAGAGACCAGCATAACTAGTGGACTGAGGAAATCGCTGCTTATCAGCAAAGTACAAACCAAGCGCTGCTTTGAGGTCACCAACATCTCTCTCCCGCTGTTGGTCATTGCTAGAAATCACAGGCGCGGTAGTAGCAGTAGGTCTAGTGGTGATCGCAGGTGTTGTTGGAATTCCCAAAGGGGTCTGGATAGTTGAAGGTACTCCCCCACTAGCTGATCCAAAGATTAGCTGATAAACAAAATAAATAATTGAAAACAATACTAGCAATCCCAATCCCAAAACAGTCAAAGCCAACCAAGGACCGGTTCTTGGTTCAATATCACCACCTACACTCCCCTGCTCTAGAGGCTGAGCTGGGGCATCAACAACAGAATTATCCAAAAGAGAATGCTGAGGCTGCTGAACGACAGGAGCTGATTCTGGCAATGATGGCATTGCAACTTGAGGTCCACGCACAGGCATTGGAACCTCAGCAACCTCAGCATCGTCAAACTGAACATCAACCCGAGGACTAGCTACTTTTGGCTCTAGAAAATCAGGCACAGCAGGTAAAACTGGCTCAAACTTGGGTAACTCCGCCACAATTGGCTCAGGCACAGCAATAGCAGGCAGACTTGGTGCAAAGGGCTCTGAAGGCAATGGATGATTGGGTAGTATTGAAGGAACATCCGCAACAGCTGGCTCAAACACTGGAGGCACTGAAGCTTCAATTACTGGAGGCAATGACAGAGATGGCGCAGTACTAACTGTGGGCACTGGTACGGAGTAAGACACCAGAGGCTTCTCAACAATATCCTCAACTGGCTCATTCTGCACTTGATAATTAGAAGTAAATACCGGCATCTGTGGTTCAGTTGGCATTGCAGCAGGAGCCACATAAGCTTCTACTGGTGGCAAAGGCACAGAATCAACAAAAGGTTCTTCTACTGGCTCGACAACCACAGGCAAAGGCGCAGGTTCAGAAACAACTGGAAGTGAAGGCACTAAGGGCGTCAGATCTCCCGCACCAACTGGGAGCTCAGTTCCACAAGCAATACAATGGGTACGGCCGGCGACATTTTCTGTCCCACAAAAAGTACACTTCATAGATTAGATGCGATCAAGATAGACAATATAACGATCTTTGGATGTCTGATATGGCCAACAAGTAAACAAGACAAGCTCTTCTCGATTGTAATCAGTCACGATACTTGCAGTAGTAGCAGGAACAATTTCTTTTTTCTTAACGACATAGTTCAAGGTACGCCCCTGATAAACAATACTAGCAGTATCACCAATCTTCACATTATGAAGATATCGAAATGCTTCATTATATGCTGATTTCACATAAGCAAAATTTGAAGAATGAGCAAAAATAACAGTCTTATGAGGAGTCTCAGGACGATGCCCAATCCATGCAGCACCATTGATCAACACTCCCCGCCAAAGGGAATCAACAGTAGCATCGGCAGGATTTACTGGTAAACTCTTGATCCCAACTGAAGGGACGGATAAGTAGTAAGTACCAACATTCTCAGCATCAAGTGCCTTGAGAATTGGGCCATTCACACGAACAGTGCTTGCAGGTGTTGTGACCGGTTGAGGTGCTACATAAACAGGCGGTGCTGAAGTTACTGGAGGAGCTACAATCGCAGGCACAGTAGGTACCACTGCTGGTGGCGGCGGCACAACAACAGGAGCAGCACTAGGAATACCCACTGGAGCAGGCTTTGGTGTGGGAGCAACGACTGGTTTTGGTACTTGCTTCACTACCGGAGCAGGTTTGACTGCAGGTTTTGGCGCCAGGACTGAGATGGTCACTGGTTTAGGCTTCGCCGCTGGTTCCGGAGGCAAAACCTGAATAAATAGTGGTGTGACAGCAAACCGATTAATCTCATTCTGAAGGTCACCACCATGTGCGCTCTCAGTATAGGCCATGACATATTGAGCATCTTCGATCACTGGGACCAATGCCTGCAAAGATGGCTTCATCTCCACCGAAGCAGTATCCGAAACAGCCAAAAACTGCGATGAGGATGGCATCAAGGCGGCCAGTATGTAAGGGAGAAGAAAAATATTCATAGAGAAAGAGTTCCTATAATTATAAAACAGTTTACATTCAGAGTCAAAGACTATGGCAACCACTTCAAGGGATCGATAGCCGCACCATTCTGACGCACTTCGAAGTGCAAGTGTGGACCAGTATAATAAGGTCCAGTACCACGAGTACCAGGAGAACCACCAGTCAGTGCAATAATCTCCCCCTGTCGAACAACATCCCCCTTCTCGATAAAGATCTTGGGCAAGTGTCCATACACCGTAGTGATATCTCGACCCTCTTCATCAGTACCATGATAAAGTACTACATAATTGTAGCCACCATCATCACGATCAACTACTTTGAGCACAACCGCATTGGCAGGAGCTCGAATCGGTGTCTCACCCGGCTGAGGAATATCAATAGCAGAATGTGGAAAACCAAAAAGTCGAAGATAGCCAGAATCACGGAAATACGCACTAATTCCCTTATAAGAAGCATCCACTGGCCAAATAGCACCACTTTCAGGATTGACCAATGAAAACTTTTCGCCATATTTCTGAGCAATCACGGCCAACTGATCAGATTGCTTAAACAAAGCAATATCATCACTCAAGCTCGCAATATCACGCTCTACCTGCTCGGCCTGAGCCTTATAATCAAGCAACAATTGTTGGTACTGAGCCTCTTTACCTTGTGTCTTCTCCAACAAGTAACGCTTCTCTTGTTCTTGTTGAGCTAAAGTATTCTGTTCTTTCTGAAGAGTAAGCAATAATTTGTCCAATCGCCCCTGCTTGGTAGACAAATTTTCTTGCTGAACAGTAAGTTCATCTTGAGCTGCTTTGAGATTCGCAAACAACACCCTACCAGTATCTTCAAGTGAGCGAGTGTTCTCAATATCAGTCAAAGTATCAGCGAAAGTCGCATTGGTCAGAAGCATGTCCAAAACTGAAATATCCCTCTGACTATAAACTGCTTGAATATAAGCAGTCACCACAGATTTTTGTTGAGCAATCTCTCTTTGCTTCACTAGCACCTTATTATTGATCAGATCAATGCTGTCACGGGTAGCATCAAGTTCGTCTTGGACAGTCTGAATCGTCGTAGCAGTCTGTGCTGCATGCTCATCAAGACTAGCGAGCTCATCTTGCAAAGTAGTCTGCACAGCCTTGAGCACATCTGATTTCTGCATAATATCAGCTACTTTTGACTCTAGAAGATCTTTCTGATCGAGAGTAGCACTGATGGTGTTTTGTAACGCAGCCCGATCTGACTCAGTCACCACTGGTTGGGTATTGACTGCTTTTGGTTTACTAACAGTGGCCGTAGGAGTAGGCACCGCCGCAACTTCTGGCTCTGCAGTAATCCAGGTTTGCACAAAATCAGGATCCTTTGGCAAATCCACGCTCTCAAGATCAGCAAAAGCAGTACTGCTGGTGGCAGCTAAAGTGCTAATGACAACGATGACAATCAGTGAATTGGGGAAAGAACGTGATAACATATGAAGAGTTCGTACTATTTTACCAGAATTTTGCTCTACTATCAATGCTCTAAACTACTTCTATACTACAGTTTCAAAAATGAAATTGTTTCCTAGTGCGAGCGATCGAACTAAGGAAAAGTATTATAAATGTTTATCAACAAATAGCAACTTTTGAAAGATTTAACCAATAGGTGCATATCGTAGCAATATTAGTCCGTACTGAAGCAACAGAACTAAGGCAGTCTCTTGCAAATATTCAGAATTTCCTTACACTGAATCTGCTTCGGGGTGACGTGGCGGAGTGGTTACGCAGGGGTCTGCAAAACCCCGTACACCAGTTCAATTCTGGTCGTCACCTCCACGAGCACGCTATAGGCGTGCGAGTCTTATCCTTCGTCTTAGTCTTTCTACAACACTGTCATTAATAGACAGCGTGCTTTTCGCGTGCCCGTGGAAGACTGAGACTAAGACGAAGACTGAGGTTTCGGAGAGGAAGAAGGAATGACGAGGCAGGTACTGGCGTTTTTTGTTTGTAGTAAGAACCGATCTACTCGGCAAGATCCTTCACGGTGTTCAGGATGACGGAAAAAAGTGGCTCAAATTAGGAATTAGGAATTTTGAATTAGAAATTCTAGCTCAAGAAACTAAGTAGGTAGCATTGAGCTTCCCCACTCTTCAATTCCTCATTACTAATTACCAATTTCTAATTAACACCAAGCTCTTTTTTACAAATATGCAAAAATGCTGGTGGTAGATTGAATAATGTAAACTTGGTTTCTACTGATTTGAACAGCTTCTTTAGCTTCTTTACTGAGAGCAGTGTGTACTGGATTTGCAAATAGAGAGCTCCTGGAGCCATCACTTTTTTGACCGCTTGGATAATCGCATCGCCTACTGCTTTCGGGAGTGAAACCATTGGTATTTCTGAGAACACTACTTCTACCTCAGTGACACCATACTTATTCAAATGCATTGGCAAGTTTACAGCAGTATCGTGAATCAAAATCACTTGAGGATGTTTGATACTCTTCTCAAGCTGCTTGAACAAATCTGGATCAATCTCAAACACAAATAACTGCTGCCCCTTAGACAGATTTCGTACAATATATTTAGTAACAGAGCCATTGCCCGCACCAAGTTCTACAATGTTCTTTACGCGAGACCAATCTACTTGCTTACATGCCAATTTTGAATAACTACCACCTGTAGCAAAGAAAGCGCCCACTTCTTTCGGATGACGCAAGAAGCTTCTAAAAAAAGTAAACATACTCTGGGGGGAATAAAAATAATAAACAGCTAGAAGTTCACACCCACACCAACACTGATACCTGGTGCCTGTGAATTCTGAGCACCAAAATTGAGAACAGTAGCAATAATCGTATAAGAAGCAATCACCAAAATCAAACCAATAACAGCATAGGTAATTCCTTTCTTCGCCTGACTGATCTGACTATCTTCACCACGAGCCATCGCATACCGATAGCCATTCACCACCAAGAACAAGAGCGCAACAATCGAAATAATACCAGTAAAAAAGTTCACCAGGATTCGAAATGCCGACTGGCGATCAGAAATTCTCAGCAGGGGCTGAGCATAACTACTCGACAGCTTACCCACATTGGCACCATTCACATCACCATTGTAGAGTTGATAGGGGTCAGTGACCGTAGTAAAGGGTAAATCGGGCACAGCACCACTACGAGTGCCAGTAGTTGGCGTAGCACCACCCGTGGCAGCAGGACTTGGGCTGTTAGCTGTACTAGACGCTGGAGCACAACGAGTGATAATAGTCTGACGATCAGCGTCAGTCAGTGGTCGACTCTGAGCCTGAGTCAATGCGTCATATTCACGCATCGCGCATTGTTGATACTGCGCAGGAGCCAGCAACCGTTCACTCTGACAAAGGGCATCGATCTGATAACGCTGACGACTGTTGATTGTCGTAGCACCATTACCAGTTTGATTGTCCACATTACGATTAATACAAGCCGACACTTCAGAAAGACTGGGAATAGTATTGGCATTTGAAGTAGTACTGGTACCAGGCGCAGATGTGGTACTAGCAGGCGTCGCTCCACCACTACAGCGAGTCTGGATCGTATTCTTTTGGGTACTAGACAAAACAAAGTCATTGGCACTACCAGCAAGCTGGTTATATTGAGCCATAGCACACTCAGTATATTGCGTTGGAATCAATAACTCACCTCCCTGACAACGAGCTTCAATCTCGTATTGATCACGAGCATTCAGTGTCTGGCCACCAGCTGTACGAGTCTCACTAGTATTCTGAATACATTGCGCCACACTAGCTGAAGTACTAGCGACAACTACCTGCGGCAAAGTAAAACTAAAAATCACCAAAGACAGTGCTAGGTTGAAAAGCGAAATCAGTGGCAATACAACCCAAGAACGAGACCGGTTCATAAATTTATTTAGCAACGGCTATACTTTAACACATACAAGTGGTGCTCCCAAGAGGAATCGAACCTCTATCTTAAGCTTAGAAGGCTTCTGCTCTATCCGTTGAGCTATAGGAGCTTACCATTCTCCACTACTGGTGCTGATATCGTCACCACTATTCAGCGGTAACTTCCCACCAGTAAAGTAGAGAATCAATGATAAACAACCGAAGGCACCGAGTACAAAACCAAGAAACATAATCATACCTGAATTCATATCCACTGTTGCAGTAAGATACGATACTGTAGCTTCATTGGCGGCAGCTAAGTTCTGAAAGAAAACAATCAGCTGAAGCAAACCGATACATGAAGCTAAGCCAAGAAAGAATAATTTCATAAGAATAATCAGTACAATCTTATTGTAGCGCAGACTTCATCAAATAATCCAGCGCTTTCTCAACACGAAGACGAGCATTGACCTGTCCTTGATAACGAGCAGCATCCTTTTCCTCGATCCCCTCCTGCTTCATTGTCGCAGCGACTTCAGCATCAGTAGGCTCAAGCTTCTCAGCTTTGGCTACTTCCAACAACGCAAATCGAGCAGTCAAACGCTTCGCAGCTTCAGGCTCCCAATCCTTGTGCAAGTCCTCATGAGTCTTTTTGTTGGCTTCAAGATAACGCTCCATAGTCATACCCATAGCCTGTAGACGCTCACCGAAGCTCTCTTCCATATAATGAACCTCTTCATGCAAAAGCACTTCAGGTAGATCGACAGTAGTAACGGCGATCAATTGAGTAATGATATCTTGTTCCTGACGATTACGTTCATCTACATCCTTCGTATTGACGAGATAAGAACGAATTTCAGCCTTGAGGGACTCCAAAGAACTAATCGCTGGATTCTTCAATTTGGCAAAAAACTCATCATTCATTTCAGGTAATACCATCTCTTCTACCTTCTTGAGATCAACATCAAAAGTCACATCCTGGCCCTTGAGATCAGCAACATGATAATCAGCTGGAAATGTGATGGTGAATTGTTTCTTGTCACCAACAGTCATGCCAACGATCTGCTCTTCAAATCCGGGAATAAATGTGTGTGAGCCGAGAACCAAAGGATGATTTTTGCTACTAGCACCCTCCACCGGTTTTCCCTCACGACTACCCACAAAATCCATCTCCACACGATCACCCAACTTGGCCACACGGGTAACATCATTGTAGATCGCAAATCGTTTCTGCAAAGTAGTCAGTTCTTCAGTGATCTCTTCATCTTTGACAGCAAATGGTTGAGGCTTGACCTTGATCTTCTGGTAAGCACCAACCTTGACTTCAGGCAAAACTGAAACAGTTATTTCAATCACTAATGGCAAAGCACTAACCACATTACTTTCAGGAGGAGCAATCGGTGCTAATTTTTCAGCCGTCACAACTTCAAAGTACCATTCAGGTAAACCAGTACGAAGTACCTCTTCATCAAAAGCAGCCTGGCCGACTTGCTGCATCACCATATCATCAGGAGCCTTGCCTTCACGAAAGCCAGGAACTTTGACCTTATTTCTTAATTTATCAATTGCCTTCTTACGAAACTTCTCTACTTCTTCGGGAGTAACTTCTAAAGTGATCAGAACTTGTGACTGGGGGAGACGTTTGAGTGTATGTTTCACAGGTAATAGTAAATGCCTCTAACATCTAGCATAAATGGAAAAGAAAAGGAATGGGAATTACAAATTACAAATTATAAATTACAAATGAAGCGAGGGTTAATTAGGAATTAGCAATTGGTAATTATGAATGGAACCATAACACAACGCCCCCATCAGGTTTTCCATTCACGTTTACCTTCACCTTTCCTTTCATGGTCCCATCCCTATTCTTCATCCTTCTCCCTCTCCGAAACCTCAGTCTTCGTCTTAGTCTCAGTCTTCCACGGGCACGCGGAAAGCACATTGTCTGCAACAGACAGTGTGATCGAGAGACTGAGACTAAGGATAAGACTTGCCCGCCTATGGCGTGCTCGTGGTGCTGCGGAGAGGACTTGAACCTCCACTCCTTTTGGGAACCAGCTCCTAAGGCTGGCGTGTCTGCCATTCCACCACCGCAGCAAAAAGCGGAGCTACTATAATGAAAAGATGATCATTTGCAAAGGTATCTCTTGAGCTTGCTGTACCAATAGACTAAACACCTTTTCTAACGATCGTCACCGCTTGGATCTTGTTGCCTTTTTTGAGGTTACGAACAATCTCAAGACCTTTGATCACTTTACCAAAAGCTACGTAACTATTATCTAAGCTGGGTTGAGGAGCTAGGGTGATATAAAAAAGACTACGTGAGCTATTGAGGGCATTCTTGAGACATTGCTCCTGTTCCACCAAACTTACACAAGTAGTACCAGTCTCCCGCACAAAACCAACCACACCCGCAGCATCATGGTAGAGATCAGGATGAGTTTGCAATGCTAATGGTGCAATCAATGTGTCATCTTTGCCAAGACCAGACTTATCCCCCATATAGGCAGCAAAGCTACCAACAACATTATATACCGCACTATCAGTATAACGATTTTCTGCCACGCGAGCGCCAAAGTGACGAACAGCATCAGGTACTTGTCGCTCATAAAGCTCGATCGCAAAGGTACCCTGATCGGTCTCAACTACCGCAAGAGGATTACTAATATCAAAGAGTTCAATGTCTTTGACAAATCCAGCAAAAGGACCACTAAACGTAGCAGGATTTGCTGGAGCATCGGCACCACAACCAGAAAGCAACACACTGATAGCAAGCAGACTAGTACAACAACGAACAGAAAAAGAAGTTTTCATGACATTTTCAAAAGACTCTAGTAGTATGGTATCTGAACAATGTATCACTCACAAGATGATCCTCCCGATTCTTACTGACGAAAACCCGCAACTGCGTGAAATCTCAGCCCCTGTCAAAACTATCGACGCTAGTACCAAGAAACTAATCAAAGACCTCATCGACACCCTGGCATCCCAACGCGGTGTTGGGATCGCAGCTCCCCAGACGGGAATCAAACAACGAGTCATTATTTGCAAAATCCGCTCTGGCCGAGAGAAAGAAGAAGATGTTGCTATGATCAACCCCCAAATCCTCACCAAAAGTAAACACTGTGAAATTGCTGAAGAAGGCTGCTTTAGTATTCCCAACATTTTTGGCCCCGTAAACCGCCCCAGCGAAATCACTGTCCAATATCAAACCATCGACAAAAAAACTGTTCTCCGTCGCTTTACTGGCTACAATGCCCGAGTCATTCAACACGAAGTCGACCATCTCGATGGCATCCTCTTCACGGATTTGGTCAGCAACAAAGCAGAACTATACGAAGAAATCAGCTACTAATATGATCATTCGCACCCTCTTTTTTGGCACCCCCACATTTGCTCAGATCATTCTCCCATTCCTACACCATCATCCCGATATAGAGCTGGTGGCAATTGTCTGTCAGCCGGACAAGCCAGTAGGCAGAAAGCAAATACTGACTCCACCACCAACCAAAGTCTATGCCGAAAGTGAAGGGATTCCCGTCTGGCAACCAAAAAGTTTACGAACGCCTGAAGCACAAGCACAGATTGAAGCATATCAACCAGACCTCATCATCGTGGCAGCCTATGGCAAGATCATCCCTGAAGCAATACTAGCTATCCCCAAATACCAAGCACTGAATGTGCATCCTTCAGCATTACCAAAATACCGAGGAGCCAGCCCTCTACAGTTTACTTTGTGGTCAGGAGAAAAAACGACCAAAACCAGCATTATGGTCATGGAACCAACGCTCGACACTGGACCGGTCATTGCTCAAGCTGACTATGTGATCAAAGAAAATGAAATATACGCTACATTCGAGGCCACCATGGCTTTGCTTTCCGCAGAACTATTAAGCAAGACTATTACACCTTGGTGTAAAGGTGAACTCAAAGCAATTCCTCAAGATCATCCTCATGCCACCTATACAAAGATCCTCACCAAGGAAGATGGTCTGATCGACTGGACACAATCAGCGACACAAATCGACAATCACATCAGAGCACTAAGCACATGGCCAGGAACATTTACCATCCTCGATGGTAAACGTATCAAAATCTTGGCAGCAAGAGTATCGGATCCCTCAATTATTGGTGCTCCAGGAACACTTCACTATCAAAACAAGCAGTTACTCGTCTGCTGTGGTAACAACACCGTATTAGCCATCAACCAGCTACAACTTGAGGGCAAGAATCCAATCGACAGCGCCACCTTTATGCGGGGCCATCCTCAGTTCGCTGAGCATGTGTTTTCTTCAACAATTGATCAATCCGATCCGCATACTCAGAATTCTCATCAATAAAGAAGCGAATTTTTGGCACACGCTTGGTTGTCATCACCTGTCGAAGAGACATAAAAATGTCGCGGTTGACGTGACTCAGGTACTTGAGAATACGACTAAAGCTGACACTACTGGCATAACTTGAAACCCACACCTTGGCCTCAGCCAGATCAGGCGTCACATCCACACGAGTGACAGTAAGCAAACCAATTTCAGGTTCACGCAGCTCAGTCTCGATCAAACGACCGATATGTTCTTTGAGAACCTGATTGAGCTGACGAAGACGAAGATTATCTGGCATAGGTCTACAAAGATACAGCTATAGTTTCTTTGACATAACACTCTACGATATCTTCAGGAAGGATACGGATATTTCCAATCAGTTTTACACCACATTGAGTTCCCTGCTGCACCTCTTTGACATCTTCAGGTCCTTCTTTGACTGTTTCTAGAACCATCTCACCAACAATATTGTCACCACGATAGACCTTAGCAAATGAGCCACGGACAATCTTACCCTCAATCACATCACCACCAGCAACTTGCTCACCCTTACCATCAAAGAACACTTTGAGAATACGCAACTTACCAACTACTGTAATGCGAACCTCTGGTTCCAGCATAGTAAGCAGC
>JAGNZB010000012.1 GCA_017984655.1 Candidatus Altimarinota bacterium
AGGTGGTAGTGCAACCAAAACTTTAGCTTATGACTTCAATGGCGATGGTTCTTTTGATCTAGAAAACACTACCGGCACAGCACCATTCACCTATACCCGTCCAGGATCATTCACAGTCAACATTCGTGTTACTGATACAATTGGTGGTTTGGTGAGTTGTACAAGACAAGTCACAATCAATGCAACAAACACACCAACAGCAACTCCAACACCAACCATCACACCAACGATCACTCCAACACCTACCCCCACAATCACCCCAACGCCCACGATCACTCCCACCATTACTCCGCAAAACCGTGCTCCAGTGTGTACTAGTGTCAGTTTGCCCAGTGGTAGTCTGTATACCAATCGTGACATTGCCATTCGTGCCAATGCTACTGATGCCAACAATGATGCATTAGTTTATCAATATAACTTTGGCGATGGTCAGTTTAGTAATGCATTAACAAACCCAGCAACCACACACCGTTATGCTACTGCTGGCACCTATACTATCTACACCCAGCTCACTGACAATCGTGGCGGTATCAGCAACTGTGCTCCACAAACAATTACAATTTTGACAGCACCAACGGCAACTCCGACACCAACACCGACAATGTCGCCTGCAGACAGCACCATGAGCTGTGCAGCATTTACAGCAAGTGCGACAACAGCAGCCGCAACCACAAGTATTACTTTCAATGTCCAGGCCACAAGCAGCAATGCCACTGATGTCGTGATCTATCACCTCAACTTTGGTGATGGTAACTACAGTGCAGACCTACTCTCAAACCAATCAGTGAGCCACAGCTATCGTTCTGCTGGCAGCTACACTGTCTATGCTCAGGCAACTGATCAACGAGGTCATGAAGTCAATTGTACTCCAATGGTAATCACAATCACTGCCGCTCCAACCACAACACCTGAGAATCGAGCGCCAGACTGTCGTCTCTTTAGTGCCAATGATCTCACCGTAGATACCAACCAGACAGTGACATTCAGTATCAACGTACAAGATGCTGACACTACTGATGCCACTATTTATCATGTCAATTACGGTGATGGTAATTTGAGCAGCGACGTTGCTACAAGCACTCAACTGACACATCGTTATACTACAGCTGGTACTTATACAGTATTTGCTCAAACCACAGATCAAAGAGGTGGTATTAGCAATTGTGAACCACTGACAATTGTAGTCACTACTGCACCAATCACTGGTAATGGCGCGCCAACTTGTACTATTACAAGCAACACCACAACCCCTGCTAGTGGTGCCAATGTGACATTTACCATCAATGCTACCGATCCAGAAGGTGATTCGCTTACTTACGCAATCGACTTGGAAAACGGAGCTGGCTTTGTCACCACCACTCGTGTGTCCAGTCATAGTTTCACCAGCAACCGTACTATCAGTGCACGTGTATCTGATGGCATCCATCTCACGACTTGTAGCAATGCGATCACCATCACACTAATGGCAGCAGCCAATCGCGCTCCAGTTTGTACTGTAGCGATTAGCCCAACCACAATCACCAGCAATACTGCAGTACTATTTACTGTAACAGCATCAGATCCTGATGGTGATACAGTACGCTACAGCTATGTATTTGGTGATGGCAACAATCAAGACAGTGCCAATGCAACAGTAAGTCACCTCTATACAGTAGCCAATACCTACACTGCCCGTGTTAGTGCAACTGATAGCAATGGTGCCACCACACCTTGTACATTTACTCCAGGCAGCGGCAGTCCTACAACCACAATTACTATTGTAGTACGAGCACCAACACCTGAGAATCGCGCACCAGTTTGTAGCTTCTTAGTAAACAACTTGACCACCAATACAGCCACAGCACTGACTTATACTGTCGTTGCTAGTGATCCTGATGGGGACGTTTTGACCTATATCTATAGCTTCGGCGATGGCACAATCCGTGAACTCAGTACCAGCACAACAACATACCAGTTTGCTAGCAGTGGTTCATTTGCTAGCTCAGTCAGTGTCCGAGATGCTCGCGGACTAACATCAGTCTGTACCAACAACCAAACCCCAGGAACCAATCCTCCAGGAACCATCATTACCATTGTAGTCCAACCAGGCACTCCCAATACCAACCGAGCTCCAGTCTGTACATTTACAATCAATACTACCAATACTAGCACCACTGGTGATGTCACTTTGACAAGCCAAGGTAGTGATGCTGATGGTGATGTAATTACATTCATCTACAACTTCGGTGATGGCACAATTCGTCAATCAACTACGACAAGCACTACGTACCGCTATGCCACTGCTGGTAGTTATACTATCCGTGTCAGCGCAAGAGACAGTCAGAATGCCACTAGTGACTGTACCAATACTAGCATCGGCAACAATCCGACTACTCCTACCATCACAGTAGTGATCACTATCACCCCAGGCACAACTGGCCCACAAGCTCCAGTCTGTCAGATCGTCAACCCCACTCCAGGAACTACACTGCTCACCAATACAGAATTAGTTCTGACAGCTACAGCTAGCGATCCTGACTCTAGCACTTTGACTTACACTTTCCATTTCAATGATGGTAGTGCCGACACCGTCAATACCACTGGTATCGCTCGTCGTACATTTGGAACACCAGGTACTTATACTGCGCAAATCAGCATTAGCGATGGCGTTCGTACCACCAACTGCGCTGCTTTGATCTTCACGGTCAATGCACCAACGCCAACGCCCACAAGCACCACAGGCCCAGGCCCAATTGGAAACCGAGCTCCAGTTTGTACAGCTATCAATATTCCTAGCACAGCAGTAGTAGGATCCCCTGTAGCGATCACTATCAATGCTACTGACCTCGATAATCCAGCACTGAGATATATCATCAACTTTGGTGATGGTACTGGCCAGACAGTGACAAGTGCCACTACTTATCACACCTATAGCACCGTCGGCGCCTATGCCCTGGTCGCTCAAGTACAAGATAGTGAAGGCGTGATTGTGAACTGTCCAAACCCAACTACAGCATTAACAATTACCCCAGCAAGCAATGCCAATCCAATGTGTACCAGTACTAGTGTCACACCTACAGTCACTGGTGCTAATACTACCGTAAGATTCACAGCAACTGGCAGCGATGCTGATCGTGATAGTCTTGCCTTTACCTTCCTTTTCGGAGACGGTCAAAGCACCACAAACACTTCAGGCATTGCAGAGCATGTCTACAACAACATTGGTTCATATGTAGTCCAGATCCAGATTAATGATAACCGTGGTGGTAGCACCAACTGTGCCAATACTACAGTCAGCGTACTTACACCAAATCCTGAAGGACCAGTTTGTCGAGCCCTGGTATTGCTCACACCCAATCCTACTGTCGGCTCAGAAGTAACCTATGAGCTTGTACCAGAACATCCTGAGAATGGTCCATTCTGGGGAACCGTAGTCTACGACAATGAAAGCAACAGCCAGCGTCGTAATGCGTTCCAAAGAACCACGTCTTACTCACGTCCAGGAACCTACCATGTCACTAGTTCACTGATTGATAACTTCGGTCGCCGTAGTGCATGTCCAGATCTCTACGTCACTGTTCGTTAAATCTCTTTTACTAGAGACTTTCTCTCCAAAAAGACTCAGAAGTTTTGTGCTTCTGAGTCTTTTTTGTATACTACACCTGTAATCACTGCCCATGCCTGAAACTACTGACAATCTCCACATTGCCGCCGATAAACTCTCTCGCTTGAGGGACTATCTTTGACGTCGATCAATTAGAAAAAAACTATCAAGAACTGACAAAGAGCACTGAATCAAGTGACTTCTGGCAAGATGCTGCCAAAGCGCGTCAGGTTCAGCAACAGATCCACAGCTTGGAAAAACGGATCCACACGCTCAGAGACCTCGATAAAAACTATCAAGAACTAGCTGAACTAGCAACACTCGTAGCCACTGAAAACGATCTCGAGCTCGCAGCACAAGTAACCAGCCAAGCTCAACAACTGCTCAGCGACATCGAACACTTTGAGACCATCACCTTGCTAAGTGGCCGCTACGACAACCAAAATGCCATTCTGACTATTCACGCCGGCACTGGGGGAGTCGACGCTCAAGACTGGGCCCAAATGCTGTTTCGGATGTATTCCAGATTCATCGAACGTCAGCAGTGGCAGGTCAAACTCTATGATCTCTCAGCAGCTGAAGAAGCGGGGATCAAAACAGCAACCCTCCACATCAGTGGCGAATTCGTCTATGGAATGCTCAAGAGCGAGACCGGTGTCCATCGCCTCGTCCGTAATTCACCATTCAATAGCAAACACTCCCGTGAAACATCATTTGCCTTGGTAGAGGTAGTACCGGAACTTGATGATACCAGTGCAATCACGATCCGACCAGAAGACATCAGAGTCGATGTCTTTCGAGCTGGGGGCCATGGGGGACAAGGCGTCAATACTACCGATTCAGCAGTTCGCATTACCCACTTGGCATCTGGAATTGTAGTCCAATGCCAAAATGAACGTTCACAATTGCAGAACAAAGACATTGCAATGAAGTCTCTACGCAACCGCTTATTAACTATCCAACTAGCTGAGAAGCAACAAGAATTAAAAGAATTAAAAGGCAGCCACAAAAACAGTTGGGGTCACCAAATTCGCTCCTATGTTATGCAACCTTACACCATGGTCAAAGATCACCGAACCAACTCTGAGATGACTGATGTCAACAAAGTTTTGGATGGAGATATCATGCAATTTATCGAAGCATATCTACGCACAAAATAACTCCGGTAGTTAGAGCCCATGACCACTACAGCATCGCACATCCTGACAGTAGTTGATGACCAATTCAGGCATCATTTCACTAGAGAAGACCACTTTATCCTGGCAATCTCTGGAGGAGCGGACTCGATGGCATTACTGGCTATCTGTCACCAACTCATTCCCAACCGATTCCTAGTAGTTACTATTGACCATGGATTACGATCAGACAGCTCGCTTGATACCCAAATGGTCGCTCATTTCTGTAAACAGAAGGGGATCGAGTGCGTTGTAGAGCACTTTGACTTGCCCACAGTAGCCAAGAATCAGAACTTAGAAGCAGTAGCTCGCAGCCATCGTTATCAAATCCTGGAGCAGTATCGTCAGCAACACAAAGCAGCTGCCATCATCACAGCGCATCATCATCAAGACCAACTGGAAACGCAACTCATGCATCTCGCTCGCGGCTGCGCCATCCTAGGATTAGTAGGAATGGTAGCCCTCAATACTCAAAAAATCTTCCGACCGCTATTAGCTTTTGAGAAAACTGAGCTTTTGAGTTATGCAAGAGCTCACAGCATCCCCTGGAGAGAAGATAGTACCAATACAGACCAGACTTACCAACGTAACCGCTTTCGTCACCACGTCCTCCCACTTCTCACCACTACCGAACTAGATCAGCTCCATGACCAAGCACAACAAGTAGAAATAATCACCAAAGAACTGGTCCACAATTGGCTGAGCAACAACTTGCAAGCTAATAGTAAACACCACCACTTTGCCCTAGGTGCATGGCTCAGTCAGCCGCTTTTTGTCCAACTAGAAGTTCTCTACCACTTCCTTACTACTCAGCTTGGAAAAGAAAATATCAGCGCCACTGCAATTGGCCATGCCCATCAGTGGTGCCTCAAGGCTAGAAAAGGCAGTACCTTCTCCCATCAAGGCCAAGCAGTATTTTTTCATGAAAAAACCCTGATCCGCATCCTCCACTCAGTGGAAATACAGCGAGCTTGACCGCTTAGCAGTCAACTTGCACGAGTGCTGTCCTATCCAGTAGAATCAGCATTGCCGTTTTAAATTAATTCTCCCGCATGGAACGCCCCAAGAAGACCTCCAAACAAAGCTTTTTCACGATTATCATCGTCGCTTTAGTCCTGTCATTTTTTGCAGTATTCTTCAATAATGAGTTTTTTAGCCAACAAGCCAAAGATGTCAGCATCAATGAGATCTATAACCTCAATACTGACCAAATCGAAAAGATTGAAATAGAAGGCAACAACGTGCTTGTCACCATGAAAGATGGCACAACACAGAAAGCTACCAAAGAAGCTGATGACATTGTCCGCAGCCACTTTGACAATGATGTGAAAATTTACGTGCAAGATGGCAGTCGTAGTGAGATGATTCTAAGCCTACTTGGCAATCTTTTGCCCCTGATAGCACTAGTATTCTTTATTTTCATTATCTTCCGTCAAGCCCAAAGCAGCAATAATTCTGCCATGTCTTTTGGCAAGTCTCGAGCCCGTCTCTACAACAAAGATACCAACAAAGTGACTTTTGCGGATGTTGCCGGAGCCAAAGAAGCAAAAGAAGAATTGACTGAGATTGTTGATTTCCTCAAAAACCCTAAGAAATATCTCAAGATGGGCGCCAAGATTCCTCATGGAGTAGTACTCTTCGGTCCTCCTGGTACGGGAAAAACATTACTGGCACGGGCTGTTGCTGGTGAAGCCAATGTCCCTTTCTTCAATATCTCAGGTAGTGAATTCGTGGAAATGTTTGTCGGTGTCGGTGCTAGCCGCGTCCGAGATCTTTTTGCCAAAGCAAAGAAAAATGCCCCAGCAATTGTCTTTATTGATGAGATCGATGCTGTGGGACGGCAACGTGGAGCAGGATTGGGTGGTGGTAATGACGAACGTGAACAGACCCTCAATCAGATTCTAGTCGAAATGGATGGTTTTGACACCAATGCCAATGTGATTGTGATCGCAGCCACCAATCGACCTGATGTGCTGGACCCAGCCCTATTACGTCCAGGACGCTTCGACCGTCGCGTTGTAATTGATAATCCTAGTATGGATGATCGAGTAGCGATCATGAATGTCCACCTACGCAACAAACCAGTAGAAGATAGTGTCCAAGTCGACAAAATCGCCAAGCAGACTCCAGGATTTAGTGGCGCCGACCTAGCCAACTTAGTCAATGAAGCCGCATTGCTCACAGCAAGAGAAAATCGTGAAAAAATCACCCAACGCGATCTAGAAGCATCAATTGAAAAAGTAATGCTCGGACCAGAGCGTCGCTCAAAAGTAATCTCAGATGAAGAACGTGAGCTCACAGCCTATCATGAAGTAGGCCATGCATTGGTCGCAAAAATGCTCATGCATACTGATCCAGTGCACAAGATCTCAATCATTTCTCGTGGGCGAGCATTGGGTGTCACCTGGTTCTTGCCAGAGCGTGATAAAGCACTCGAGTCCAAAGCTCACTTCATTGATGAATTATCTGCTTCCCTAGGTGGGCGTGCAGCAGAAGAGATCATCTTTGGCAAAGACTACATCACTACAGGCGCAAGCAATGACATTGAGAAAGCAACACAATTAGCTCGTGATATGGTGACTCGTTTTGGGATGAGTGAAACGATCGGTACCATTGCTTACAGCAATCCTCATGCTGCCGTGTTCCTTGGCCGGGATTTCAATAATGAGCAACGCAACTATTCTGAAAGTATTGCTTTTGCAATCGACCAAGAAGTAAAAAAGATTATTGAGACAGCCTACCAAAAAGCAATCGACATTCTCCAAAAAAATAAGCAGCTCTTGGAAAAGATTGCCACATCATTGATCCAAAAAGAAACACTCGACAACAACGAATTCGATGCCTTCTTTACCAATCTTGAAACACCAATCAAAAGATCATTGCCTCAAGTAGCTTAAATATGAATCTCTATCCCATCCTTCTGCTGGCAATCAACAAAAGCAGGTCATGGCTACAGTTTCTAGTCAGTAATGCTGCATGGCTAGTGCTGATCATCATTGGCCTTGCTAGCTGGCACTTTTGGCTCAATGACTACTTCCATCTCATTCAAGCAAGCCTGCAGAACACTGAGCTGAGTGGAGACCAAGTACGAGAGCTTCTCAACCAAACTAAAAGCATAGGCACCAATATCCTTTTAGTCGCCCCACTCCTCCTGATCGTTTGGAGAATACTGTGGCCTATTAGTATTCACAATCTCGACCAAAAGAAACAACCACAAACACGTTCATACTTGCTGACTAGCCTTGGCTTCGATTTACTCAAACTAATTTTGATCACTATTATCGGATTGATCATCAATAGTACTGTCCACACCAATATCCTCACCGCTAGTATCATTTTATTGATCGGTATTTTACTGCTTTCAATTTGTTTTCATCATCAGATTGCCTTTACCATTGGGACGAACAGCTTCAAGTCTACTATTGGTAGTTGGTTCCACCATCTTGATAGTATTATGTTCCTTCATGCTATTGATATCGCTCTGAGTTTAGTCAGTTTTTGTTTGCTCGGACTGATCCTAGCAAGCAATCTCTACATGCCAAGTATTATTGCTGTTCTACTCACCCTGATGATCAGCTTATTGATTGGTAAACTGTGGTTGATACGAAAGGGACTTTGGACTTATGCTGTCACCGAGATGACTAATAGCACGCAGTCATGAATTATCCTGAAATCTTCAAACAAGCTTGGGCTATCACTACCCAACATCGCTACTTGCGTACCTTGGGTACTATCGCTTCATTGTTTGCGATTCTGGTCGGCTGTCTCCGCATTCGTTACATTCTACCTCAACCTATCGGCACTGGCATGGATGTGTGGATTTTTTTACAACAAAACACTGACAGCCCGATTCTATACGCTATATTACTGCTCTTAGGTCTGGGCCTGATGTATGCGCTCACCTTTATCTTTGGCGTCATTAGTGAAGGGGGCATGATTAGCGCCATCACCAAAATCTATGATCACAATGCTGAGCTCAATATCAGCAAAACGATTTCTTTTGGAATCCAAAGCTTTCTCTCACTGACAGAATACCGTGTACTGACGAATGTTTTCCAGATCAGTCATTTTATCATTTACATCCTCCTGATACGCTTCTATCTCAGAATCTATCTACCACAAAGCACAATTCTTCAAGAGCTGACGCCGTTTTTGATTGTTCTTGGTATCATCATTACTTTGGCTACCATACTGCTAAACTACGCTGAGTATCACCTCATTATCCACAAAGCACAGGTCATTGATTCCATCAAAAAAAGTGCGACCCTAGTACTCTTTCATTTCCAAGAAACCCTGTTGATCACCTTATTGATCGTACTAATGACAATACGCAGCTTGATTACTATGTTACTGATCTTCGCTTTACCAGCAATAGCGATTTATATCATTACGTTTACCAAGATCCTCCTGCCAGAGAACATTGCTTTGGCTGTAGCACTAACCTTCGTAATCTTACTATTTATCTGGTCAGTGATGATCTCAGGCACTTTGATGGTATTTACCAATGCAGTGTGGACGATTAGTTTCTTGGAGCTAGAGAAAAAGAAAGAACACAAGATCCTACTCAGCGAGCCTGATGATATCTAAAGTATGCAACTGACAAAGATCTTCAAGAGATTCTGGACATCGACTAGCATCATGCTGGCAGGAGCTTCCTTGCTCAGCCGATTACTAGGACTGGTTCGAGAC
Source organism: Candidatus Altimarinota bacterium (assembly GCA_017984655.1). GTDB lineage: Bacteria > Patescibacteriota > Gracilibacteria > RBG-16-42-10 > RBG-16-42-10 > JAGNZB01. The sequence continues at coordinate 9,448 of JAGNZB010000012.1, forward strand.
CGTTTGCTGACACATAGCTTTGGTGCCACCCGAGTAGCTGGGGGCATCAGTGAACTTGACGCCTACTACGCTGCATTTCAAATCCCAGATCTGCTTTATCAGATCCTGATCATGGGAACAATCTCAGCTTGTTTTGTGCCCTATTTTACTGATCTCTACAAAAAGCATGTCCGCAAAGATGAAGCTTGGCAATTAGCAAACAATACACTCACCAGTATTACTTTGGTAATACTAGTGCTGATCTTGGTTAGCTTTGTCTTTACCAACCAATTAGTGAGGATCTTCACGCTCGGTATGAGTGAAGAGAGCAGGGCACTGACAGTGACCCTGACTCGGATCATGCTACTATCACCACTATTCTTTTCGATTAGCGCGATTACTGGAGCCATCTCACATAGCCTCAAACGATTCGTAGCATTTGCAGTGGCTCCGATTTTTTACAACTTAGCGATCATTGCCAGCATTATTTTCCTCAAACCCACTTGGGGCATTACTGGTATTAGTATTGGTGTAGTGATCGGCGCAGTACTACATGCCACTATTCAGCTCATTTCAGCAATCAAAGGCGGATTTCGATTCTCCTTTCTAATTGATTGGCAAAATCAGAAATTCACCCAAATGGTCCGTAGTAGTATTCCTAGAATTATGTCCCTGGGTGTCGCCCAGATCAATATCATTAGTGATACTGCACTCGCTTCATTATTGGCAGTGGGTAGCATTACGATCTTCACGTTAGCTCAGAATATCCAGAGTTTTCCCTTGGGCATTATTGGCGTCTCCGTAGCAGTAGCTAGCTTTCCTTACATGAGCGAGCTTGTCATTGAGAAGAATTATCAGAAATTGGGACAGTTTATTACCGAAAAGATCAAAAAAATTATCTACATTCTGCTACCACTCACCGTAATCAGCATCCTTCTTCGTACTGAGATCACTCAGCTATTATTTGGTAGCGGCCGATTCAACTGGACCGACACGATCAATACAGCAAACACATTTGCGTTGTTTGCGATTAGTTTTATTTTTCAAAGTATTCTACCACTACTCAGTCGCGCTTTTTATGCATTCAAGGACACGATGACTCCCTTCAAAGTCTCTTGTGTCAGCATTGCCGTCCATGTTGCTATCAGCATTCTATTGATCGTATTTTTCAAAGGTGACGTCACGATGTTAGCAATCTCATTTAGCATCGCCAGCATTTTCCAAACACTCTTTCTGCTCCACAGATTACAACACAACCATCCTGTGCAATTTACTTCCTCGGGACTAGCGCGGTTTCTGGTGACTAGTAGTGGTGCTGCTCTTACTACTGCTCTAATTGGTTATGCCTGCTACATCATAGTGGATACCACAGTCGGTCCGATTGATTCCATACTAAAAGTAGCGGGTAAGCTAGTCATTGTGACCATCCTTACTGGCGCTACTTATATTGGTTCCCAACAACTATTTGGCAATCATCTCACTACTATGCTTGGTCTCAATCTTCATCAGAAAGAAACCACAAATAGACTAGCAGATTAATTAAACAAGGATCGGAGTAATATTGACGAAGACTCTCTTATAAGTACGTCCATCGAAACGCTTACGATTCTTCTCCTGGAAGCTCACTTCACCATCGACCAATGCATACAAGGTAAAGTCTTTGCCTTGCGCTACATTTGATCCTGGGTAGAACTTGTTACCTTTCTGACGGATAATAATTCCTCCGGCAGTTGTCACTTGGCCTGCAAAGAGTTTTACTCCCAATCTTTTCGCTACTGAATCACGACCGTTAAACGTCGTACCACCGGCTTTTTTCGTTGCCATAGTAAATAATACTTTAAATTGGACGTGCCGATTATAGCATGAGTCCGATTGCAATCAAGTGATTGATTCGTTTTCACAAAAATCGACACCATTTACTTGGCACAAACACTAAGTCAATTTCTCCATCATAGTGATTTGACGACCGACAAACTGGCCAGCACGAATATAATCTGCTGTAAATGTCGTTACCCAACCAGCTTGGCTGAGAATATCCCAAGATCGCTTTGCCAAGCGAGATGTACCATCTGCAAGCACAGTAACTGGAGTCACTAGCACCATCTTTTTGATTGCAGAATCACGCAAGCGCAAAAAGAACTGTTGATACGTCGGCTCCACACGCTGCCAAAAATGCTGGAGCTCTTCTCCACGCGCAAGTGCTTTGGACAACGGTGGCCCCAAATAACCTTCAGCCACAATCACACAAGGAGCCTCAGGTTCTTTCAACCAGGCTCGAGTACAGTCTTGTTGCCAAATATCCTCAATCAGATTTTGTTTTTCCAGTGATACCAATGCCTTACTGTTTTTTTCGGTTTCAACAATTGCTTTCGCATCCACATCACTACCACAAACACGATGCCCCATCAGAGCGGCTTCAACCACGACAGTGCCCGTACCACAGAAGGGATCCCAGATCAGAGTCTCTGCTGACACTTTGGCCCCATTGATCATGATTTGTGCCAGCTTAGGAGGCAACATCCCTCTTTGCATTGATCGTGCCGGCTTATCATAATCACGCTCGCTATAGGCTTGAACTGTCTGCTGGGCAATCGCTCGCCCCAAATACATTTGATTATTGTTATCAGCCATCCACCATAATACTAGTCCATCTTCTTCAACCAAATAGGTCTTGTTTACTCTAAAACGAATTTTGAGTTTGGATTGCTCAAAAATATGACGCTTGAGTTCACTGAGCATAGTAGTCCGAGCCTCTTCAGAGCAACTAGGTGCCAATAAAGTCACTTCTTTATTGGTCCCCAACCATTCCAAATCGAAACTACTAACCGCTTCGGTCCAGTTGGCACTAGGAGCCTCAGGCAACAGGATCACTTCACGAATCCCGCCCAAACAAGCTAATTGAGCTTGCCAATCAAGAGCAGGCACGTGGCGATTGGCAACAAACACACCATTTTTACCTTCTTGCCAATGAGCAGGATCGATCAAAGTACCTAGTTCCCAAGCCGATAATTGATGATGGGAACCAAAGTAAAAGAAATACATAAATGAAATTCAAGAACGCGACTAGAGACACCACGCACAGTACAATGTGAACCTATTTATCACAACTCATGCATCCATTGATCAAGAAATATCAAGCTTGGCTACTACTTTGTGCCAGCCTTACCTGGAGTATGGCCGCTTACGCTACAGGCTACGAGCAGGGGAAAGCACAACAAGCTTGTGATCCATTCCAACTGATCAATGACACGGCCACACATCCTTATCCCACCATCGAAGAACTACTGAAGAAAGCCAAATAACTACTCAATCATTTCCAATTTCTTTTCATAGTGAAGACGCTCTTCTTCAGCATAACTCACCTTATCAAGATCATAAGCAGGAATCTTGGCTAGTAAAAAGTCAATAACCTGATCATAAGGAATCGTTTCACGCTTACCAGTATTCATATCGCGGACAATCACCACATTCTCAGCTACTTCCATACGTCCTAGTACCAATGAATAAGGGATCTTGAGCTTGTATGCTATATCCACTTGTTCATGCATGCTTCCCTTACCCATACTAGCGATCGCCTTGATACCTTGATCACGAAGCGCGTAGAGCAGTGCTAGACCTCGCTTCTTACCTTCTACACCAAGTTGGGCAATATAGACATGAATATTGTCCTTGTAAGGTACGAAAACATGATGCTTTTGCATAGCGATGATCACAGCCTCGAGATTGACCAAAAGTGACCGGCCAGAAATGCCTTCAAAGCTGTCATCAGCCATCAAACGGGTAAAATGCGTCAACTGACCAATCATTTTGTCATCCAAATGAATTTCACCATAAAGCGGCTCATAAATAGCGAGATCAGTAGGGAATAAATTGGACTCCCATGTAAAGGGGACTCCCAAAATATGCATGTACTCTTCCAAGTGATGATAAAAGTCACGAGTCTCAGCATCAAAATAATTTTCCAGAACCGGTGCCAACTTGAGCAAAATCTGACAATCCTCTTCAACACAGCGCAACAAAGCAAAAATATCATTGTTCTGTAATGACTGAGCACATTTCGCACAGAGAGAACGTTCTTTACCAGTATAATACTGGTGAAAATCTTCAAGATACTGACGACGACTTTCCGCTGTGCCAATTTTGGACAGCTTAATGACCAAACGCTCTTCCAATCCCACATCCTTACAGATCAAGTACCAGAGTTTGAGCGATTGTGCATCCAGAACGGGATCATCTTCACCAAGAATCTCAATATCCAAACCCAAGAATTGTTCCAAAACTGTTTGGTCATTCTCTGCCCAATGATGATCGGCACGGAAACACATATCCAAACTGTACAGCTCGACCGGTTGAGGCAGATTGTACATCTTATGGGTAGTATATGCTCGCAACATACCCAACATGAAGTTTTTGCGCAGCAATAAGTCATTTGACTCAGTTGGAGAATAGCGCACCTGGACATGCTCACCCCAATGCACCGGTGGCAAATTTTCTAAAATCACGGTACGTTCAAAAAGTGGTGTACTGATACGCAAGACACCAGCCTGACGACATCGATACCGAATTGCTTTCTTTAGATACGAAGCCACACTATGGTCTTTTGGCAACATGTCACGCATACCACGAGGGAGACTAAAAAAAAGCTTTTTCTTTGCCACAGGGAAAATTGGTGAAGTTTAAAGCAAATATGACAGTATTAGGCCAATACTGCAAGAGAATTGCATTGAATTGACAACGTAACTATTATTAGGGCAGTCCGTACTCAGTATCATTAGTAGCCATTTATCACTAGCTTATGCGTTTATTACCAAAGGTTATCATCAATTGTGGATTGTGCTTTACTTTAATTTTCACATCATTAGTAGCGCAAGCTAGTACCACAACTCCCTCAGCAACAAGCACACCTAGTCCCACCCCAACCCCAACTCCCACCAGCAAGGCTGAAATTATCTTCCAAGACATTGATAAAGGCTACTGGGCTTATGACGCTATTCAAAATGTAGTGAGCAAAAAAATCATGAACGGTTACAGTGATGGGCGCTTCGGACCTGACCAACCACTGACAAGAGCAGAAACCACCAAAGTAATTACTTTGGCCACTACTGACTATCGTCCCAGTACCCAAACTGGCGCCACAGTCCCCTTTAGTGATGTGCAGAGTAGTGACACCCTCCTCCCTTACATCCGCTACGCATACGACCAGAAGATGGTACGAGGATATCCTGATCGGACATTCAAGCCGACACAGTCTGTCAGTAGAGCTGAATTCATCAAAATCTTCATTGTCGCCACCGACAACCAGTTACAAGACAGCAATATTGGCGAAGCTTTTTTGGATGTACCACCAAGTTATGAGCTAGCTACCTACATTTACTCAGCTAGAGCTCTAGGATACATCAAAGGCAGTACCAATGGTTTATTTTTGCCCAATGCCCCAATTACCAGAGCTGAAGCAGTTAAAATCCTCAATAATTATCTCAATGATCAGGACATGATATTCGCGGCAGTGAGCGAACTAGAGCAGAAAATGTTCACTACTATCAATGAAAAACGAGCAGCAGAAAAAAAAGTACTGTTCATCCTCGATCCCAAACTCTCTGGTGTTGCAAAACGCCAAAGCCAAGAACTCTATGATCAGTGGCATTTCCTCGACAAACAACAAAAGAAAGATTATGAAACTAGTCACGCGACATCTACCGAGCAAGAAAAACGTCGCCCATGGACATCACACCGCAATGCAGCCGGCCAGACATTTGACCAGTGGTTTGCTTTGGCAAGTAAAAAATATACGATCACCTATACGGAAGCGAGCCAAAATATCGCCCATGCTTTCTATGACAATGCCACTCCCCAAGATCGCATCATCGACATCATCAACAAAATGCTAGAGAAAGCAGACAATGGCAGCTATCTCTACTCTCATGCATTCAACATCATGGGCACCTATGTAGGCTATACCCATGTTGGTATTGGTATCGTTCTCGGTGAAACTCCAGATGAGATGTATGTCACCCAGATATTTACTAAGTAATTGACAGGGGAGGGAACCTACGATATCAATTGCGTGTATACGGATAATAACTTTTTCTATGGCAAAAACTACTAGCAAGAAAGCTACCAAGGCCAGCGCAGGACAATCACATGATGAAGAGATCCTGATCACCCAAGAAGGTTTGGATGCCCTAAAGTCAGAACTTGCTGAACTCAAAACCTCACGCCGCAAAGAGGTCGCACAGAGACTAAAAGAGGCAATTAGTTACGGTGACTTATCCGAAAACTCAGAATACGAAGAAGCTCGAAACGAACAAGCTTTCGTCGAGAGTCGTATCGCAGTAGTCGAACAACAAATCAAGCATGCCAAAGTAATCTCAGGTGCCAACAAGCATGTCAAAGTGATTCAGGTAGGTCATGCTGTCACTCTACTCAATACCCAATCAGACCAAGAAGAAGTATACAACATCGTCGGTTCTACAGAAGCAGACCCACTCAATGGCAAGATCTCAAACGAATCTCCAGTAGGCAAAGGAATCCTAGGCAAAGGAGTAGGCGACAAGGTCAATATCAACGTACCAGAAGGTATCGCCAGCTACGAAATAGTCAAAATCGACTAATCTCCAGTAGACACCAAAAGAGCTAGTGAGGAAAAACCAACTAGCTCTTTTGGTGTACAAAAACACTCTTACTGTCTACGGATTAGAATCAAACCAGGATCATCAGCATCAACTACCTGAACATTATCGATCAACGCCTGACGATTGAGCTGAATATTATTGACACGCTTATCAGCACGAACAAACAAAGGCGCTGCTAATTTGATCACATCATTGAGGAGTCCCTGGTGAACAGTGATACTAGTACGTACTTCAATAGTCTTCTGATAAGCCTGATAGGCAGCAGTGACATCTGATCCTGAGGTTTGTTGCTCAAGAGCGGTATTCAAAGCAACCAATGATTGCTGCACCTCAGTATCAGCGAGTGCAAAGGCCAACTTAGTCTGCTCTAGATCACGAGTGAGTCCGTCCACCAATTGCTGGGCAGTTGCTAGAGTACTGGTCAATTTCTGCTCATAGAGACTCAGTGCTTGCGCGCGATCTGAAGAACCAGCCAAATAAGACAAGACATCGTAGTCGATCGCACTCTCCAAAGTATTCAAAGCCTGCAGCAAAGCCACTCGACTATCACTTTGTGAATAAGCGGGATTGGTATCAAGAGAGAAATAAGGCTGCAGTACTCGATTATAGTCCGCACTACCAAGCTTCGCAGTAGCATTCATTGCCCCACGAGTAGTAGCACCTTGCTCCAAAGCCCCCACACTGACAGAGTCAGTGACAGGCTGAACTGGTATAGCTGTACCACGACCTCCAAAAAGATAAATCAGCAACCAAATCAACAAAAAAAGTGCAAAGATAGCTAACACCACCTTACCCCAAGGAACATTCGATATGAGCTCTCTAAGCCGCGAACTACCATCTACTTCATCTTCGACAGCAGGCTCTTCAGAAAGCAGGCTATTATTCGGAGTAGTATCCATAGAAATTTAGACTTGATATTACAATACAACAATACTACAGTGTCAATGATTGCACAACTGACAAACCTCTTTTATAGTGCAGTCGCAAAAATCAGCCGAGGTAGCTCAGTGGTAGAGCGAAGGATTGAAAATCCTTGCGTCGTGAGTTCAATCCTCACCCTCGGCACCAACGAGCACCATAGGTGACTCGTCTCATCCTTATCCTCATCCTAAAAATCTCAACCAGACCAAGAGAATCAACGGAGAAGCATAAGCACACAAAACACCTCGAACATACCACTTGGGCGCGTGGTGGAATGGCAGACACGCAAGACTTAAAATCTTGTTCCTTCGGGAGTGTGGGTTCGATCCCCACCGCGCCCACCAACCGGTCCCTTTTTACCGGCAGCGTCTTTACCGTGCTCTCCGTCTTGCCCTTTCTGGGTTCTAACCGCTAGGGCTTTATCGGCAAGCTTGCCTAGGTTGAACCTGAAAAAAATATCGGCATGTCTATGCCACTTACCATCCACACGTTGGCGGGAGATCTCTATTCTTTCGACAAATAGCTGGCAGAGGATGCGTTTTTGCTCGTAGTTCAAGTCACCCAATCGATACCGCACCATCTCAGAAGACTCCTTCAGTTTCTTGATCTCGATATCAGTTGATGCCAGAAGACGCACCTGCTGCTCTAGAAGCTGTTCCTTCTCAAGTAGCTTAGTCAGCTCGACATTCTTCCGCGCCAGCTTTTCCTGGAGCTTCTCTTCACTGTAGGTGCCATGATCATAGGCTTCCTCAATACGAGCTATCGCTAGATCCAATATGCCCTTCTGAGCTCGAATATGGTTAAGCTCTTCCTCCAAATCGCCACGCAGTACTTTCTTTTCCTCATTCGCAATGTACTCACGTACAAAAACTTCAGGATCCTTCATCGCTTCCATAATCTTATTCCACACCCACTCCTCAAGTGCTTTTGCAGGAATCTCAAACACAGAGTGATATTTACCATTCTTCTCAAACTGCTTACGACGATAGCTCCTCCCTCCTTTCAACCGCTTCACTCCAACAAAAGCACGTGGCGGATCGAAATTTACATCTCTCAGCTTGCCGCTCAACATATAGAGATTCTTATCAGCAAAGCCACCAGTATGTTGTTGCCGTGCCATTTGGGCTTGTTGGAATGTCAGCTCATCAACTGCAGGTGGTATCTTCACTACGGTCCACTCATCCTCTGGCATCAGATTCCCAGACTCATCCTTTTGGTTTGCTACAAACTGACCACGGTACATTGGGCTGGTCAGCACCTTTTCTACCGACTTCGCAGTCCATTGCCGCTTTCGTAGCTGACCAGAAGTCGCATGCTTGCCTTTTGGTACTTGCCTTTCATTCAAGCGCTCAGCAATCTGACCAAAACCAATATTCTCATAAATGTACCACTCATAGATTTTCTTCACCCACGTGACTTCAGTTGGTACCAGTACTAGTTTCTTTCCTCTGCCGTTCTCATTCTGTTGCGGCTTGTAACCAAAGGGTATATGCGTGCCCGTATAGTTGCCCATTTCTGCCGAAGCCATCTTGCCCATAAAGGTGCGCCCTTTAATTAACTCACGCTCAAACTGAGCAATAGCTCCAAAGATCTGGAAGATCAATTTGCCGATAGGTCCTCTGAAGTCGATATTCTCTTGCACTGAGATAAAGCTGACTTGATGTCCCTCAAACTCTTCAAACACAGTCAGAAGATGCTTAAGACTGCGTGAGAGGCGATCAATCTTCCACACTAGTACAGCATCAAACTTCTTTTGTTTCACCCCTTCCATCAGTTTCATAAACGCTGGACGGGCTAGATCACTACCAGTATGGGTATCACGAAAGATCCACTCAGGCTTTGTAGTCAGCATCAGAGCCTTATTGTTGAGCACATAATCCATCAACTTACCTTCCTGGGCTTCAAGCCCATAACCATCTATTTGCTGCTCAGTGGTAGAAACTCGAATGTATAAAGCAACTCGACGTTTAGATTGATCAGCCAACATAAGCAGTAGGATTAATCACCCTCAAAATATCAGGAAATATCTAAGGGGTGAATAGAGAGAATATATGAAAATATTCATCACTTTAATCTTGCCTTGAGATGGTGAGCTGGTGCTATAGTACGGGTGCTCCAACACTCCAAGCATGGACACACTAACTACGGACAAAAATTTCGCCTTCATAGACAATCAAAACCTCTACATGGCAGTAAAGGATATGGGGTGGCAAATTGATTACGGACGCCTCTACAGTTGGTTAAAGAATAAATATAATGTAAGTAGAGCACTCATGTTCATGGGACACATCGAAACCAACGAACATCTCTATCACAAAATACGAAATAGTGGATTCGAAATCATCTTCAGACCAACTCAACAATATAAAGGCAAAGGTCCGAAAGGAAACTGTGATGCCGAATTAGTGATGCATGTCATGATTGAGTTAAACAATTTCCATCAAGCAATTATTATAACTGGAGACGGAGATTTCTATTCCCTTTGCGAACATTTAATCAAATTAAATAAACTAAGCCGATTATTAATTCCTAATAAAAAGAAGTATTCAGCTCTCTTAAGAAAATACTCATTACATAGTACGTTCCTTAGCGATGAAGGCCTACAAGACAAACTAAAAAAGAGGCATTAGCGCAGACAGAATCTTTTGCATAGCCTCTTATGGTGACATCTCTATAATAATAGCATTGCTATCGGAAATCAATCTCTTTCAATCCCTTCAAATACACCAAGGTGTCTTAAAGTCTTTGTAATAGTAGATACAGCCTCAGGTGGATTCTCTTCGGGACAAATAACCGATCCGGTAAATACAGAAAAAGCGGTCTCATCGATGAGCTCCGCTTCCGGTTTTCGGGCTCTACTCTCCAATCTTCTTTGGCCGCGATGGCCCAAGGAGATAAGAGGCTTATGCCTCATTACGTAATAATCATGCTTAAAAAATGATGATTAAAATTACGTTACTAGCCACAACCTAATACAAACCCTAATTATGAAACAAATGAATTCCTACTTTTTGATTTGACGAGCAACAGCTTTAGTATTGATCTGTTTCTCAATCGCCTTAATCAAAGTATGCAACAGGGGCGTACTAATAAGAGCAACATACCCCCGCCAGTCTTTGTTTGTGATGATGAGGTAGAGACCGATACTAAACAAAACAAGATATAGAATACCTAGCAATATAGCACGATACATTTTGGTATGTTATGCCATGACTATTCTACAGCTGCTTGAGCTTAGACACTAGCTCTTGATAATCAGCAATAGAATACAGCTCTACTTTTCTGCTATTGAGCTTAGAGTGTACCATTTTATTTTTCATTGCCTTTTCGACTAATACATAGTCAGCAATACCAAGAGCATACACAGAGTGCATACTATCATAAGGCCCACTCTCAAGTTGTTCAGGAGCAGTATCTTGAACAATATCTAGCGCCATAAAATACCCATGAACTAAAATTGTCGGGAGTAATAAAAAATAATCACTAGTAAAAAAATCATTAATATTTCTTACAGGCTTAATGCCAAGTCTCTCATGTAAAGATTGCCAGGCACTGATAAGATTATATGGATAGCCTAATCGTTTCATAAGAACTCCAGCAGCAACTGTATTCATACCATCTCTAGACAGCAAACTCTCAAGTCGAGGAAGTATCAGATTTGGCACACTAAGAATCTCTAAACGCCACTGCTCCTGCAACAT
>JAGNZB010000013.1 GCA_017984655.1 Candidatus Altimarinota bacterium
TCACCCAATTGTGTTACCATCTTAAAGCATTTTCTTTTTTATGAACTTCAAGAAAGCTCTGATTGCTCTCGGTTTCCCGATGACACTGCAAGCGCCTGTACTCTTCGCCCAAACCCCCGACATGATCGAAAGTGTGGAAACTGCCGAAGTGAACAAAAATGTCAGCTTCAATGTAGTCGGTCCAGCCACCACAGACACCGAGAACCAATTCATCTGGGACTTTGGTGATGGCTCTGCTGGCAGTGGATTATCGATCCCACACACATTCATCAAACCAGGACACTATGAAATCAGTGTCACAATCAAAAACGAACAAGTAACGTCTCCCAAGATCAGCAAGACGCTCTTTGTCTACGACCAAATTCAGACATTTCTAGTCAATAAACAAACTAACAATCAAGAACTCTTTGCCTTGGGCAAAGCTCTCCAACAAAAACACATCCACATTCAATTTCTCAATATTGAAGATGAGTGGAATCACGAAGAGGTCTTATTGTTAGAAAAAAGCCAATTCATTTTCACCAACATCCCACCATCCGGATTAGTAGCGACAGCAAACAACGCATATCTCAAGGATAGCACCCTAGTGACAGTCACTGATCATCCGCTCCATACCCTAGAAAGACTGAGTAAAACTAGCTTTAGCAATATTGGCGCTGCGAAGATCATCCTGACTCAATCAGCAGCCCTAACACAAGATGGCCAAAATCCTTCGCTCCTCGAAGCGCAAAATGATGCTGAGCTCAGCGGTATCTTGATCAACCGTGAATTACCAATGATCCAGGTAGACACCCAAGAAAGAGTGGGGTTTGGCAACTTCACACTGGCGATCACCAACTACTTACGAAGCAAAGGCACTGAAGATATCAGTCTCTTCCTCTTACTCAGTATTCCCATCATTGTCACCTTAATTAGTTTCTTCCGCCAATTTGTCGGTATTGCCACCTTGGGATTGTATGCACCAATGGTATTTACCCTGATATTCCTCATTGTTGGTGCAATCGCCGGCAGTGTCACCTTTGTACTTGTAGTCTTCTTTAGTATCTTACTCCAAAGGTTACTGCACAAAATCCGGGTGATGTATGTACCAAAAATGGCAATGATATTGATTGGGCTCACCCTAGTGATGCTGGGTGGACTCTTTATGAGTGTCTACTTTGATCTTGATACGATTATTGGCATTGAAATCTTCCCACTGATTTTCTTGGTCACAATGGGTGAACGTTTTATTAGTTTAAAACTAGAGAGGCCTCAAATCAGCTAGTCTTTTATATTTTGAAACTATCCTAGTGGCAATGATCATTTATCTCGTACTAGTGAGCAGCAAAGAATATATCTTGGCATATCCTGAGATCATTTTCTTGATGATCCCCATCAATTATTTGATCGGCAAATGGACAGGATTACGTATCTCTGAGTTGCTCAGATTTCGTGAGTTGATTGACACTATAGAACAAGATTCTTAAGGACGCCGACTATGAAAATCTTTTCTACAGGCATTCTCGGCATGAATGCGAGGAACTTGCTCTATATCAAGCCATTCAATAGAAGCAAGGCTATTCAACTCGCAGATAATAAACTGCAATCAAAAGAATTCTTTCGAAAACATCAGATTCCTAGTGCTCGAGTCTATAAAGTAATCTCCAACAAAAAAGAACTCGAACACTTCACCTTTGATGAAATTGCCGCCAAAAGCTTTGTGATCAAACCGAACCGAGGATTTGGCGGGCAAGGAATCAAGATCATTCTTGATCGGCAAGCACTGACCGAGCAGAGAGTACGTGAGCTCAAAGCACATATCGCTGAAGTGCTTGATGGAAACTTCTCACTTTCCAACGCTCCGGATGTTGCTCTGATCGAGCAAAGAATCATCTGTCACCCCGAGCTTGCCAGCTTCAGTTACAAAGGTCTCCCCGATCTGCGCATCATTGTTCACAATCTAATCCCGGTGATGGCAATGCTGCGACTGCCAACCAAAGAGTCAGATGGCAAAGCAAACTACCATGCCGGTGGAGCCATTGCGGGTATTGATCTGGCTACCGGTAAGATAATACGCACGTTGATCCATGGTGAACCGGTTGAATTTCTCCCGGGCCAAACTACCAGTATTCTTGGCTACACCATTCCCAACTGGGACCAAATCCTTTTGATCGCATCCAAAGCTCAGCTCTATTCCAACATCGGCTATCTTGCCATTGATATTGTACTCAACAAAAAAGGTGAGCCACTAGTACTAGAGATGAATGCCCGAGGAGGACTAGCGATCCAAATCGCCAACAACAGCGGACTACGAGAACGTCTTGACCGCATTCAAGGTCTCAAGATCAAAGACCCAATCAAGGGTGTACGCATTGGAAAAGAGTTGTTCGGCAGCAATAAAACTACCGAAACCCTTGAAGACGAGATCAAAGAAATGACAGGCAAAGAAATCCTAGGGTCATATGAAGTAGTAGAACTAAGCGGAGCAAGAAAACCTGAACGCAATATCGCCCTAGTTGATACTAGTAAGATCTACACATCGATAGACAAAAAACTTGCGATCAAACAAGGGGTAATCCCAAAAGATTATGAGCAAAAAGACACTATCGAATTTTTCAAAGCAAAACTCACTATTGGCAGTCGGACAAGACGCACTTTTGTGACGATCAAAGATTATAGCAACCAAACATACAAAATCGTTATCGGTCGCCGCAACCTTCGCGATACATTGATCGACCCCTTCCGAGGACTCCCAGAGACCTATCTCAACGTACCAAAAATTGTCAGCTCAGGTCTAGAACAAGAGAAAGAAGCTGACAAACTCTTGGAAGAGCTCTATAGCAAAGTCCATTTTTTAGAATATATCAAACCAATCAATCTTGCAGAAGAATATCAAAAATGGAAAGCAAATAAACAGTATTCACCTCAACTGAGCTACCAATCACCCCCAGACTCGCACAAGAGTATGCTGCAGGAATTGGATAGCATCCCCCAATTCAATTCAGATATCGGCATCCAAATCAACTTACGTGCCAAAGAACTCATCACTCAAATCAAGCTTGTTAGCAGTATTGGCAGTAGCGAATACCAGTATTTCAGTGAAATGCTATTCCCTCGGCTCACGGCGGATGAAATGTCAGATGCCATGAATCAAATCAACCTACCAATAGCCGCCAAGGACGAGAGACGAATCATCCTAGACTCAAAAGATATTCAACGCTTCTTTCAAAATACCCTAGAGAAGATCGGTCTCAACAAATGGAAGGTCAAAATAGACCCCCACGGACTCTCAACGATCAGAATCCAAAGTAATTCCATCATAGCCATCCCCGAAGGAAAACGAGTTGCACAAGAGAGACTGTGGCAACTAACAGCACACGAAATCCTTGCGCATGCACTGATCAAAGAAAATAGTCTCCAGCAAAAATGGCGGATCTTTAGCTACGGCTTCCCAGGCTACATCTATACCCAAGAAGGCATCGCTGTAGTCCACGAGATCATCTCTACTCCAGAGCTACAAAATACGATCAAAAGACGCTCAGCAAAATACGCACTTCTGAGTGAGAAAGCGCGCTCTATTGATGGCCGTGAGCTGATGAAAGAACTACTCACACTCTATACACCACTCAAAGCTTGGCGAATGTTTGTCAACATGAAACGGGGCACAACCGACACCAACCAAATTGGTAGCTTTGGTCGAGAAGCGATCTACTTCCAAGGGCTCAGACAATTCCCCAACCAACTCCAACCACCAGCGATATTCTATAGTGGCAGAATCAGTACCAGCAGTGTTGCAACAGCAACAAAGTACAATAGTCTGCCTCACATCATTATTCCTGACATTGTAGAGATCCTCACATGAACCACGCCATCGTCATCGCAGTCCGCCCCCCTATCGTAGGCCAAGCTGGCATGAGCTTTTACAAACATGCTGATGAACATACTTGCTTTGATCTCTACACAAACTACATCGAAGAGCTTGCAGCATTGATCCAAAAGAGCGAAACAGCCGATCTCTGGCTTAGTTGTGAAGACCACTATCAATCCACCCTGGTCCAACAGCGATTTCCTCAACTCAAGCGATACTTTATCGCCCCCAAGAACCCTCGTGATTTCCTACCCACAATCCTCCATCGAGCTTGCATAGAGGAAGAGTACCGAACTGCTTTAATTTTGTTAGCAGAATTTAGCTTCATTGCCCCCGAAACAATCACCAAATATCAAAAGATATTGGGAAGCAATGCCAGAACAATGATTCTGTTTAGCCACGATGGCAACACCCTCGATGCATTGATGACAAATTTCCCTTTCCAGCATATTTATGAAGATATCATTTGGCAGAAAAATGACACACTGCAGCAACTAGCTAGCGCTTGCAAAGATGCTGGCATCAACCACAAAATCAACAAAACTGACATTGACACACTCACAGATAAGATGCCCGATAATAAATTTACTAGCCTATTTTCCAAAACCTATGCTATTATTGGACGCCAATTTACCAATTTATGAATAGCACTATTACCAAATTAAAGAACGGCGTCTGTGTCATTCTGCAGGACGGTGACGGCAAAATCCTTTTAGGAAAACGTCAAAATGTCTTGGGAGAAAACACTTGGGGATTGCCTGGTGGTCATCAGAAGATCGGAGAGAGTATCATCGAATGTGCCCGCCGCGAAGTATTTAATGAGGTCAACATCGAGCTAGCAACTATGGATCTGATCGGTGTCAGTGAGATTGTTGATACAGGACTAGACTACCAACTAGTAGAGCTTGGGTACGCCTCCACCAAGTGGGAAGGTATTTTGGAGCTCAAACAACACAAATACTGCAGTGAGTGGAGATTCTTCGACATCCATGATCTCCCAGAAGACATTTTTAGTGCTCATCGCCCCATCGTAGAAATGTTTGTAAACAAAATCATCAACAAAGAAGAGAAAAAAACCGACAATCTCTACAACATCATTCATCCTCATTTCAAGATCGGTGTGCAAGCCTTCGTTATCAACAAGAAAGGCCAACTCCTAATGGGCCTCCGCAAAGACCCTTATGATAAGGGCAACTGGGGTATGCCTGGAGGTCATCTAGACCTTGGCGAAACACTCGAAGAGTGTACGTTGCGTGAATTAGTCGAAGAAACTGGCTTAGTAGCTGATCACGCTTTGCAATTTGGCTCAGTAGAGCAACCAATCACCCTTTCAAACAAGCATTATCTTCACTTTGGTTTCTTGGTCAAAGATTTCGATGAGAAAGAGTTGATCAATGGTGAGCCAGATGATATCGATCACTGGGAATGGTTTGACCTCGACAATATGCCAGCCAATCTCGCCCCCACCCAACGCGAAATGATCCTCAAATTCCTCAAATTCAAGAAAATCAGCTTCCAAAAAAACTAGTCAAAATAATACAAAAAAGCCGAGCTCGGTATTTCTACGAGAGCTCGGCTTTTTTGAAATTCAAAACTAAACCATCCCAACACTGTTTCTTCATCGAGCACAAGAAAACCGACAGTCAAATACAGCAGTTTGTTGTGATGAGCTCTATAAACGCTCAGTATAATGATTGGGCAGCACAAGCGAGCTTACCATCACTTTAACAAATCTCGAGCCAAGAACACGACTAGAGAGCTCGAGAGCATAGCCCTGTTCAATGACTGAGAGCCCAAGATCACAATCACCAGGCATCAAACTATTCTTCGCACAGTGCTTTTAGCTTTTTCAATGCCTCAGGCCAAGTATCATTCATAAACTGCACGAAGCTCTCTGGCACATCAAGCTCAACATCTAGCTTAGTCGCTTCACCCTGCTCCGTGAATGTGTAGCTCTCGTAAGCTGGCGCCCAAGCTTTGACCCGATCACTAGTAGTATCCTCAATACCATTGTTCACTTCACCGAAATGACGAATAGCAACAAATTTATGCAGCTGATTGTCAGCAATCTCAGACAACATCCCACCACCACTACCATCAACAAACTTGATTCGAGCCCCATTCTCCCAAGAACCATCATAGTCAGACCCCGCAGAAAACACACCAGCCCAAACTCGATAAGACTCCTGAGCCAACATCAGATCCCAAACCTTCTTTACAGGAGCCTGAATCACAATGCTAAAATGAAGTTTTTCCATAAGGAAAGAATTAATAATCAACAGTATTCATTCTTAAACTAAGTAAGCGCTTGATGCAATGAAAAGAAAGTACGAACCGAGATACTCGGCAGGATCCTTCGCATACGCTCAGGATGACGGAGTGGGAGAAAGCAGAATCTTTTCGCTGTTTTTTCCCTTCACTTTTACTTTCACCTTCACTTTCCATGAGCGAAGCAGCCCGGAAAGAAACGTAAAGGTAAAAGTAAAAGTGAAGGTAATTTGATTAGGCTTTGGCGAAAGTACGAACCGAGATACTCGGCAAGATCCTTCGACTACGCTCAGGACGGCGGGTTGGAGAGTGAGTATCAGGCAGCGAACCGAGATAGTCGGCAGGATCCTTCACGAGGTTCAGGATGACGGAAGGAAATGATAGAAATAGAATACAGCGTTGGCACCGAAGCAAGGGCAGGACTAAAACGCCATTCGTCATCCCACCTTAGTCTTCGTCTCAGTCTCAGTCTTCCACGAGCACGCTAAAAACTGCCTTTCTGATAAAGACAGTATGTAGAAAGACTGAGACTGAGGGTAAGACTCGCCCGCCTATGGCGTGCTCGTGGTGGGCGATAGAGGACTCGAACCTCCGACCTCCACAATGTCAATGTGGCGCTCTAGCCAGCTGAGCTAACCGCCCGTGGTCGTGATGTACTCTGGCAGGCGGTACTATATGTCGAGTTCAACAAAATGTAAATCCCAGGATCATCTTGGCATACGAAAAAAGCCCCTCCTCTGTCCGAAGACAAAGGAGAAGGCTTTCTTGTGAAGTACTTGAGATAACTCAAGTAGATTCAACTAGTGAACTGAGAGAGTAAGACTATCTTCTGCACGGTTTGAAATTGCATTGATACGAGCAACTAAGTCAACATTGCCACGTACTGAAGATGCTTTGAAAGCACCTGCGAATACACCGTTAGTTGTGTTGGTGAGATTCACACGGAGCAGACTACCAGTGACAGTAGCAGCATTTGTTGCAGCTAACTGGCCGCTACCATTGGTAATTTCAACCTGCACAGGAGTACCAGTTAAGAATGTCATTGGATCACCATTGTCGTCACGGACAATTACTGTCAATGGAACGATGTTTGATGTACCCATATGTGTTGGCCAAGCGTCAACAGTGACAGTTGGGTCAACGATACGGTAACTAGCACTAGTATCTGGGTTGGTAGCCTGATTCAAACTAATATTTGCTGTCACAGTTCCGACTGCAACATTAGGCAAAGTATCAAAATTAAATACATAGAGACCAGTTCCCACTACGCCAGTAACGTCACCTACACTGAGTAAACTTGTATCAGACTCAGGACAGAACAATGAGCCAGCACCAGTATCATAAGCCTGCACAGCAGCAATTTCAGCTCCTGCATTAGTTAATGCAAAATCTCCAAAGTTACTACTAACAGGTGTTGTATTACAATGCGCCAATGTGGTAACTGGATCGTCATTCTGATCACTGACGAAAACAACCAAAGTGTTGTTCCAATCTGGCATTGTAGTCTCAAGATTGAATTCAGCATCGACACTGTTTGGTACAATGTTCAATTGTACCAATTGTGAATCAAGTTGATCACCTGATGCATCATTCAAATCAAGATCCCATTCGCCACGGTCTGCACGATCTTTCGCACGAACGGCCATGAAGTATGCTCCACCACCGAGGTTGTGTACGATCCAGTGATTTGTTGTCTCACCAGTAACTGTACCTGTACCACGGCTATAGATATTGACGTTCTCACTATTGATTGGGCTTACAGATAATGCTCCAGATGTTCCAGCGTCAGCACCAGTTGTTGCTGGTAATGATCTGTTGATAGAGATTGTATCTCCAATATCAGTCTCAGCATATCCATTACGACTAGCTGTTAGACATCCACTGGTTGACCCCTCACCATTAGCATTACCAAAAGGTGTACCTAAAGCTGAACAGTGAAGTCCATAACCACTATCATCCTGTACGAAGATCACAGTACCAATATCTTGGTTCACTCCGACCTCGTCGCTAATTGGCATGACTTCCATAGTTTGAGCATCACCGATGTTCGCACTAGTAACAATCACATTAGCTTCATCACGTGGCTGCTCAACACGACTCAAGTCTGTTGCTGTCAAAGCAATGGTCTGATCACGCTCAGTTGATTCTGGCATGAACAATTTTGCTGTGTACCAACCTGAATCTGTCTCACCTGTACCACATGGATCATCGAATTCACGAATAGTTACATCACCATAACCAAGGAAGAGGTTGTTTGGAGATGATGTACCAACTGGAGCAACATCGAAACAGATGTGATCCATGTTGACTGAATTGTTGCTTGCTTCTGAACGAACGTATCCAGTACCAGCAATGCTGTCTACTGATCCGTCGCCACCACCGATTTGCAAACGAATTTGCTCACCAGTTACTGGCTTACTACCGTCACGAACACGTGCCATAATGGTTGAAAGTGTTCCTTCACGTGCCTCACGGCTAGAAACGAACATTTCTACTTCTGGGTTGCGAACGTTGACACTGAATTGTACTGCTGGTTGAGTAATAGCATCAACATCACGACACTCTACATTGAGAGTACCTGATGCTGTACCTGCTACGACATTCAAGACGTAGAGACCAGCTGTACCTGCAACGTAACGAGCAGATACTGTAGCACTCCGTATGAGAGTAGTACTACTACCACCGGCAATAGTCCCTTCGAGACGAGCACCAGCAGTAGCACCACTCACAATACGACACTCAAGATCATCTTCTGCTAAAGCATCTCTACCTTCAGATGAACGATCAACAGTCAAGAATGGCTCATTGTTTTCATCAAGAGTCTTGATCAAAACTGGAGCAACATTTGAAGCAGTTGCTTCATCATCAGCCACTTGAACACTATTACGAGTCAAGATGTTGGTGTCATAGACATTAGCCTCAAGACGAACAACATCGACGCGAATAGTAACTGTTGTCATCAATGAAGGACTGGTTGAAGTGTCTGTTACCTTGACCACAATATCTCCTGCTGTTTGAGTACTGAGAAGATTGAGGTGAGCAACATAACGGCCGTTGAGACATGTAGCACTAGTACCGTCCAAGATCAATGAACGAACTGCTGTTGAAGCAGGTACTGTTGGAACTGCCAATTGTAGATTGCCATTACCACTCTGGATAGAGTAGATCAAACGATCTCCACATGTTGGGTCTCCTGAGTCGTCATAAACAAATGACTCAATCGTTGCAAATCCGTTGATAGGAGTAGCATTGATAGTACCAGCACTTTCAGCTCCACTTGGAACATCCTCAGCACTTGCAACGATGTGATCATCAGTTGCTCGTACTTGAAGTTCTCCTACACCTGCAATCTGTGCACTTCCGAATCCGTTTCGCACTCCAGGTGCATCTGCACTGAATACTACTTGTGTAGTTCCTTGCAATGTTCCTGACTTACAAGTAACAGTAGCTGTTGCTGCTATTGTACTTGCAATAAGTGTGATCTGGCCTCGTCCACGATCTGCACTCACACTCTTACTTGCTGATGCAGCCTCGCTGCCTCCAACAATTCGGAGTGTTCCTGCATCTGTGGTGAACATCAATGGTGTTGTCCAATCTCCGACTCGGTTTCCGTTTCGGTCTACGATTGTACATGTAATTGTTGATGTTGAACTTCCATCATTCTTGATCCGTGGATCAGATGAATCTACTTGTACGCTTGCTGGCACTCCTACTGACAATGGTTTGCCTGTAGTGAACACTCGCATTGCGTTTGAGATCACCTTCGCCATTTGATCACGGCGCATTGGATCCATTGGTCCAAATTTGCTATTGCCGTATCCATTCACCATGCCCAAGTTGTAGGCTGTCTGAATGAAATCATAGAACTCAGATGTTGCTGACACATCATCGAATGATGGGCCACCAGTCAAGTCACGCATGAAGGTCTCACCTGCTACCTTGCGGTATGCTCCAACGATCATCTTCATTGCTTCTTGACGTAATACTGGCTCGTTTACTCCAAATGTACCTTGTTGACCTTCACTTGGTGCACGTCGTCCATTTACGATACCGAGAGCGTATCCCAATTCTACTTGTTCGTAGAATGAGCTTCCGTTCTGTACATCATCGAAGTGTGGTGCTCCTGCCAACATTGGCACGTTCACTGCTGCTTCTAATGCTGTTCGGCCTGCTACTGATTTCTTCATTGCGTTTACTACCATCTTCATCATTTCTCCACGTGAGACGTTGCGTAGTGGCATGTACATTCCTGTTGTGCCTACTCCACTCACGATCCCCTGACTTTGCAAGTCGTGGATGAATGGTGCGAATTCATTTGTGTCAGCTACGTCACTGAAGACGCTTCCTGCTAACACCTGTGGCACCACTCCCAATAACATTGCTACTGAGCCGATCCCAGCAACAATTTTTCGAAGTTTTTGCATACGGTTGTTGTTTTTAATAAATATTAAATTGATTTACGAATACCAAAGAAAGGTAAATTCGTAGTGTTTGTCTATTTTTTGAATATAGACACAAGTACTAAGATATTAGAACCAGTTAAATAAGATAAAAGATTTTTAGCGAATTAAATCGCTTGTTTCACCCGGCATGTAAAGGAGCATAAGCATTACCCTTGGAATTTTTCTAGGGTATCACTTGTAACAAATGGTATTACGCGAGCGCAATCAATCTGTTACAAAGGATACCAAAAGCACGAAAAACCTGAGAGGGACGCGTATCGAACGGGAAATTATCATAGCGAGAGCCGCAGTGTCAACGAAAAAACCACCCTCAAACAAAAGAAAATCCACAAATAAACCACAAATGGGCAAAAAATGAACCATGGAATAGAAACAAATACAAACAACCAAGGCCACATTAAAGTTCTTTGGTAATTATTACCACCTGTGGAAAAGCATTTGACAGCCCCCTTTATTAGTAGCGCACTATAAATATTTTTGCTTATTTTGGTTATGACCTTCCAATGTCTCGGCATAATGCATCCTTCCCTGGCTGTCAGTAAGGTAGTAGAAATAACGGCTACCAATAGGCTCAAAGGCAGCGCTCAGACTGTCAATGCCCGGATTACAAATTGGCCCTGGGGGTAGTCCAGCTTGTTTTCGAGTATTATAAGGAGAATCACTTTGGAGAGCCTGATAGGTAATCTCAGCTCTCCAATCACCAAGCACATAGAGCACACTTGCATCAATATCCAATCGCATCCCCTCTCTGAGACGCTGATAAATAATACCCGAGATCATCTTCTTGTCCTCCAAAGTAATCCCCTCACGCTCCAGCAATGAAGCTACAATCACCTTTTCTCGCAACGAATAACCATTCGTAAGCGTATTCTTAGTGGCAAGCAAAGGACCAACCTTTGCTTGAAAGTTATCCAAGATCTTTGTAAGCGCACTACTAGGATTCATACCAACTTGGAAATTGTAGGTGTCAGGAAACAAAAATCCTTCATAACCAGTTTTGGCATCCAACCACTCCCGATACTTTGTAACCTCGCACCCACGAAAACACCTCAAAGCAGCACTTTCATCCATCACCTGATTCGCTGCCAGCTTTGCAGCGTACTGCTCAAGCCGATCCCCTTCCAACAACGTAACTTTCACATCTTCAGGCTCACTAGCGATAGCCGCCATCACATCCAATAAAGAATCTCCACTATTAAGAACATGATTCCCCGGCTTCATCACCGGATCTACCAACTTACTATAAAGAGCAAAATAGTTTCGAGCCCGAAAATCACTCAATTCTGGCAAACTACCTACTAACAAACCCAGATTATCACCCAACTTCACAACCAAATTGTGACGAACCACAATCAAAGGAGCATGCTGAAACCGATAGAAGTCAATAGCTAAAACAAGCACCACAAAAAGAACGAACCAGAGTATTTTTTTCATAAAAGCTAATAAGCACCACCAATCATTCGCTCAGAATCCTGCAAATCAAATCGCTTCCAAAAGCGCCACCAAGGTCGATTTTCATAAAATTCTTTCATCGCCAGAAGCTGACGAGCATCAAGATCACGCACCTTGTAATTCTTCTCCATCTCTACCAACTTTTTCTTCAACTTATCTTTCTCTTCTGTCCCAGTCTCCAACTGACGAACCTGAGACTCGAGCTGTCCCACCTTGTAAGCCAAACGTGCCTTGTACTCTCCAAATTCTTCAATCAACTTGATCTTCTCATTCTCCAATGAAAGCAACACCTGGGTGAATTGCGCCAAATCCAGCTGCTGATCATGGTAAGCAATCGTAGGAAGCTGTGAACCATCCCCATCTTCCACACTGGGCTCCATAGTAGTGGGCGTAGAGATAGTCTTTTCCAACATCTCTCCCATTACCAAATCAATCCCCAAACTTTCTTTGGCAAAAGCGACAACATCAGCAACCAGGAAGCTATATTCAGGCCCATTAACACTCTCCACCTTACTCGCCTTCAATTTGTTGGCCTTGATGTAATTCCTCACACTCTTGGTGCTACGCTTGAGTAATTGGGCGACTTGACGAAGATTGAGTTGGTCTTGCATAAACATAAAAACATAAATCCCTTCCACCCTAGCAAAAAGTAATAAAATGTATAGAAGCCAGATCAAATAGCACTTGACCAAAAAGCACATCACTGTGGAAGTTTTTCCAGACTGCGCGACAACTTATCATAAACAAAAGCTAGGAAAGCATAGTAGGAAAGCACCAGAGTGAGATCCCAAGCACTACTGATAACCACCATGGAAGACAGGTCCCCTCCCCACTGAATCACAGCCAAGAGCCACAGCAGTGCACGATCCACCAGACTAGTAAAGATCACTCCCAAGAAAGGAACATAACTACAAAACAAAATACCATACCCTAGAAAAGTAACTACAGTGAACAAGGGAACAAGCAAAAAATTCACCACAACCCCCAAGGGGTACCAAGTGTGGAAATAGAACAGGGTGATTGGCAGGGTCATGATGGTGGCCGCAACCGTAGTACTCAAGGTCTCTTTTACAATATTCCAGGGGACTCGAGACAGTAGCAGTGACAGTGGCCTGGAACAGACGATCATTCCCAGGGTGGCAACACAAGAGAGCTGAAAGCCTATGTCATAGATGACTATGTAAGGACTATAGAAAAACACGACCAATACCACTACATACAACGCCCGCATAGCTACATAGAATTGTTCCAGGGCTAAGGCACAGAGATTGATCATTGTCATAATGCCGGCCCGGACAACAGCGGCAGAAGCACCGACAAACATAGTAAACCCAACCAGCACCAGGGCCGTCACCAACAACTTGAGCCTCTTGGGTAGAAACCTTAGAAGCGAAAACACACACTGCATAAGCAAGGTCATATTGGCACCCGAGATAGCCATCACATGTGACAGCCCAGAAACTCTGAAGCTATCTTTGACTTCCACAGTAAGCAAACTAGTATCCCCCACCAAGACACCGCCAAGCAGTGCAGCAACATTATAGTGAAGCAATCCTTCCAGTCTCTCTAGAAATACCTGACGAAACCGCACTAGAGTCCAATACACACCAGAACTGTGGCCAATGACCTGCAAGGACCTGGGTACTATCATACCAACCAAATGGCGAAGCTTTTCATAACTAGGTCGAATATACTTTGGTAGTGAACTCAAATGTCCTTCCACACTCACCCGATCACCCAACGACAATATTTGCCCGGGTGGAACTTCTACTAGTATAGAAAATGACTCCCCTGCCCCGCGTCCTATGTAGGAGCCACCATTAGCTGAGCTTGGCAAAACTTCAACTATAGAAAGCTCAAACTTTTCTTGTTGCTGATATCGATCAAAATACTGCTTTTTAGATTTAGTGATAGCACTATCATAAACTAGGCCATACCCCACTAGCAGAAAAACCACAGCAATCCCGATCAGCCAACGCTTCATAAGCAGCAATTACTTTCTGCTCATTCTAGAAGCCAAATAATGAAAACGTCACAAACAAACCCCATTGACAACACCCACGAATATTGTATTCTGAATCACGCTTAAATTAAATTCATGAGAACAAGAAGCCAATCAAGAAATCTAGATCAAGGTACTACAACCAAGAGAACAGGAGGTGTTCGTGCAGCAGTGTTTGCAGTGCTCATGCAAGCTTGCTCATTACAAAATCCAATATTATTTTGTACTTTTGACGCGACAGGGGATTCAAATGTCCTCCGCTGTAACCCTACCGATGCAAACCCAATCAATACTGATGATACAGAAACAGGAGTTGATGGAACAGTAGCTACTGATCAACCCACCAATCCTGATGCTAGAGACGGTGGAAGTGTGGCAGACGATGCAATCGACGCAGCAACAGATCTAGGCTCAGAGGGAATAGACACAGGAGCCATGGTAGATAGCACCAACGATGCTGGTACGCCTGATAATGGATTCGAGGCTGGCACAGACGCTGGGCAAGATGCTCAGATTGATATCACTACAATAGAAGACACTTCTAGAGTTGACGCTTTCACTGATAGCCCTATAGAGGCATCAGTAGATGCCGCAATCGATGCTCCCCAAGATGCTGCCATTGATAGACCAGACACATCTGTATCTGGTGATACAGGAACTGTCACTGACAGACCTGATGTAGTAGGTGATACAGGAACTGTCACTGACAGACCTGACGTGGTAGACGCAGGCACTCACAGCGATGTCATCATCCCCACAGATGATGGTAGTACCGTAGCACCCGAATGTCGGGAGATTTCTTTTGGCGGTGCAGTTACTCGTGATGGAGTCAACTATCGTACCGTAGAAAACAATTACATCGACTTAATCTTCACTGGCACACCACGATGTACAGTAAGAAGCCTTTCCTTCACAGGCACACCAACTAGATCTGGAGCAATTGGCTTGTCACCATCAGAAATCACTACCGGGGTAGCGACAGGAACCTTCACTGTTCCAAATGTACAAGTATTAGGTAATGATGTGTCCAATGGGGGACCATTTGTGGTATCAACCACAGTAAACTGCTTCGAAGCTGGTAGAGTCATCAACTGTAGAGATCTGGGGGTAACACGATCAATTTCAGTACGCCCATTGTAGTTTTGTAATTAGTTTGCCTAAAGAAGCTTTCTTTTCTAGAATTGGAAAGCTTTTTTAGTAGTGTACTTCCAATTATTATTGCAACTTTATGGCTGTCGATACAACACCCAAAACAATTGAAAAGATTCTCCAACGTGGCACAGCAGAGGTGATCAGTAGTGATGATCTCAAAAACAAGCTGGCTTCTGGCAAAAAGTTAAAAATAAAGCTCTACCTTGATCCTACCACAGACAACCTTCATCTCGGGCATGCTGTTGTACTGAGAAAGGTACGACAGTTCCAAGATGCTGGACACCAAGTGATCCTAGTAGTAGGTAACTTTAGCGAAAAAGTAGCTGACCTTGGTAGCAAACAAAAGAAACGCCAACTAACTGATGACGAGGTCGCCAAAAATGTAAACAACTACCTAGACCAAGCACGAAAAGTGCTCGACACCAACACCATCGAGATCGCTTATGATAGTGACTGGCTCGACAACATGAGTTTGCGTGAGGTAGTAGCCTTAGCAGACCATTTCACTATGGAACAATTTCTAGAGCAAGGCCAAGATGGAAAAACCGGGAAAAAAACGACAAAAACTAGTGAATTCTTTGCGCCCTTGATGCAAGGTTATGACTCAGTCGTACTCCGCGCTGATGTTGAAATTGGCAGCAGTGACAAAAGATTCCACTGTTTAGCAGGACAAGTCCTGCAAGAAGCGATACAGGAGCCAGCTCAAAGTGTAGTACTCACACCAACATTAGCAGGATTGGATGGTAAGGTAATGGGAAAGACAGGGGAGAATACCATTGAACTCACCGAGCTAGCTACCAAGCAATTTAGCAAAATCATGTCTATCCCTGACCATTTGATCAGCTCCTATTTTGAACTCCTCACAGATCTCCCAATCAATGAAATTACTGAAATTGAGCAGGGGATCAAGGCTGGAAAGACTGTCCAAGAATCAAAAATAAAACTCGCACGAGCTATTGTTAGCACATATCACGATCAGGAAGCTGCCACCTATGCTGAAAGCCAGTTCAATCGCTAAGACAAAGCAAGGTTATACTGTAGCAACTGCTTTCACACACCACTTTCCACAGTAGCCTAGAAAACGAAAATTACCGTAAAAAACGGTTATTCACAGCGCGATAGAACCCAGTCGCTGTTACCATAGCAGAAAATGCTTGCTGCATATTTTCTTGGCCAGCATCGAGAAGAGCTTCATGACTACGAATAGTACCACCTACCTGATTTGTTCTTGCTGATGACCGACTAGCATTGCTAGCTGATAATTCACCAGTTCTAAATGTTTGCGTTCCTGACAATTGAGTAGCGGCAAGATCTAGCGGCGAACTTTGCGCATAGCTAACCACCCAAGCTCCTAGTGTGGAAACCAGGACTAGAACAGCGATCAAAAGCAGTTTAGCAAGCTTATTCATGTAAATTAATTACTAGTTGGTAAGGTCGTAGGGATACTAGAAGGGACCCCTGTTGGTAGACCAGATGGGACTCCGGTTGGTAGACCAGAAGGAACTCCGGTTGGTAAACCAGAGGGAACTCCGGTTGGTAAACCAGAGGGAACTCCGGTTGGTAAACCAGAGGGAACTCCGGTTGGTAAACCAGAGGGGACTCCGGTTGGTAAACCAGAGGGGACTCCGGTTGGTAAACCAGAGGGGACTCCGGTTGGTAAACCAGATGGCACGCCCTCTGGTAGCTGCAACCCTCCCTTAGCAGCAGCAAACTCTTCGGGGAAAGTCTTCTCAGCAAAGCTCTTGGCAAGACCAGCAACATCACCTGGAGTAGGTAGAGCCGGAACAGTT
This sequence comes from Candidatus Altimarinota bacterium, assembly GCA_017984655.1. Taxonomy (GTDB): domain Bacteria; phylum Patescibacteriota; class Gracilibacteria; order RBG-16-42-10; family RBG-16-42-10; genus JAGNZB01. Next base: position 16,975 of record JAGNZB010000013.1, read on the forward strand.
GGTAACGGCTGCAACAAACCACTAGCTTGGCTTTGAGCCCCACTCAGCGCTGATGAAGCTTGAGTGGTATTGAGGCTTGATGGATTCACTCCTGCGGCTCTCAGACTATCCGCAGACAAAGGTGGTGTGGTGGGAAGAGCGGGGGCTGTAGGTAATGCAGCTGATTGCTGTAACTGATTGGCATTAGGAAGAGCGGGGACTGTAGGCAGTGCCGCCGTACCAGACTGTTGTAGCTGAGCTGGATTGGGAAGAACATCTGTTGGACCTGTCTGACCAAATAGAATTGGCGTACCAATAAAGAGACCGAGCATGAGTAGAAAAGCTTTCCATTTCATAATTATGGTGTTCGTGGATGAAGATTGAGAGCGCTGAGAACACTGCTGAGTTGCTCACTAAACTGCTCGAGCTCTTCTGTGTGTTTTTTGAATGTGGTGAATCGAGCATGAATGGTGGTATCAAAACGCTGCCATACTAGAGCTTCGAGATGATCGTAACGCTCTTGAAGGTGGGCAACATTCTCCCCATACGTCTGTGAGTTTGTACGCAACACTCCAGTACTATACCCCAGAGATGAGCCACTATTGCCTCCTAGCTGTGCTGACGACTGTGAGATGTCACCCGCTGCACGCAATTGATTCAGAGCATCAGCAAAAGACAAGCGACCACTACTAGGATCATACGCAGGATCAGTAGGAGCAATAGCAACATCAGTCAAACTGACACCAGGACCAGGTACAGCTAGCCCAGTGCACACCCGAGGTGGTAATGAAGCTGTCGGCATAAATGCTGGCTTACCAGAGACAAAAGTACGCAATGTTTTGGCATTGCTGACAATGGACGTCAAATCACTATCAATACCATCCAAGACCTCTTTCAACTCAACTATTGCTGTACAAAGATCCTTACCAGCATCATCTGCTGCGCAGTTGGATGAACCTTGCACACCAGCAGCCCAATACGACTGCAATTGGGCTAGATTGGTTTCTGTACTAGCATTGTTGTAGGCCGTGGATAGACTAGAAAGAATGCGGCCAATCCTCGCAGGATCAGTAACACCAGCATCAATCAATGGACTGGCATCATTGAGCACAGCCACAGGATCGACAGCTGGTAAATCACTAGCAGCAAGATGCTCTTGAACAGCCGTATAACCGGCACTCCGTGAAGCATCCCTAGTTCTTTGTGGTGTACTGCCCTCTAGTGATTGACGCAAGGTCATCGGTACATTTTGACTGTCTAACGTAGCCCGCATCGCATTGTTGGCAGTAGTCTGCGCTTCAGTTTGTAAGCGACGTTGTTCCAGGCTAGCTTGGCGCTCTGCCTCGGATTGAAGCTGTGCTGTATCTGGTGTTGTAGATGGAAGGGGAGAAACCTGCGCGCTGGCATAAGGCAACAGCATACTTAGCATCAGGACACCAAGAACACCGGATTGGAAACGCGACAAGAAAAAAGTATTTTTCATGGATGCACGCAATTAGCAATCACTGTGGGCAAACGACTCTTCATCGCATTGAGCTGATCTTTGAACTGGCCCAGTACATCTCGAAATTGCTGATAATCACGCTTGGTTTGCTGCAATTCATCATATATCTGGTCGGTATAACCAGTACGAAGAGCAACATCAGCCTTAGTAGCCAAATCAAGCGCCTGAACATAGTCTGCACGGTTGAGAGCTGACTGAACTGTAGTATAGCGAGTGACGATATTCAAAGCTGAATCCCCCTGTGCCAGTGATGATGAACTTGTTCCACCCCCAGTAGTAGGTGTACTTGCTGGAGAACTAGAAGTGGACGTGCTAGGGCTTGTTCCTGATGGATTTGTGGCTGACGAGTTATTTCCTGATGAGTTTGTCGCTGATCCTCCCAAGGGCAACTGACCATTGGCGACAGGATTGGCATTATTGACGGCGCCAAGTAGCTCGTCAATCGAAGACTGACGCTGACGTGCCAACTCTTCTTGAGCTCGTCGAGGCAACAAATTAGCTTGATCAGGTGGAGGTGCCTGTTGTATTAGCTGCATCACGGCTGGTGGTACTGTAGTCGGGACATCAGGGAGCTGACTACTAGCCAAACTCTGTGCTTGCCCTTGGCTTGGAACAGAAGGAAATTCCTGAGCGTAAACTAAGAAATTACCAACACCGAGAAGCAGTACCAATAATGTAAAATAAGGCCAACGCATCATAAGGCTGGAATAGTGGGTAACTGCTTGAGCACATCATTCATTGTCTTGGCCAGATCTTTCATCTTGTTATTGATCGAGCGATGCGAATCATTGAGTTGATCCAACTTCCCAGCAATCTTTTCCGTTTGTTTATTGGAGATCTCCGCCCGAAGAGCAATGAAAGCTGCTAGGGAATTTTCAAAACTACTAGTAGCATCTTGAGCAATACGACCTGTAACGAGAGCACCAGCATTGAAAGACTGCGGAGCAGCATCGACGGCACCAGCAGGTAAAGAACCATTTCTTGTTAGCGAAGATTGCGCGTTTTGACCAGTGGAAGCATCGGTTGCCAATGGGTCTGATGCTGTGCCACTAGAAGGCTGGGCTCGTTCACTAGTGATCGTACGCATCGTCTGTCGAATTGTATCGGTGTCCGACGTATCAGAGTTCAGGGATTGTAAGCTGGGCATCCCTGGAATACGAGCACTATTAGGATCAGGCAACGTAGTAGGCCTGACTGAACGAATCAAACTATCTCGACTAGGAATGGTCGGCACTTGATAGTCTGGCAAAGTCGGTTCATCAATAGCAGAAGCGATCATCACCCCAGTTACCAAGCTCAAGGACAAACAGATTGCCACAGTCGAAAATACAGCCTGGAAATGCAGTTTTGTTGAGGTGCGAGAATGATGGTGATCCTTTACTGGCATTGAGACAGAAATAGTTCATAACATACTAACATAACTATGGGGGAAAGAAAACTAGGTTAATTAGGAATTGGTAATTAGGAATTAGAAATTGGGGATCACGGGCTGCAAGGGGTGAAGAGGGGACACTCAAAAATACCAACCTCACTTCACCAGCCTGAGCATCGCGAAAAAACTTGCAGATGATCTCGGCTCATACTTTCGCCCCCCAAATCAATTACTTTTACTTTCACGTTTACCTTTACGTTTCTTTCGGGGCTACTTGGGTCATGCAAGGTGAAGGTTAAAGGGAAGGTAAAGGTGAAAATAAACTAAGGGTGTGGGAGAAAATGGGAACCGAGATACTCGGCAGGGTCCTTCGGCTTCGCTCAGGATGGCGGGAAGGAGGATGAGGAATAAGGAAGGGACCAAAAAGTGAAGGGAAAGGTAAATCTAAAGGGAAAACCTGATGATGGTTAGTGTCGTATGAGTGGTCCCAATTCACCATTACCAATTCCTAATTGCTAATTTTTGAGAACGTTTCCTTTTGTTACCGTAAATACTTGGGCGTGCTTTCTGGGGGGCATGGAACCAGCTACGGTGAGAAAGAGCTGGCAACGAGCGGTCCATGATAGCACCAACTGCTGCCTGTCATCATCAAACTCGGACAGAAGGTCATCAAGCAGCAGAATTGGTGTGGCATGAGTTTGCTCAATCAAAAAGTCGACGACGAATAAGTGGAGCGCCAGGATGATGGTACGCATCTCTGCTCGTGGGCAAGTGCTAATCC
>JAGNZB010000076.1 GCA_017984655.1 Candidatus Altimarinota bacterium
TACCAGAGCCGAAGAACAAGCTAGGATTGATCAGCTTCAAGATCAAAGACAATCAAGGCAGCACTACTGACTATAGTAACAATCTAGCGTATAGCACTGAAAACAAACCAGAGACACTCTATGGTCTATTGGAAAGCAGCCAAAATCCTTTCTTTCAGCAAGACCGAAACCTAGTAACAAATGTCAGCACTCCAACTTTCTTTGGCACAAACAAGACACCTACCGATTTGACGATAGAAGTAGCTAGTGATGATCCTCGTCAATATCAGGTAAGCACAGACAAACAAGGACATTGGTCACTAGAGACTACTGCAAACTTAGCTGAAGGTCCCCATCACTTCTCAGTCAAAAATCCAGAAGGTGGCACAGTAGCAAGCTACAACTTTGCAGTCGATCAAACGGCGCCTCAATTGCCATCAGTCAAGTATGCATCTTGGGGAGAAATCAAAGGAATTAGTGAACCGTATGCTTATATCGGTATTCAAACTCGTGGCCAACAACCAAACAGCTACTTCATCCAAGCGGATAGTAGTGGCCAATTCGTATTGGCAACCAACAGCTGGAATACAGGCTATCTGATCGCAGCTGCTGATGCAGCAGGAAATGTCAGTCCGCTGGTACAATTTGATGAAAGCCAGTGGCAAAACAGCAACCAGATCTCACTCTGGCAGAAGCTGCGCCCCTACTTGCTCTGGACACTTTTGATCGCTGGTGCAGCAACAGGCCTTACCTATGCAAGAAAATCAAAGGTGACAAGATAGCTTGAGCACTGGTGCTTAGTTTGTACAATCTGTCACTTTGCCAATTCGACAAAACTGCTATAGTAGTTCTACTTGATCGAATCTATGGCAAAATACGAACTACCAAAAACCTACGAAGCCGCTCTCTATGAAGACAAGCTCTACCAACATTGGGAAAGCGAAGGGTACTTCAAACCATGGAGAACGGAAGAAGCTAGCTATCCTCAACAAGCACCATTTACAGTAATGATGCCACCACCAAATGCCACAGGTACTTTGCATGTAGGCCATGCGATGTTTTTGACGCTACAGGACATTATGGTTCGTTTTCAGCGATTGCGTGGAGTACCAACACTCTGGTTGCCAGGAACAGATCATGCGGCGGTAGCCACCCAAACCAAAGTAGAAGGTATTATTCGAAAAACTGAAGGCAAGAGTCGTCATGATATTGGCAAAGATGAGCTACTTCGTCGCATCCACGCATTCATTGCTGATTCACAAGATACTATCCGCACTCAGGTAAGAAAAATGGGAGCTAGCTGTGACTGGAGCCGTGAGCGCTATACACTGGAAGACTCACTTTCTCGAGCAGTACGAAAGATCTTCGTCGATATGTATCGTGATGGCCTGATTTATCGTGGCAAAAAGATCATCAACTGGTGTCCTGCTTCAGAAACCACACTGTCCAATGAAGAGGTAATTGCCAAAGAAGTACAAGGACACTTGTACTATTTCACCTACCCCATCAAAGATAGTGATGAGGTGATTGTGGTCGCGACCACAAGACCAGAGACCATGCTTGGCGATACTGCCGTAGCAGTTCATCCTGAGGACAAGCGTTATCAGCACTTAATTGGAAAGTTTGTCTCATTACCGCTCAGTGATCGCGAGATACCAATTATTGCCGATGATTATGTAGATCAGACTTTTGGTAGCGGTGCGGTCAAAATTACTCCCGGACATGATCCCAATGACTTTGCTATCGGCCAACGTCATCAGCTAGAAGTGATCACTATTTTGGATACGAAAGGCGCAATCAATGCATTGGGAGGCAAATACCAAGGTCTCGATCGATTTGTAGCGAGAAAACAAATCGTCAAAGACATGGAAGATCTGGGACTATTGATCAAAATCGAAGATAAATTGCAGAATATCGGATTCTCAGAACGAGGTAATGTAATTGTCGAGCCAATGGTGTCACTGCAGTGGTTCATAGCCACGACAAAAGCATTCCGTGACGGCCAAAGTATCCAGTCAATGTGTCAGGATGTAATCAAAAATGGCGAGATCAAAATCATTCCTGAGCGCTTTGAGAAAAACTACTTCAACTGGGTCGATAATCTCCAAGATTGGTGTATCTCACGTCAGATTTGGTTCGGCCATCAGATCCCAGCCTGGTACTGTGATGATTGTAATCAAATTACTGTACAGATAGATGCTCCCAAGCAGTGTGAGCATTGTCATAGTACCAATATCCGCCAAGATGAAGACAATCTCGACACTTGGTTCTCTTCAGGCCTCTGGACATTTTCAACGCTTGGTTGGCCAGAAAAAACGAAAGAATTGGAGTACTTCCACCCTACAAGTGTTTTGGAGACTGGTTATGACATCCTCACATTCTGGGTACTGAGAATGATCATGATGAGCAAATATGCACTCAATGAAATTCCATTCAAGACTGTCTATCTCCATGGTCTCGTACGTGATGAGCATGGCAATAAGATGTCAAAGTCTCTTGGCAATATCATCGATCCACTCGATATGATCGCCAAGTATGGTACTGATGCAGTAAGATTATCACTATCTCTAGGAACAACCCCAGGTAATGATATCCGTATCTCTGAAACAAAGATCGCTAGCTATCGAAACTTCATCAACAAGATCTGGAATGTCAGTCGCTTTATTTTGTCTCGTATCGACACCGATATCACTCTGGAAGTAAAGGCGATCAGTATCAGTGATGCATACATCCTATCTCGTCTCCAGCGCGTGATTGGGGATGTGACCAAGTACTTGACCAACTATCAGTTTAGCGAGGCTGGTACGATGCTATATGACTTTCTCTGGCATGATCTGGCTGACTGGTATATTGAGATCAGCAAAGTAGAAGGCAAAGAGAATCAAGGGGTACTGATGCATGTACTGAGTACATTGCTCCAGCTTTTGCATCCCTTTATTCCATTTGTCACCGAACAAATCTGGTCATATATCCACCCAAATCAGCCATTGATTATTAGTGAGTGGCCACAGATCAATGACCAGTTCATTGATAGCAAAGCTGAACAACAATTTGAATTGATCCGATCATTGATTACCACTATTCGAACCAAAAGAGCAGAGCTCAAGATCGACCCGGTCAAGAAGATTCCAGCGACGATCATTAGCGACACTCACTTTGATTTATTGCAGATCAAAATGCCAGTAATCAGCTTCCTAGCGAGACTGACACCGATCAGCATACAAACCAACAAAGAAACAATTCAGGGCCCACAATTGTCTTTCTTGAGCGATGGCATTGAGGTAATCCTTCACCTTGAGAACATCATCGACATCGAAGCTGAAAAGGCCAAGACTATGACGCAAATCGGTAATTTGGAAAAGCAAATTGACATCGTCAGTACTAAACTGGCAAATGAGGGATTTGTAGCAAAGGCTCCAGCTAAAATCATCGAGGAAGAAAAGGCTCGACTAGAGGCAATGCAGTTAGAAAAAGTATCACTGGAAGAGAAGCTGCGAGTCTTTGCGGCGCAAAGCTGATTGTTTATTTTCTCAAAAAGGCTTTGTCAGAATCATCATGACAAGCCTTTTTTGATCAACAACACTTAGTACTACAGGACAACGAATAGTAGATGATCGTCACTTGTTCTCAAGATTGGCCAAAAATGACCTAAATGAGGCTAGGTCAGCAAAGGACTGGTACACAGAGGCAAAACGAATGTAGGCTACTTGATCTAGCTTCAATAGTGCCTGCATCACATCGGTACCAATAGTGGTAGACTGGACCTCTTTGGCCAAAGACCATTGTTCCTCCAGAGTAGTCAGTAGTTGGTCGACCTCAGCTTGGGTCACGGGGCGCTTGATACAAGCCTTCCAGATTCCTTCTTCCAGTTTCTGACGGTTGTAGGGCTCTCTGGTGCCGTCCTTTTTGATTACCACGAAGCTTTCGTAGCGCACTCGCTCTATGGTAGAAAAACGGAAAGCGCATTTGTCACACTCCCGACGACGACGGATCGCTTTGTTGTGTTCTGCAAGACGAGAATCAATAACAGCGGTCTCCAGAGTATGACAGCGGGGGCATTCCATAAAATATCGTTATAAAACCACTACAAGCTATTTAGCAATTGCCATTCTTTTGCTACTTTACTATAAACACTTTTAAATATGAAATTCTTACATTTTTCTGATCTGCACCTGGGAATGGAGAACTACAGCCATATTGATCCTGACACTGGTCTATCAACCCGATTTCAGGACTGGCAGAATAGTTTGGATGCGATGATTGAGCTAGCTAATGAGCATGATGTTGATGTGGTACTCTTCACGGGAGATGCATTCAAGAATCGTGATCCTAGTCCGACGTATCAAAATGCCTTTGCGCGAGCAATACAACGATTTAGTGACAAGGACCGTCAAGTAGTCTTATTAGTTGGTAATCATGACTTACCAAATATCGAACACAAAGCGCATACACTTGAGATCTACCGCTCACTTGATCTGCCGAGAGTGACTGTCAGCAAAAAAATCGAGAAATTACAAATCGACACCAAATCAGGGCCAGTAGAAATCGTCACTTGGCCATGGCTGACGAGAAACTTTTTGCTCAAAAATGAGCAGTACAAAGGAAAGACGATTGAAGAAATAGACCAAGTCCTGATGGACAAGGCAAGCCAGCTCTTTCTCTCTCTCCTGGATCAATTGACACCTGGTATTCCACATCTCGGAATGGTGCATGCTACCATTATGGGAGCGACCTTTGGGAGTGAAAGAAATGTCATGATTGGCAAGGATTTAGTGATACCACTCAGTTTAATAGCAGATACTCGACTAGATTATGTCGCCTGTGGCCATCTCCATCGCCACCAGGTGCTCTCCACCGCTCCTTATGTAGTCTATGCGGGATCACCACAGAGAATCGACTTCGGAGAAGAGAAAGAAGAAAAAGGCTGTTTGACAGTCTCGATCGCTAATAGCAGCACAGAAATAGCGTTTCACGATCTTAAAGTCAGACGGTTCATAACTTGGAGAATCGAAGATCAGATCACACCACCAACCGAAGACCTTCATGATAGTATAGTGCGCATAGTGATCAGTGGGGATGCTGATTTCGTCCAAAAAATTACCCTCCAAGATCTCAAAGAGTATTTGGTCGACATCTATTACTTTGCCGGGATTGAACGAAATATTACCAAAGAAAACGAGGGTGGAATCAATAGCAAAAAAGCCTCAAATCGCATAGAACAAAGCGCTTCGATCGAAGATCAGCTCAAAAAATACCTTACCATTAAGGAAATACCGGAACCTGACCAACAAAGTGTCATTGCTGAGGCCAAAAAAATATTTTCTTCCACAGAGGTAGGGGATAGTGTATAAGTTTCGCTCCTTTTGTTCACAGGTTTCATTCTATCCTTGCTAAGTATTCCCAGATGATTTCTAATCCTAGTGATATATTGTGCTTATACTAGGACAATATGCACACTACAGACCAAAGTTTTCCACCGTGGAAA
>JAGNZB010000077.1 GCA_017984655.1 Candidatus Altimarinota bacterium
CCCGCCTAACAATCGCGATCCACTGCCAGATGAGATCAGTACCTGTAGTGATCGCTATCTCAAGAACCAATTGCAACTACTCAAACCACTAGTAATTGTGACACTCGGTAGACACTCCATGAATTACTTTTTGCCCAACCAAAAAATATCTGAGGCACATGGCAAAGCAATTCACACAAAAGGAATAGATGGTCATCCTCAAGTATATTTCCCGCTCTATCATCCTGCAGCCGCACTCTACAATGGCTCACTACAAAGCACATTGATGGCGGACTTCCAAAAAATTCCTCAGCTCCTAGAACAACTAATCTCTTCCCATGCTTAATCTCTGGATATTATTAGGATCGGCACTACTCGGCTGGAGTACTTGGTGGCTGGTGATTAGCAAGCTCTCTCCTTGTGAACTATGGGTCAATGAAGTATGCCAAAGTGGCATTGAGTGGGGGGCAATGCTGGCATTTTTTATTTCACTTTTCATTGCCATGGCTGCCACATGCGCATTGCTGATCTTCTTCCTCAAACGCTTTCTCAGCGGCAATGAAATCTTCTTCGCGTTCCTTGTCATTGCCCTGCGCCAGGGGATACTGATTTCTGTATCACTCTGCTTGCTACTTTTACTCAAATCACTGCAGGTGTTTTTTTGGTGGGACGCCTTGATTATTATCGTAGGAATGGTTTTAATTGAGTTCGCATTTCACCGTAAATCTTCATTGCATGAATGATATTGAACAAATTGCCGCCACCGCACAGACCGAGATTGGAAAGGCGGACACAATAGCAGAGCTAGAAGCGATCAAAAACACTTACCTGGGTAAGCAGGGACAAATCACTTTATTGCTCAAGAATCTGGTCAATCTGCCTGTCGAAGAAAGAAAGACCTTTGGTAGTACAGTGCAACAGCTGCGCGTGCAAACTGAAACATTGATAAACGAACGATCACAGAGCTTACAAGAAGCTGCTTTACAAGCACAAGAAAAGCATGAAGCAATCGATGTCACTATCCCAAGCACAGGATCTAGTGGCTCACTTCATCCCCTGACATTAGTCCAAAATGAACTGACTGATATCTTTCAGCGTCTTGGCTTCGCTGTATTACGAGGACCAGAAGCGGAAAGTGACTACTACAATTTCGAAGCCCTCAATATCCCCAGCACCCATCCAGCACGTGATTCTCACGACACATTTTTCTTGAGTGACGACACTGTGATGCGCACACATACATCATCAGTACAAGTACGTGCTATGGAAATGTACGGCGCCCCATTCCGAGGTATTGTCCCAGGACGAGTATTCCGCAATGAAGCTGTAGATGTCTCACATGACCATACTTTTTATCAGCTAGAAGGGATGATGATTGATGAGAATCTCACTATTGGTAATCTGCTTGCTGTGATGAAGTTGCTTTTACGTGAGATGTTCCAGCGTGACGTCAATGTTCGTCTCCGACCTGGCTACTTCCCTTTCGTCGAGCCAGGATTTGAGCTCGATAGCGAATGTACTATTTGTCGAGGCCATGGCTGTAGTGTCTGCAAACAATCCGGTTGGGTAGAGCTGATTCCCTGTGGCATGATTCATCCCAAAGTGCTCGAAGCGGGCAAGATTGACTCCAATAAATACAACGGTTGGGCTTTTGGTATGGGGCTCAGTCGTCTCGTGATGATGAAATACAAAATTGATGATGTTCGTCTCTTACAAAATGGTGATCTCCGCTTCTTATCTCAATTCTCTCTATGAAGGTATCTCGAACATGGCTCAATCAATTCGTCTCTTTAGCCGATGTCAGCGATGAACAATTCTCAGCATTGTTTAATATCCGCACAGCAGAACTAGAAGGGATCGAGAATCTCAGTGCCCAGTGGCAGCACATCGTCGTCGGCGAAATCCTTAGCATTGCAGCTCATCCCAATGCGACTAAGCTGCAAGTAACCCAAACTAATATTGGTGATCGCACCGTGCAGATTGTTTGTGGCGCATCCAATATTCGTGTTGGCATGAAAGTAATTGTCGCCTTGCCAGGTAGCAAAGTGCGTTGGCATGGTGAAGGTGACCTGGTAGAGCTCAAAGAAACTGAATTAAGAGGGGTAACTAGTGTCGGCATGATCTGTGGGGCTGACGAAGTAGGACTACCAAATACCGAAGATGGGGTCAAAGACTTGTCAGCATTGCCTGCAAAAGTTGGCACTCCCTTAGCACAAGCTCTAGGACTTGATGATTCTATTGTTGAAATTGACAATAAATCTCTAACCCATCGCCCAGACTTATGGGGACATTATGGTTTGGCACGCGAGTGTGCAGTGATTTGGGATCGCAAACTTCTCCCACTACCAGTAGATACCAGTCCAGCTGGTACTGAGCAATTAGCTGTCCAGGTTAGTGCTAGCACATTGTGTACTCGCTATATGGCTGTTAAACTACAAGTCACGGATATCCGAGACCATACTGAACTAGCAAATCGCTTACGAGCACTGGGACATAGTAGCCATGGACTGATTGTGGACACTACCAATTATATCATGCAGGAGTTAGGTCAACCGCTCCATGCTTTCGATGCTACTCAAGTTGTCGGCGCGATTCATGTCCGTCATGCAGTAGCAGGTGAAACAATCGAAACCCTTGATGGAGTAGTACGCACCCTTGATAGCACGATGCTGGTCATTGCTGACGACCAAAAAGTATTAGCAATAGCAGGTGTGATGGGCGGCAAGAGTAGCCAGATTACTGAGAGCACCACCAGTATCATCCTAGAAGCAGCCCATTTTGATCCGACCAGTGTCCGTGTCACAGCCCATAAGTTGGGCTTACGTACTGATGCCGTACAGCGCTATGAAAAATCATTAGATCCTTATCTACCAGAGACTGCCCTGCGCCGTTTTCTATTGATCTTGGGTCAATATTGTACAGTAAAAATCAGCAGTGAAATTGTGGATCAGTTCCCACTGCCACCACAACCAAAATATTGTGTCATCAATCCTCAAAGAATCAATGCTCGTATTGGGACTGATATTAGTACTGGATTCATCAGCCACACCCTTGAGCAATTGGGTTTTGTGATCAAAAAAACTAGTGAACAGGAGTGGCAACTGACTATTCCAAGCTATCGTGCGACCAAAGATGTCAGTAGTGAGGTCGACATCATCGAAGAGATCGCTCGTTTCTATGGCTATGAGAAGATCACCCCCATCCTCCCTCGAGTACCACTGGGCCTACCGATTCCTCAACCATGGTATGAGCTAGAAAAAAAAGTAAAAACATTTTTAGCTTTCACTGCCGGGTTACAAGAAGTTTCCAAACATTCATTCTATAGTGAAGCTACTATCAAACAATTTGGTCTTGATCAGCAGCATACAGTACTGAGAAACTCACTGTCACAAGACCATACTCATTTGCGCGTCAGTTTATTACCAGGCCTCTGTGATGTAGTCCAAAGAAACAGCACCACCAAGCTACCAATCAATATCTTCGAAATCGGAAAGACATTTCTTCCTTCCAGCAAAGACCTAAAAGTACTGCCTACTGAGAATGTTATGATTGGGATTGTAGTCAGTGATCCCGAGAACAATATTCCTTTCAAAAAAGTCCAAGCCACCGTCAGTAAACTACTGGGACATCTTCATCTGGAAGTTTCAATTGAACCGTGGAGCGAAGGTTTGCCGATAGCCGCTCAAGCAGGACGGGCAGCGACCATCAAAGTGGCAAACCAAGTCATCGGTCACATCTTCGAAGTCGCTGGTGTGGTTAGAAGCAGACTGAAGCTTGAACAAAGAGTAGCTTATGCTGAGATTAACTTTGAACAACTTTTGAACACTACCCCAAATAAAGCTCTAGAGTATGAGCCTGTGCCCAAGTTTCCTCACAAAGTCTTCGATGTCTCAGTCGTAGTCGATCGCCAAGTTGCTGCCGGCACCCTACTCCATGAGCTTCAGAAGCTAGATCCACTGATCTCTGTTGTACAACTTTTTGACATCTATGAGGGCGACAAGATTGCCACGACCAACAAAGCACTAGCGTATCAATTCACTTTGCAATCACAAGACCGCACACTGACAGACGAAGATATGCATCGAGTCCAAAAAGTCGTCTTTGATTTCTTGACCACACAATACCAAGGAGTGATCCGTGGACTATGAGTACGAAGCAAATAGGCGCTCTAGCTGAAGATTATGCTGAGCACTATTTGCATGCCTGTGGCTACACCATAGTCGCTCGCAATTGGCAGGCGAGCCATACCGAAATCGACCTCATTTGTCATAGTGATACCCAAGCTGACTTACTATTTGTAGAGGTCAAGAGCACCAAAGCTGGTTTCGACCCCTTGCAGCATTGGCATCCAAACAAACAAACATCGCTAACCAAAGCAATTATCAAATACTTAGAAACAGTAGAGGATACTGATTTTAGACTTGATTTGATTACAGTGGACATGGATACTACAGGTGCCTGCAAATCTCTTGACCATTGGCACAATGTCCTCTACTAAGCTTCTCGCTTTCGACTGCGCATATCATGCCTGCCATGCCGCTCTACTTAGCGATGGCACCGTCACTCTCCTCGATTGGAAAGCTCCCGACCTAGATAGTGAGACATTATTGTCTATGGCTCGCCAGTACAAAGTCACTACGGTGCTCCTCACTGGACCAAAAGCAATGTACTTTCCTCAGAAAATCAAAGAGATCACTATTGCCAAAACCAAGAGAATTGAAGCTCTAGCCCAAGGGATTACATTTTTGGCATTAACACAAGCATCATTAGTAGTGGTAATTGAGACTGGCATCCATCTTTTTTATCAAAGTGATGAAGTCTTGTATCTTGGTAGCTTACCCTACAGTTTCGCTAGTTGCGATTTGACCGAAAATTTAGCGGCAACAGCTGAGATGGGAGAGGAATTACCCGAACCATTCTCTATTTGTCACACTTTTGCATTGCACCAAGAAAGGAATGCTCCAGTACAAGAACTGCTGGGCTACACCATCTCCCTAGCAATCAAAGAATTTCTTCAGCGCTATCAGATTCAACATTGTTATATTGCCAACAGTCTTGGTATTGCTGAGGCAGAAATTTTGCAAGGTCTCGTTGATAAAGCTACAGTAGAACTGTTACCACACGCTGAGCATATTGCCTGCACCGGACTTTTGTTACCACATCTCCCTTCATATGAACCAGCCGATTCGTAATTTTTGTATCATTGCCCATATCGATCACGGCAAATCCACCCTAGCTGACCGTTTCATCGAATACACTGCCACTCTGGCCAAGCGCGAGATGAAACACACGCAAATGCTCGACACCATGGATATTGAGCAAGAACGAGGTATCACGATCAAACTCCAGCCAGTAAGAATGCACTGGAAAGACCATATTTTGAACTTGATCGATACACCAGGCCATGTGGATTTCACTTATGAAGTATCTCGAAGTCTAGCTGCCTGCGAGGGCGCTATATTAGTAGTAGATGCAAGCC